>NZ_JCAFRT010000010.1:0-169003 GCF_059368495.1 Stenotrophomonas sp. YJH_SMC_91 | reverse complement strand
TTGATGCCGGCCAACGGTCGGCACCCACCGAATTGATGCCGGCCAACGGTCGGCACCCACCGAATTGATGCCGGCCAACGGTCGGCACCCACCGAATTGATGCCGGCCAACGGTCGGCACCCACCGAATTGATGCCGGCCAGTGGCCGGCACCTGCCGGGGTGGATGCCGACCGTTGGTCGGCATGCCTCAATCCAAACGCTTGCGGAAACGCAGGATCGCCAGGGTCATCATCACCGCGATGAAGGCCAGCAGCGCCAGTGCGTCGTGCCATAGCTCCCACAGCGAGGCGCCGCGCAGCATGATGCCGCGCACCAGGCGCAGGAAGTGGGTCAGCGGCAGTACTTCGGCCAGCCATTGCACCGGCCGCGGCATGCCCGCGAACGGGAACATGAAGCCCGACAGCAGGATCGACGGCAGGAACAGGAACAACGTCATCTGCATCGCCTGGAACTGCGAGCGAGCGCGCGTGGAAATCAGCAAGCCCAGTGCGAGGTTGGCCAGCACCAGCAGCACCGCGGCCAGGTAGATATCGAGCAGGCTGCCTCGGATCGGCACCTGGAACAGCCAGGTGCCCAGCACCAGCACCAGCGTGGTCTGCAGCAGGCCGATGGCTGCATAGGGCAGCACCTTGCCCACCATCAGTTCGCTGCGTGACACCGGCGTGGCGATCAGCAGCTCCATGTTGCCGCGCTCGCGTTCACGCACCACCGCCACCGCCGTGAACATCACCAGGGTCATGGTCAGGATCACCCCGATCAGGCCTGGCACGATGTTCACCGCCGAACGCCGCTGCGGGTTGTAGAAGCTGGTCACGCTGATTGGACCCCCGGCGATGCTGCCTTCGCGCAGCGGCCGCGTGTTGCTGGTCGGTCGCGTCTCCAGCGGCACCTGCGCCAGCTGGATCGCCGCGCTCTGCACCACGGTGTCGCTGCCATCGACCAGCACCTGCACCGCCTCGCGTCCATCGAAGCGACGGCGCTCGAAGTCGGCCGGCACCACGATGCCGACACTGATCTCGCCACGCCGCAGCGCCTGCATCAACTGGTCGGGCGTATAGGCTTCGCTGCGCGGCGTGATCACGCCGGTGGCGACCATGTCCTGCACCAGCGCGCGTGACGCCGCACTGTTGGCCTGGTCGGCGACACCTGCGTCGAGGTGGCGCAGGTTGAGATTGATCGCGTAGCCGAACAGCAGCAGCTGCATCACCGGAATGCCGACGATCATCGCCAGCGTGATGCGGTCGCGGCGCAGCTGGCGCAATTCCTTGAGCATGATCGCCCACAGCCGGCGCAGGTTCATGCCGCTGGCTCCCGGCCACGGCCGCGGGTGGCGGCGACGAAGACGTCTTCCAGGTTCGGCGCCACCGCCTCGATGCGGGCCTGCGGGTCGGCGTTGGCCAGCGCGCGCCGCAACGCTGGCGTATCGGCGGCCGCCTCGCTGCACAGCACGCGCAGCTGCGTGCCGATCTGTGCCACGCTCAGCACGCCGGGCAGCTCAGACAATGCGCGGCTGGCCTGCCGCGGCTGCGCCGACGTGACCTGCAGCGTGCGGCCGTCCAGCCGTGCACACAGTTCGGCCGGCGTGCCATCGGCCACCAGCGCGCCTCGATCGAGGATCGCCAGCCGGTGGCAGCGCTCGGCTTCGTCCATGTAGTGGGTCGATACCAGCACGGTGGTACCGGCGTCGGCAAGTTCAAACAGGGCCTCCCAGAAATCGCGGCGTGACTCCGGGTCGACCGCGCTGGTCGGCTCGTCCAGGAACAACAGCTCGGGCGCGTGCACGACGGCGCCGGCCAGCGCCAGGCGCTGCTTCTGGCCACCACTGAGGGTGCCGGCCAGCTGCGGCTGCCGGTCCAGGAGACGGTACTGCTGCAGCAGTTCGTCGACCCGCTGCCGGGCCTGCGTACGCGGCAGGTCCTGGATGGCGGCGAGGAATTCCAGGTTCTCGCGCACCGAAAGGTCTTCATACAACGAGAAGCGCTGGGTCATGTAGCCGATGCGCCGGCGCAGTGCCTCGGCCTGCTCCGGCACGGCCAGGCCGAGCACCTCGATCTGGCCGGCACTCGGTTCCAGCAGGCCGCACAGCATGCGGATGGTGGTCGACTTGCCCGACCCGTTCGGGCCCAGGAAGCCATAGACCTGGCCACGCGGCACGGTCAGGTCGACATTGTCCACGGCCAGCAGATCGCCGAAGCGGCGGGTCAGGCCCTGGGCATGCACCGCGATGTCGTTGCCGGTGTTCAGAAGCTCACCTGCACCGGCATTCCCGCCGGCAGCTTCTGCATGTCGGAGGGAGCGTCCACTTCGATCTCGGCGAGGTAGCTCAGGCGCGCGACGTCGTCACCGGTCAGTGCGTAGTACGGAGTAAATGAAGGCTCGCTGCGGATCGAGCGCACATGCCCCTTCAACGCAGTGCCTTGCCCTTCCAGGTGCACCTGCGCGACCTGCCCGACCTTGACCTGCAACCGCAATGGCTGCGGCAGGTAGACGCGCGCATAGGGGCGCTCGCCGACCAGCATCACCGCCAGCGGCGCGCCGACCGGTGCCTGGTCGCCCTGCCGGTAAGGCAAGGCATCGACCACGCCGTCGCGCGGCGCACGCAATTGCAGCTTCTGCAGGTTCACGGCCTGCACTGCCTGTTGCGCCTGCGCGGCATCGGCGGCGGCCTGGCCCTGGGCGATATCCTGCACACGGCTGCCGTGCACCCGCTCCAGCCAGGCCTGCTCGGCAGCACGCACGCTGGCCTCGGCATTGCCGGCGGCGGCACGTGCACGATCCAGCTCAGCGGCGGCAATCAAGCGCTGCTGTGCCAACGGCTGGACCCGCCGGTAATAGGCACTTGCTTCGGCAGCCTGTGCGCGCAGCGCGGCCAGTTGCGCCTGGGCCTGCGCGATCTGCTCCTGGCGTGGGCCGATCTTCAGTTCTTCCAGCTGCGCCTGCGCACGCGCCGTATCAGCCTGCGCTGCGGCGAACTGCGCGTCGCCGCGGGCCGGGTCGAGCTGCATCAGCACGGCGCCGGCCTTGACCTGCTGTCCCTCGCGCACCTCCACCGTGGCGATCACTTCGGCCGCCGGCGCCGGCACCGTGATCCGGTCCCACTCCAGCGTGCCCAGTGCAGTCGGTGTTGACTGCACACACCCGGCCAGCAGGCCGATGCCCGCCAGTCCGATTCCTCGCATCCCGTTGCCGATGCCCATGCCATCCCCTCCTGCGACGGCGACACGGTGCCATGTGCCCCGTGCACCCTCAATGATTCCGATCAGCCCTGGCGGTTTTTTCGCCACGCGCCGGCACGCCTTTTGCTGCAAGGCTCCGCACCACCTATCCACAGGTTGATTCGGCATCATTCCACAACCGTTGTGGAAATCCGCCAGCGCCCAGCTTTGTTGCTCGCCCGGCAACGAAACCTGCACTGTCGTCACGATGAATGCCCCCGTGCAGGCCCCCGCGGCAGTGCTGCCGAAGCGACGAGCGACCATGACGTTTTTTTCACCAGGACCTCATGGGCCTTGTGGCACAAGCATTGCGAAGGTCTATCCACAGGTTTTCGCGCCCCCCGTCCACACCGGGTGTGGAAAACGCTGTATCGACCGTCTGCTGGCCGTGTGCCCCGCACGCGCGCTACCCTTGTCTCCCCTGAATACACTGCGGTGGAAGGCGTCCGCCCCACCCGAAGCAATGAAAAGCATCGAGCATCGAGACTTCACCCTGTCGCCGGAAGACAACGAACGGCTGGCCAACCTGTGTGGCCCGTTCGACGGGCACCTGCGGCAGATCGAACTGAAACTCGGCGTGGAAATCGCCAACCGTGGCTTCGTGTTCCGCATCAGCGGGCCGAAGGAAGCCATCGTCGAGGCGCAGAAGCTGGTTGAAGCGCTGTACGCCGAAGCCGGCGAAACCACCTTCGACAACCACGCCATCCACCTGCGCCTGGCGCAGGCCAATGTCGAGCAGATCGCCGAACGCTCCTACGAAGCGCAGGAGGTGGCGATCAAGGTCAAGCGCGGCACGGTACGCGGGCGCGGTGCCAACCAGGCCCGCTACCTGCACCAGATCGCAACCCACGACATCAACTTCGGCATCGGGCCGGCCGGCACCGGCAAGACCTTCCTGGCCGTGGCCAGCGCAGTCGAAGCGCTGAACGAATCGCGGGTGCAGCGGCTGATCCTGGTCCGTCCCGCGGTGGAAGCCGGCGAGAAGCTGGGCTTCCTGCCCGGCGACCTGAGCCAGAAGGTCGATCCCTATCTGCGACCGCTGTACGACGCCCTGTACGAGATGATGGGCGTGGAAAAGGTGGTCAAGCTGCTGGAAAGGAACGTCATCGAGATCGCGCCGCTGGCCTACATGCGCGGCCGCACGCTCAACGATGCGTTCGTGATCCTGGACGAAGCACAGAACACCACCATCGAGCAGATGAAGATGTTCCTGACCCGCCTCGGCTACGGCTCCACCGCGGTGGTCACCGGTGACCTGACCCAGACCGACCTGCCCAAGCACGTGAAGTCGGGCCTGCGCGACGCCATCGATGTGCTGCGCGACGTGGAGGGTGTCAGCTTCACCTTCTTCGAATCCCGCGACGTGGTCCGCCACCCGCTGGTGGCGCGTATCGTCAGCGCCTACGACCGCCGCGACCTGCATCAGATCCAACCTGGAGCAACTCCATGACCCGTGGTCCCGTGCGACTGGACGTCGCCGTCAGTTACGCCCTGCCGCGTGCCGGCCTGCCGGCGGCAGTGAGCTTCCGCAAGTGGGTGGCTGCCGCGCTGAAGGGCCGCATCCGCGAGGCCGACCTGGCCATCCGCGTGGTCGACGCCAAGGAAGGCCAGTCGTTGAACCGCCACTACCGTGGCAAGGACTACGCCACCAACGTGCTCAGCTTCCCGGCCGAAGTGCCCGAAGGCCTGCCCAAGGGCGTCAAGTTCCCGCTGCTCGGCGATCTGGTGATCTGTGCACCTGTCGTAGCGCGGGAGGCCGACGAACAGGGCAAGGCGCTCAACGCCCACTACGCGCACCTGACCGTGCACGGCGTGCTGCACCTGCTCGGCTGGGACCACGAGGACGACAAGGAAGCCGAAGCGATGGAACAGCTGGAACGGGAGATCCTGGCCGAGCTGGGCATCGACGACCCCTACGCGGGCGAGCGCTGACACCGGGCCCTGTTCCGAGCCCACGCACTCACGGAAGAGGAGCGCAGCATGACCCTGCCCGCACTTGTGCTTGCCGCGCTACTGCAGTCCGGGGCAGGCCTGATGCCCGATCCTGACCGTCCCTCACCGTTCCCCGCCAGCGACAGCGAGGCCGACATCGCCGCAAAGATCGCCGAACTACGGGCGTTCTTCGGCAGCAGCGAGCGCGACACCCGCAACATCGTCGCCACTGCCCAGCAACGGGCACTGATCGAGCGCCTGGAAGCGCGGCACGCGGCACGTCTGGCCGGCATCTGGGTGGACAATGCGAGGGGCTGGAACGTTGTCGTGCGACTGACAGGCGCCGCACCCGAGGCCGATGAGACACATCCAGGGGCGGATGGCCCGCAACGTGTGCGCTACATCACCGGCGCCGCGATGACCGAAGCGGAGATGACGCGCCGCCTGCACGCACAGCAGGACTGGCTGCGGGCCCAGCTGCCCGACCTGTTCGGCCATGGCCTGGATGTCAAGACCGGGGAGCTGGAGGTGGAGCTGCGGGATACCCCAGCCAACCGCGCGACGGCGGCGGCCGTGCGTGACCACCTGCAGGCGCGACTGGGCTACCCGGTCAGGCTGCGCTGGTACCCAGCGGCCACGCGCTGGAGTCCGCCCTGACTGCGCCACGGCTGGAGTGCCAGCCATGCGCTGAGCTACTGTTCAACACCGGCCAGGACGCGGAAGGAAAAAGGATGAACCCAGGGAACAGCTTCACGACGTTTGCGATGGCCGCCGGCCTGCTCGCGGGCCTGCTGGTGCTGGGCGCTCACACCGTGCGCCGCATCAGCGCCCGCGACCCCGGCGGCAGGCACTGGCTGCTGCGCAGCCTGGCCCTGCTGTCGCCCGTGTGCCTGCTGGCCGGGCTGGCGATCGGCATGTTCGGCCCGCACTTCACAGGTAGAGCGGAACCCGCCCACCTGCCGGGGCTGTGGGAAACGTCGATGGTGCTGATACTGGTCGGTGCCTTGACCCTGCCAGTGCTGTGGCGAACGCTGCTGCAGCAGCGGTTTGGCAGGCCGGTCAATGCACTGCCGTTCTTCCACGCCAGCCGCACCTCGCTGCTGGTGCTGTTCGTGCTGGCCGTGATCTACATGAAAGTGGCCAGGACAGCCGCGGCGGAACTGATGCCCTGGCTGACCAGCCCGGGCCTGTGGCCGGCGGTGGCGCGCATCGCGGGGCAATCGATGCAGGTCGCCATGCTTGCGGTCGTGCTGACTCTCTCACTGATGGTCGTACGGCGGGCGATGACCGGTTTCCTGCGCCTTCTCAGCGGGCTGTTCCGACGCTCGCCGGGGCTATGATGGCGGCCCCTCGCCTGCGGAAACCGACCGTGTCACTGCGCTGCTGTCTGCCCCTGCTCTGTGCCCTCGCCGCTCCCTCCGCCTTCGCCACCCGCCTGGACCTGCCGGCCCTCATCGAATGCCGCCAAGGCGTGGCCGAGCAGGCCGCGCTGGCGCCGCTGCTGGCCGATCCGCTGAAGGCCGTGGCCCAGGGCCTGCAGCCGCTGCCGCAGGGCAACCAGTTCATGAGCGAGTTCCGGCTGGCCAGCCCGATCACCGTCTTCGGCCAACAGACCGATCGGGTGGCGGTGGCCGGCGCCAGCGTCATGGCCGTCCTCGACCAGGCCGACCCACGCCCGCTGGCCAAACGGCTGGAATTGGAGACCGGCTACGACCAGGACGGCAAGTTCATGGCCGGCCGCGAGCTGGTCAGCCGCGACGTGACCGACCCGAAGACCGGCGAGGCCCAGATCGAGTCGATCATCCTCAGCGTCTCCACCGTGGCCTCCCACCCGGGCAAGACCCTGGCCGGCTGCACCTACAGCCTGGACCTGCCCGAAGAGAAGCCGGCCGCGGCCGCCCCAGCCCCGGTCACCGGCAGTCACTGACAGGCCGTCACATCCTGCTAGACTTGGGTCAACGCCCGGCCTGCCGGGTGCCTTTTTTCCAGAGATGTCAGAAGACGACAGTAGTAGCTCCCCTGCGGAGCACAGTGAAAAGAAGCGCGGCTGGCTTGAACGCCTGACCTCCGCCTTCTCCGGCGAACCCCATACCCGCGACGAGCTGGTCGCTGTCCTGCACACCGCGCAGGAAGAGGGTCTGATCGCCGCCGATACCCTGAAGATGATGGAAGGCGCCATTTCGGTGGCCGAGCTGACCGTGGGCGACGTGATGATCTCGCGCTCGCAGATGGTCTCGCTGCCAGTTGAAGCGCCCTTCCTGGAACTGATGAAGCAGGTGGTCGAATCCGGCCATTCACGCTTCCCGGTGCACGGCGAGAACAAGGACGACATCCTTGGCATCCTGCTGGCCAAGGACCTGCTGCGCGGCGTGGTCGCCGACAACGGTCCGGCCAACGTGCGCGAGCTGCTGCGCCCGGCGGTCCTGATCCCGGAAGCGAAGAAGCTCAACGTGCTGCTGAAGGAATTCCGCCTGTCGCGCAACCACATGGCCATCGTGGTGGACGAGTACGGCGGTGTCGCCGGCCTGGTCACCATCGAGGACGTGCTGGAACAGATCGTCGGCGAGATCGACGATGAGCATGACGAGGCCGAGGATCCCTCGGCGCAGATCGCGATCCAGTCCGACGGCCAGTACGTGGTCGACGCGCTGACCCCGATCGGCGACTTCAACGAGCGTTTCGGCGCGACGTTCTCCGACGAGGACTACGACACCATCGGCGGCCTGGTCACCGAGGCCGTGGGCCACCTGCCGGAAGTCGGTGACGAGCTGGCGCTGGACCGCTTCATGTTCCGCGTGGCCCGCGCCGATGCGCGCCGGGTACAGGCCTTCCACGTGACCGTGCTGCCGCCGGACGCGCAGGACGACGCTTGAAGCGCCGCGGCCTGATCCTCATGGTGTGGCTGGCACTCTACGTGCTGGCCATGGCCCTGCCGCTGGCCGCCTTCGCGCAGCCGGCGCCGGCCACACCTGCCGTGCCCGCGGCCAGCGCTGAAGCCCCTGCTCCGCGCATCGGCGTGGTGACCATGCAGCCGGGCACGGTGTTCTTCGAACGCTTCGGCCATGACGCCATCGTGGTGGTCGATCCGCTCAGCGGTGAAGCGACCTCGTACAACTTCGGCTACTTCGATCCGTCCGAGGACGATTTCGTCAGCCGCTTCGCGCGCGGCGACATGATGTACTACCTGGTGGCGCTGCCGCTGCAGCAGGACCTGTCGTACTACGACGAGACCGGCCGTGGCGCCAGCGTGCAATGGCTGGACCTGCGCCCGGACCAGGCGCGCTCGCTGGCCGCCGGCCTGGCCGAGCGGGCCAAGCCGGAAAACGCGCGTTACCACTACGATTACTACACCGCCAACTGCGCGACGATGGTGCGCGACACGCTGGACAAGGCGCTCGGCGGCGGCCTGCAGTCGCAGCTGTCGGGGCGCTCGCGTGGCAACACCTATCGCAGTGAATCGGTCCGTCTGGCCTCGCCGGCACCATGGATGTGGCTGGGCTTCGATGTGGGCCTCGGACCGTTCGCCGACCAGCCGCTGTCGCGCTGGCAGGAAGCGTTCGTCCCGATGCGCCTGGCCGATGCCCTGCGCCAGGCACGCAACAGCGATGGCCGGCCGCTGGTGCAGTCCGAACAGGAACTGTTGCCGCACCGCATCGATCCGGAGCCGAAGGAGTTCGCACGCCGCTGGTGGCCGTGGCTGCTGTGTGGCCTGGTGATCGCCGCTGGCGTGCTGGCGCTGCGCAACCGCCCGCGCCTGCTGGCCGGGCTGGCCGTGCCGTTCTGGCTGCTGTGCGCCCTGTTCGGTGGCGTGCTGGTGTTCCTGTGGGGCTTCAGCATCCACTACGCCGCATGGGCCAACCGCAACCTGCTGCTGCTTTCGCCACTGGCCGTGCTGCTGCTGCCGGGCGCGATCGCACTGCTGCGCCGGCGCGTGCCGGGACGCATGTTCAGGATCGTGCTGTGGCTGCTGGCGGTACAGGCGATGGCCGCGCTGGTGCTGCACTGGCTGAGCCTGCAGGCGCAGTACAACGTGCAGTGGATCGTGCTGCTGCTGCCGGTGCACGTGGCACTGGCGTGGGTGCTGGCGCGTCGTCCTCACTTGTCCGAAACACGGCCCTGACGCACGATGGCGGGCATGTCATTGCCCGCCTCCGCTTCCGCCCCCGCTTCGGCCAACCCTACCTGCGTCATCAACTGCGTCCACTACGATGACGAGGGCAAGCGCCACGACATCAGCCTGGATGCCATCAGCGATGTCATTGCCAGCGGCAACGGCTTCGTCTGGGTCGGCCTGTACGACCCCAACGAAGACGTGCTGCTGAAACTGCAGGAAGAATTCTGCCTGCACGACCTGGCCATCGAGGATGCGCGCAATGCGCACCAACGGCCCAAGGTCGAGACCTATGGCAACTCGTTGTTCGTGGTGGTGACCACCGCGCAGATGGTCGACGAACGCATCCAGTATGGCGAAACCCATGCCTTCCTCGGCCCGCGGTTCCTGGTGACGGTCCGCCACGGCGCCTCGCTGTCCTACGCGCCGGTGCGCGCACGCGTCGAGCGCGAGCCGCAGCTGCTGAAGATGGGTCCGTCGTACTGCCTGTACGCGGTGACCGACTTCGTGGTCGACAACTACCTGCCGATCGTGCACCGCTTCCGCGACACCCTGGACCTGCTGGAAAAGGACATCTTCGCCGACACCTACAAGCGCAGCACGGTGGTGCGGCTGTACGAGCTCAAGCGCGAACTGAACAAGATGCGGATGGCGGTGGCGCCGTTGCAGGACGTGCTGGCGCAGCTGCGCCGCTACCAGGGCGAACTGATCCCCGACGAAGTGAAGCTGTACGTGCGTGACGTGCATGACCATGCGGTGCGCATCAGCGATGTGATCGACACCCTGCGCGAGATGCTGGGCACCGCGCTGAGCGTGAACCTTTCGCTGGTGACACTGGCGCAGGGCGAGACGGTCAAGCGGCTGGGCGCCTGGGCTGCGCTGCTCGCCGCGCCGACGCTGATCACCAGCTGGTACGGCATGAACTTCAGTCACATGCCGGAGCTGAGCGAACCCTGGTCGTACCCGCTGATGATCGTTGGCGTGGGCGGTGTGTGCGTCGGGCTGTACCGGTTGTTCAAGCGCGCGAAGTGGTTGTAGCGCGTATCGACCAACGGTCGATACCCACCATGCACGTGGGCGTCGATACCCACCATGCACGGGGGGCGTCGATACCCTGCAATCCGGTAGGCCACGACCGTTGGTCGTGGCACATGCCCCGCTTCTGGTAGTGCCGGCCGCTGGCCGGCAACCCGGCAATGCCGGCCAACGGCCGGCACTACCGTTCGGGATCAAGCCACGTAGACGGTCTTGATGTTCATGAACTCATGGATGCCATGGTCGGCCAGCTCCCGACCGAAACCGGACTGCTTGCTGCCACCGAACGGCAGCCGCGCGTCGCTCTTGACGATGGCGTTGACGAACGCCGCACCGCATTCCATGCGCTGCGCGAAGCGCTCGCCGCGTACCGGATCGCCGGTCCACACGCTGCCGCCCAGGCCGAAGCGGGTGTCGTTGGCCACGCGCAGTGCCTCGGCCTCATCCTTGACCCGGATCACCGCGGCCACCGGCCCGAACAGCTCCTCGTCATACGCCGGCATGCCCGGGCCGACCTGGTCGAGCACCGTGGCCGGATAGCCGGCATGGGTGCCGGCAATCGGCTCACCACCGATCAGCACCCGCGCGCCCTTGGCCACGCTGGCCTGCACCTGCTTGTGCAGTTCGTCACGCAGGTCGGCGCGAGCCATCGGCGCCAGCGTGGTGCCCCGCTCATCGGGATCGCCGTACTGGCGCTCGCCCGCCGCCTGCACAAAGCGACGGGTGAATTCATCGGCCACCGCCTCGACCACGATGAAGCGCTTGGCCGCGATGCAGGTCTGCCCGCTGTTGTCGAAGCGCGACTTCACTGCCGCGGCCACGGTCTTGTCGAGGTCGGCATCGTCGAGCACCACGAAGGCATCGCTGCCACCCAGCTCCATCACCGACTTCTTCAGCTGGCTGCCGGCATTGGAGGCGATCGAGCGCCCTGCCCGCTCGCTGCCGGTCAGCGTCACCGCCTTCACCCGTGCGTCGCGCAGCACGCCGGCGGCCTGGTCGTTGTCGATGTGCAGCACGTCGAACACGCCATCAGGCAGGCCGCCGTCACGGCACACCGCCAGGATCAGGTCGGCGCACTGCGGCACGTTGCTGGCGTGCTTGAGCAGGGCGACGTTGCCAGCCATGAACGCCGGGGCGAGGAAACGGAACACCTGCCAGATCGGGAAATTCCACGGCATCACCGCGAACACGCAGCCGATCGGCTCGTAGCGCACGTAGCTGCGCTGGGCTTCGGTATCGATCAGCTGCGGCTTGAGATAGTCGGCCGCGTGATCGGCATAGTACTCGCAGGCGGCAGCGCACTTGTCGACCTCGGCCAGCGCCTCGGCCTTGAGCTTGCCCATCTCGTGGGTCATCGCCTGCTGCAGGTCGTCGCGCCGCGTGCGCAGCTGCGCGGCGATCTGGCGAAGGATGGCGCCGCGGTCCTGCAGCGAGCGATCTGCCCAGCCCGGAAATGCATCGGCAGCGGCCTGCAGGCGCTGCTCGATGTCGGCTGCGCCCATCAGTTCATGGCGGTAGGTCACCTGTCCGGTGGCCGGGTCGACGATCTCGACGGTCATGGGGGATCTCCATCTGGAAGACCCCCATTGTGCGCCGCCGGCTGTGAGCCGGGTGTTGCCGGCGTTGTCGGCAGACCGTGTGCTCAGCCGTTGTCCTGCCGCGCCAGCTGCAGGTCGCGCTGGCGCCGCTTCTCGGCGCGGGCGTTGATGTACCAGCCGATCACCGCGGCGATCGACACCGCCGACACCAGCAGCGTGGCCAACGCGTTGATCTTCGGGCTGATGCCCATGCGCACCGAGGCGAACACCTTCATCGGCAGCGTGGTCGAGCCCGGCGTGGCGACAAAGCTGGCCACCACCACGTCATCCAGCGACAGGGTGAACGCCAGCAGCCAGCCCGCCACCAGCGCCGGCGCGATGATCGGCAGGGTGATGCGGCCGAACACGGTCAGCCGGCTGGCGCCCAGATCCATCGCCGCTTCTTCCAGCGACAGGTCCATTTCCTGCAGCCGCGAGGACACCACCACGGTGACGAAGCACAGGGTGAAGGTGACGTGGGCGATCCAGATGGTGGCCAGGCCGCGTGCCGGGAAGCCGGGAATCGCGCCCATCGAGGCCAGCAGCGCCATCAGCGAGAAGCCCAGGATCACATCCGGCATCACCAGCGGTGCGGTCACCAGCGCGCCGAACAGCGGCTTGCCACGGAAGCGCTTGAAGCGCGTCATCACCATCGCCGCCAGCGTGCCCAGCACGGTGGCGGTACAGGCGGTCCAGAACGCCACCACCAGGCTGGTCCACATCGCATCCATCAGCGCGCGGTCGGCGAACAGGTCGCTGTAGGCACGGGTGGAGAACCCGGCCCAGACCATCGCCAGCCGCGAGCTGTTGAACGAATAGAACATCAACAGCAGGATCGGCAGGTACAGGAAGGCGAAGCCGAGCAGCAGCACGCCCAGCCCCAGGCCCTTTGCGCTACGCGGGCTCATGCCTGCTTCCCTTCCAGCAGGCGCTGCTGGGAACGGTTGAACAGCAGGATCGGCACCAGCAGCAACAGGATCATCGCCACCGCCATCGCCGAGGCGCCCGGCCAGTTGCGGTTGTTGAAGAACTCGTTCCACAGCTGGCGGCCCACCATCAGCGTTTCCGAGCCACCCAGCATTTCCGGGATCACGAATTCACCGATCGCCGGAATCATCACCAGCATGCAGCCGGCGATGATGCCCGCTTTGGACAACGGCAGGGTGATGCGCAGGAACGCCTGCCACGGCTTGGCACCGAGGTCGTAGGCCGCCTCCAGCAGGCGGTGGTCATGCTTGACCAGATTAGCGTACAGCGGCAGCACCATGAACGGCAGATAGCAGTAGACGATGCCGATGTAGGCGGCGGTCGGGGTGTCGATCAGCTGCAGTTTCGGCAGGCCCATCGACGTCATCAGCGTCTGCAGGCCGGTGAACTGCAGGAACTGGTCGAGCAGGCCATTGCGGTCCAGGATCGCCTTCCACGCATACACGCGGATCAGGAACGAGGTCCACGACGGCAGCACCACCAGCATCATCGCCACGTTGCGCGCGGCGGGCGACAGGCGCGCGATGGCATAGGCCATCGGATAGCCGATCAGCAGCGTCAGGAAGGTCGAGATCGCCGCGATCCTGATCGAGCTCAGGAACGCCTGCGCATAGATCGAATCGCGGAACAGCGCCAGGTAGTTTTCCAGGTTCAGCTTCAGCGAGAAACCGCCGTCGGCGTACTGCAGCAGCCAGGTGTACGGCGGCGAGCCGACCCGGCTGAGCGAGAAGCTGATCATCAGCACGATCAGGAACGGCACTGCGAAGAACAGCAGCAGCCACAGGTACGGAATGCCGATCACCGTGGCACGCAGCCCCGGCAGCCAGCGCTTCAGGCCGGCGGTGCTCATGAGGTGAGCACCACGCCGTCGTTGTCGCGCCAGTGCACCCACACCTCGTCGCCCCAGGTGAGGCCATCACTGGCCCAGCGCTGCGAATTGGCGAAGTTGGCCAGTACCTTGGCGCCGCTGGGCAGGCGCACGTGGTAGACCGAATGGCTGCCGAAGTAGGCGATGTCCTCGATCACGCCCTGGGCCTTGTTGGTGTGCCCTTCCGGTTCGTCCTTGCCGATCATCACCTTCTCCGGGCGCAGCGCGAACGCGACCGGCTGCCCTTCATAGCCGGTGATGCCATGGGCGATGTAGATCGGCGCCGGGAACAGCGGCGAGCGTACGGTCACGTACTCCGGCAGGTCCTCGTCGATCACCCCGTCGAACAGGTTGACCGAACCGATGAACTCGGCGACGAAGCGGTTGGCCGGCTGCTCGTAGACCTCGTCCGGCTTGCCGACCTGCTGGATCCAGCCGGCATCCATCACCGCGATGCGGGTGGCCATGGTCATCGCTTCTTCCTGGTCGTGGGTGACCATCACGCAGGTCACGCCCGACGATTCGATGATGCTGACCAGTTCCAGCTGCATCTGCGAGCGCAGCTTCTTGTCCAGCGCGCCCATCGGCTCGTCCAGCAGCAGCAGCTTCGGCCCCTTGGCCAGCGACCGCGCCAGCGCCACGCGCTGCTGCTGGCCGCCGGACAGCTGGTGTGGCTTGCGCTTGCCCAGGTGGCCCATCTGCACCAGGTCGAGCATCTCGCCGACGCGCTTGCTGATCGCGTCCTTGCCCAGGCCATCCTGCTTCAGGCCGAAGGCAATGTTCTGCTCGACCGTCATGTGCGGGAACAGCGCATAGGACTGGAACATCATGTTGACCGGCCGCTGGTACGGCGGCAGCGCGTCCAGGCGCTGGCCATCGAGGGTGATGCTGCCCTTGGTGGGCGTCTCGAAGCCGCCCAGGCAGCGCAGCAGGGTCGATTTGCCACTGCCGGAGCCACCGAGCAGGGCAAAGATCTCGCCCTTGCGCACGTCCAGGTTGACGTCGTCGACGGCGACGAAACCGTCGAATTCCTTGCGCAGGTCACGAATGGAGAGATAGCCGGGCGCACCGGTCGTGTCGACGACGGTGGCTACCGGCTGGGCTTCAACGGGCATGGGGGCTCCGGGAGCGGGCGGTGGACAGCGGCCGCCATTCTAACGGCCGGGGGGCCCAGGGGATATGACGGCGGCAGGCGGAAGCGGCCGCTGGCCGGCTCCGGGGGCCTTAGGAGTGTCGGTTTTCCCCCGCCATGGTGGCCTGCCCGCGCAAAGGCCCGGGCTCCCCGGGACGACCCTGCGGCCGTCCCGGCCAGACACCACAGGCGACGCCTCGATCTGCAACGTTTTTC
This sequence comes from Stenotrophomonas sp. YJH_SMC_91, assembly GCF_059368495.1. NCBI lineage: Bacteria > Pseudomonadati > Pseudomonadota > Gammaproteobacteria > Lysobacterales > Lysobacteraceae > Stenotrophomonas > Stenotrophomonas sp. YJH_SMC_91. The sequence continues at coordinate 153,929 of NZ_JCAFRT010000010.1, read as the reverse complement.
AGAACCGGATCTGTTGAAGGCCCGGGGCATTCCCCGCGCAATGGCCCTGATCAAGGCCTTGCATGGACCCACACTGGTGATTTCCCCGGACAGCCCCTCTCCTTTCCCGCCCCGCCTGCCGGGCTCCCTGCCTGCAAGGCTGCCGCTGGTCATCATCGGCGCCGGCCAGGCCGGGTTGTCCCTCAGCGCGCTCCTGCAGGAAGCCGGCGTCGAGCATCGCGTGCTGGAGGCCGAAACCGTAGGCGCCAGCTGGCAGCGGCGCTGGGAGTCGTTCCAGACCAACACCGCCAACGCGACGATGGCCCTGCACGGCCATGCCTATGCGGGTGACGACCCGGAAGGCTTCATGGGCGCCCCGGAGGTGATCCGGCACCTCCGCGACTATGCCCACGAGCGTTCCCTGCCGATCAACGAGGGATGCGGGGTGCATCGGGTTGGGCCTGGGCCCGGTGGCTACGCCATCCACAGCAGCCAGGGGCTGATCCATGCCCGCGCAGTGGTGGTCGCCACCGGTGAATACCGCCGCGCACGGATGCCCCGGGTCCCGTTCGCGCCCGCGCCAGGCCTGACCGTGCTGCACTCGGGCGACTACCGCAGTGCCCGCCAGCTGCCCGATGGCGCCGTGCTGGTCATCGGGGGTGGGCAGTCCGGCGCGCAGATCGCCCAGGACCTGCGCGACAGCGGTCGCAGCGTGCACTGGTCACTGGCCCAGCGGCATTCGCATACCCGCCGGCTGCGCGGCAAGGACTCGATGACCTGGTGGGACATGGCCGGGCGCATCCATCAACATGTGAGTGAAGCGGCGGGCGTACTTGCCGGGGAACCGGATGCACTGCGCAAGGCCCGCACCGCGGAGTTCCCGCTTATTTCCGGCAAGGGAAACGGTGGCCTGGGCAGCTCGATCAGCCTGCTGGCGATGCACCGCGCGGGCATCAGGCTGCTGGGCCGGTTGCAGGGCTTCGATGGAAACGTCGCCCGCTTCGCCGATGTGCGCCCGCAGCTGCGTACCGCGATCGAGGCCACGCAGGCCGAGTACGCCTATCTTGATTCGCTGGCCAGCGCGTACTACGCCACGCGTCCCGAGCCACGCACCGACGATGCCCGCCACATTCCGGAGGAGGTCTATCTGCACTGGGAACCGGACGCATCCCCGCGCGAACTGGATCTGCAGGCGGAAGGCATCCGCTCGGTGGTGCTGGCCACCGGCTTCGTCGCCGAATGGCCCTGGCTCGACGTACCGGGCGCGCTGGATTCACATGGCTACCCGCTCGGCGACTTCGGTGTTTCCCCGCAACCGGGGCTGTTCTTCATCGGCATGCACAACCTGCAGCGGATGAGTTCATCGTTCCTGTGCAACGGCGGTCGCGATGCGCGCGACCTGCTGCCTGCCATCCTGCGGCACCTGGGCCGAAGCGGGAGTACCGGCATCGACCCTGGGTAAGGCAGCCGCCGGGCATGACCCGACGGCACCAGGCCGGCTCAACGGCCGGTCTTCACCTCGGTCCACAGCCGGGTGTAGAGCTTGTCGGTCTCCGGCGTGTTGATCGAGTACGTGAACATCTTCGCGGCCACGTCGGCCGGCGGGTAGATGGTCGGGTCGGTACGGATCGCCTCATCCACCAGCGGGGTCGCGGTCGGCACCGGGTTGGCGTAGTGGATGAAGTTGGTGTTGGCCGCGGCAACCTTCGGCTGCAGCAGGTAATTGATGAAGGCGTAAGCGGCCTCCGGATGCTTGGCGTCCTTCGGGATCGCCAGCATGTCGAACCACTGCGGGGCGCCTTCCTTCGGGATCGAATAGGCCACGTGCACGCCATTGCTGGCTTCCTCGGCGCGGTCGCGGGCCTGGATGATGTCACCCGACCAGCCGACCACCAGGCAGGTGCCGCCATTGGCCAGCGAACCCACGTACTGCGAGGAGTGGAAATTCTGCACGTACGGTCGGATCGACTTCAGCAGGTCGGCCGCCTTCTGCAGCTCGGCCGGGTCACCGCTGTGCGGGTCCAGGCCCAGGTAATGCAGCGCGATCGGGATCATGTCGGCCGGCGTGTCCAGGATGGTCACGCCGCAGTCCTTCATCTTGCTGATGTTCTCCGGCTTGAACACCAGGTCCCAGCTGTTGGCGATGTCGGTGCTGCCACCGAAACGCTGCTTCAGCATCTCCACGTTGTAGCCGATGCCGGTGGTGCCGATCATGTACGGCACGCCGTACTGGTTGCCCGGGTCCTGGGTGGCGATGCGCTTCATCACCGCCGGATCGAGATTGGCCAGGTTCGGGATCTTGCTCTTGTCCAGCGGCAGGAACACACCGGCCTGGATCTGGCGACCGAAGAAGTTCAGGGTCGGTACCACCACGTCGTAGCCGCTGTTGCCGGCCAGCAGCTTGGTCTCGACCATCTCATCGCTGTCGAACACATCGTAGGTCACCTTGATGCCGCTCTCCTTCTCGAAGGTCGGGATGGTGTCCTCGGCGATGTAATCGCTGTAGTTGTAGACGTTCAGGACCTGGCTGTCCTGCGCGCCGCCATTGCCACCGCCACAGGCGGCGAGCATGGCGGAGGCCAGGCCGAGCGTGAGGATACGCAGCTTCATCGGGTGCTCCAGAATGCGGGAAGGGGGGCCGGCGGGGCCGGCGACGGGTGCCAGCCTACCCCCCGGCGGCGGATTTTTCTATTCCGGATGCTCAGACGTTCAGCAGCAGGAACTCGCGCTCCCACGAGCTGATGACACGGAAAAAGGTCTCGTATTCCTTGCGCTTCACCGAGATGTAGGCCCGGCAGAAGCGCTCGCCCAGCAGGGCCTGCAGTTCGCTGCACTGCTCCAGCCCATCCAGCGCTTCGCCCAGCGAGCGCGGCAGGTTGTAGCCCAGCTCCTTGGCGCTGCCGGTCACTGGCGCATCCGGTGCCAACCGCTCGCGGATGCCCAGCAGGCCGCAGGCCAGGGTCGCCGCCATCGCCAGGTAGGGGTTGGCGTCGGAACCGGCGAAGCGGCTCTCCACGCGCATGTTTTCCGGCGTGTCCAGCGGCACGCGCAGGCCACAGGTGCGGTTGTCGAAGCCCCAGTGCACGTTGCTCGGCGAGACTTCGCCGAACACCAGCCGGCGGTAGGAATTCACGTTCGGCGCGAAGAACGCCATCGCCTGCGGCGCGTACTTCTGCAGGCCGCCCAGATAGTGGCCGAACACCGGGCTGAACTCGCCTTCGGCATCGGTGTCGCCAGCGAACACATTGCTGCCGTCGCTCACCCGCACCAGGCTCTGGTGGATGTGCATGGCACTGCCCGGCTCGTTCTCCATCGGCTTGGCCAGGAAGGTGGCATACACGCCGTGGCGCATCGCCGCCTCGCGCATGGTGCGCTTGAACAGGAACACCTGATCGGCCAGGTCCATCGCATCGGCATGGGTGAAGTTGACCTCCAGCTGCGCCGCACCGGATTCGTGGATCAGCGTGTCCACATCCAGCTTCATCGCATCGGCGTAGTCGTACATCAGGTCGAGGATCGGGTCGAATTCGTTGACCGCATCGATCGAGTACGACTGCCGCGCGGTTTCCGGGCGCCCGGAGCGGCCGGCCGGTGGCAGCAGCGGGAAGTCCGGGTCGGTGTTCTTCTGCACCAGGAAGAATTCAAGCTCCGGCGCCACCACCGGGCGCAGGCCCAGCTCGGCGTAGGCCGCCAGCACGCGGCGCAGTACGTTGCGTGGCGCCAGCTCGTGCGGCTCACCGTTCTTGGTGTAACAGTCGTGGATGACCTGCGCGGTGGCGTCGGCCGCCCACGGCACCATGCGCACCGTGTCCGGATCAGGACGCAGCATCATGTCCGAGTCCGACGGCGAGGTCAGCTCGTAGTAGTCATCAGGGAACTCGCCGGTGACGGTGGTGGCGAAAATGCCTTCGGGCAGCCGCGTACCGTAATCATGCGAGAACTTGTCGGCGGGAATGATCTTGCCGCGCGCGTTGCCGGTGATGTCCGGGACCAGGCATTCGACCTCGGTGATGCGCCGCTCCTTCAGCCAGCGCAGCAGGCTGCTTTCCTGCGGTGCGGGGGGCGTAGCCGTCTTGCGCGGGCGCGTTCGGGAACTCATCGGGAATCCAGTCGGTTCTGTTGGTGCTGCCGGCAAGCTTGGCCGAACGCACGGAAAATAGCGTGATAGAACGGCGAGTCCATGACACGCCACTCCGGGTGCCACTGTACGCCGAGCACGAAACGATGGCGTGGGCTGCGCGCTGCCTCGACCAGTCCATCATCGGCCCTGGCCTCGACCTGCAGCCCGTGTGCCAGTCGGTCGATGCCCTGCCCGTGAACCGAATTGACCTGTGCGCGGTCACCGCCTTGCCACTGCGCCAGCCAGCCATCCGCCGCCAGGGCGACCGCATGGGCCGGCCCGTACTGCACATCAACCGGCGCCTTCGGGTTTTCACGATGATCCGAAAGACCGGGCGCCGCGTGCACCTGCGGATGCAACGTGCCACCCAGCGCAACGTTCAGCTCCTGCAGGCCGCGGCAGATCGCCAGCACCGGCAGGTCCAGCGCCAGCGCCTCGTGCAGCAGCGCGAACGCGTTGGCGTCACGGGCCGGGTCATGCGGATTGCCCGGCCAGCTGCGACCGCCGTCGTAATGCTGCGGTTCGATGTTGCTGACCGCACCGGTCAACAGCAGGCCATCGAGCCCCTGCAGCCAGTCGCCGGCCGGCAGCGGCGGCTGCACGCTCGGCAACAGTACCGGGGTCACCTCGGCGGCCTCGGCCAGCGCGCGCACGTACTTCTCGCCGGCCACCGCGAAACGGTGATGGCCGAGCACGGTGCTGTCGGTGGGCAGGCCCACCCAGGGCAGGCGGCGCATGGGAAAACTCCTTGGCGTGCCGACACGTTACCCGCCGTCCGGCGAAGGCGGCAAGTCGTCGCCGTCACACCATGGCTGTCACGCATCGGCGAAACTACTCGGGTGAATGCTGATCGTCCTCCCCCGCTCTCCTCTCCCGCGCTGCGCCCGCGAGGCCTGCGGTGAGTGCCGCGTTCCCGCCCAGCTGGTATGCCGCCAGCCTGCCCGAACCACCCGCGCTGCCCCCGCTGCAGGGCGAGGTTCAGGCCGATGTGGCAGTGCTTGGTGCGGGCTACACCGGCCTGACCGCGGCCCTGGAACTGGCCTCACGTGGCCAGCGCGTGGTGGTACTGGAGGCGCAGCGGATCGGTTGGGGCGCGTCCGGCCGCAATGGTGGCCAGGCGCTGGTCGGCTACGGCTGCGAGGTGGACGAACTGGAGCGTCAGCTGGGTCGTGATGATGCACGCCACCTGTTCGACTGGTCGCGCGACGCGGTGCAGGCGATGCGCACGCGCATCGATCGCCACCGCATCGACTGCCATTGGGTTGAAGGCCACGCCAGCGTGGCCATCCGTGAACGCCACGAGCGTGACCTGCACGCCAACTGCGAGCACCTGCAACGCCACTACGACTACCCCATGCAGTGGTGGAGCCGTGACGCTCTGCGCGCGCAGCTGGACAGCCCGCGCTACCGCGCCGCGATGTTCGACCCGCTCAGCGCACACCTGCACCCGCTGGCGTATGCACGCGGTCTGGCCGATGCAGCGCGCGCGGCAGGTGTGGTGATCCACGAGAACTCCGCAGTGACCCGCGTGCAACGCGGACCGCAGCCCACCCTGCATACCGCGCAGGGAAGCGTGCGCGCCATGCATCTGGTGGTGGCCGGCAATGCCTGGCTGCAGGGCCTGCTGCCCGAGCTGGAACGGCGGATCATGCCGGTGGGCACCTATATCGGTGCCAGTGAGCCACTGGGCGCCGAACGTGCCCGCGCCCTGATCGGCAACAACATGGCCGTGGCCGACACCGCCTGGGCACTGGACTACTTCCGCCTCAGCCACGACCATCGCCTGCTGTTCGGCGGCCGCGCCAGCTACTCGGCACTGCCCCCGCCCGGCCTGCGCGGGGTGATGCAGCGACGCATGCACGACGTCTTCCCGCAGCTGGCCGACGTTGTGCTGGACCAGGTCTGGGGTGGCTACGTGGACATTACCCGCAACCGCGCCCCGCACTGGGGCCGGCTGGACGGCAACCTGTACTTCGCGCAGGGATTCTCCGGCCATGGGGTGGCCGCCGCCGGACTGGCCGGCGAGGTGATCGCCGCCGCCATTGCCGGCCAGAGCGAGCGTCTGGACGTGTTCCAGCGCCTGCGGCATGCGCCCTTCCCCGGCGGCCGGCTGCTGCGCACGCCCCTGCTGGTGGCGGCGATGTCGTGGTACAAGCTGCGGGATGCGTTGTGGTAGCGGGGCCCTTCCCAGCCACATAATCGGCGCAGGAGCTGGGGAGCACGTGGATGCAGTGGTGGAAGGACGGCCTGCTGGTGAGGATACGGGTCAGCCCCGAAGGGCTGGCGCTGGCGCTGCTCTATGCCCTCGCCTGCTGGGGTGCGCGCAAGCTGTCACTGGACCAGTTCTTCCTGCCTGCCGGCGTGCGGGTGGCCGCGCTGTTGCTGTGCCCGCCCCGTCTTTGGCCCTACCTGCTGATGGGTGAATACGCCTACTTCGCGCATCTGCGCATCCCCCTGATCAGCAAATACAACCTGACCTGGGTAATCCTGGCCTCGGTGTTCCTGATGCCTGCCGTGATGCTGATCGTGCGCCTGCACCGGAAGCTGCTGGCACGCACCACGATCGTCGGCGTGATCTCCATTGCGGTATGCGCCGCGACGGTCATCAGTCTGCTCAACCTGGGAATCTCGTACCTGCTCTGGGAGCCGTTGCAGAACGCGTCATTCATCACCAACGTATTGCGCTATGCGCTGGGCGACTTCACCGGCATCCTGATCCTGGCACCCCTGGCATTGCTGTGGATCCGCCGCGCCGAGGAAAAATGGACAACCGGGTCTGTCGCGGCCACGGTCGCAGCACTCGGCGCCATGCTGGTCATTGGCCTGCAGGCGACGCCGGTACCGGCCTCGATCACGGCCCCCGGCTCGCTGCAGCTGCTGTTGATCCTGCCTATTCCCGCGATCGCCCTGACCTGCCTGCTGGGATGGCGCGGTGCGGCCATCGGTGTCGCCGCCGTCAACATGATTCTTGGCCTCAGCACCCCCGCCGACCATCCGACGGCATTCGACCCGGCTGCCTTCGCTACCCAGCAGGCCATGGCCATCGCCAGCATCGCCCTGCTGTTGCTGGGTGCGCGCATCACCCACTTCCAGAACCAGCACCGGCTGCGCGAGGAAGATGGCAGAGCGGCCCTGCAGCTTGCGCGGAATTCACACCTGGCCAGCGAGATGGACCTGCGCGAACGCGCGGCACACCTGCGCCAGCTGGGGGATGGCATGGACCTGTCGCTGAACGAAATGGTGAACTGGCTGCATGCGCAGGGTCATCACGCCGTGGCCGACAGCCTGCGGCATACCTCGGAGGTGCATTCGCGCCTGTTCCGGGCCCAGGCCAGCATGATCTATCCCGCCGCCCTGGAACAGCTGGGCCTGTACGTGGCGTTGCAGGCTGGCGGGGTGCGCGAGGCATGGAATGCTACGCATCGCATCGGCCAGCCGAGGTTGAAGGGTGACCCCTGCGCACTCGGGGTCGGCCTGCAGCTTGCTGCCTATCGACTCGTTGTCGATGCGGTCTCGCTTCTATTGAAGTGCGAGTGTGGACAGATCTCGGTCAGTATCCGCTGCGGAAGCTCCTTCCGGAAGCGTGGTGCCTTCATCTGCGTGGCTCTTCTGGACCGCCACGCATCACTGGGAAGCCGTGCAAAGGCGCTGGCAAACGAGCAGCTGCTGGGCCGAGTGCTCGCACACGCTGGCCACATGGACCTGAGTGGCAACAGGCTCAGGATGGTGTTGACCGAAGCACGGGACGCTCCCCGCCAGGCAGGCGCTGCTGAAGCCTTGAGGGAAAGCACACGCTCCATGGACGCTGGCGCCCCCCGGGCCGCGATCTGACTATCCCGGTGAAAGGAGCTGCAGATAATTGCGCGAAAGTGATCTTTGGTCGGCGCCGAACCCACCCCGTCAGGATCTGGCGCCGGCGTGCAATTGCGCCCCCCTGCTTCCATCGATACTGTCATCCAATGGCGCGTCATGGCCCGTTCAAGCAACCCGCACGGCCGCTGCCATGTCACGAGCAAGGGAGGCTCGGGTTTGGACCGATTCAAGAAGGCAGTTGAACTGAGCTTCCGTATCCGGCCAGCCGGCATCGCACTCGCGGCCGTCTATGCGCTGAGCTGCCTCGGCTCGCGTCAGTTTTCGCTGGATCAGTTCTTCCTGCCGGCGGGCATCCGCGCAGCGGCACTGCTGATCGTCCCGACCCGCCTGTGGCCCTACCTGCTGCTGGGCGAGTACGCGTACTTTGCAACGCTGCGCATCCCCATGATCGACACCTACGGCCTGGATTGGGTCATCCTGGCTTCGACGCTGCTGATGCCGATGGCGATGCTGGTGGTCTACCTGCATCGGATGAGAATGCCGTCCGAAGCAGCAACCGGTCTGTGGCTGCTGTCGCTGTCATTCTGCACAGCGTTGTTCGTCCCGGGTCTCAACCTGGGCATTTCATATGTCCTATGGTCGAACCCACCACCCAGCAACCTGCTGGACGCGGTCGACCGGACGATCTTTGGCCACTTCGCCGCCATCATCACCCTGGTACCGTTGGCATTCCTCTGGTCGCGGCGGCAGGCCGACCCCGGTTGGACAGACCGTTTCGTCGCCCCTACCGCCTCGGCGATCCTGGTGATGCTGGTGCTGGGCCTGTGCATGCAATTGACACGCGCCGACGCCCACACGACGCGGACACACATGGTGCTGCTGGCCGCCCTGCCCGCCATCGCCCTGACCTTCATGCACGGGTGGCGCGGCGCAGCCATCGCGATTCCGTTGTTGAACCTCCCCCTGCACGGCGCAACGCCCAGCACTGGCCTGCCTTCCTCGTTCGACCTGGGCACGTTCGCCACCCAACAGAACATGGCGGTGATGAGTGTCGCACTGCTGGCACTCGGTTCCAGCATCAGCTATCACCATCAGCGCGCCCGGTCCCGCGGCCTGGCCGAGGCAACCACGCTGCGCCTGGCACGCGGCTCACTTCAGACCAGCGAGCGTGAGCTGCGTGAACGGGCCGTCCACCTGAAGCACCTGGGCGAGGGCATGGACAATTCGCTCAGCGAGATGGTCAGCTGGCTGAAGTCCCAAGGCCACCATGCGGTCGCAAACAGCCTGCAGCACGCGTCGTCGGTACATTCACGGCTGTTTCGCGAACAGGCCAGCCTGGTCTATCCCACCGGACTGGAGCAGGTCGGGCTCTACATCGCGCTGCAAGCCGGCGGAGCATGCGAAATCTGGAACAACACGCATCGCGTCATTCCACCCAGGCTGGCGGGCAATCCCTGCCTGCTGACCGTGGATCTGCAACTGGCCATCTATCGCTCGCTGATCGAGGCGGTTTCACTTCTGCTGGAACTGGAAACCGGGCAGGTCTGCGTGCGCGCCCGAAGCGGTCGGGCAGGCAAGCATCGCGGCATTGTTGCCGTGGTGAGCCTGCTCGACCGTGGTTGCCCGCTTTCCACGCGTACCACCCAACAGGCCGTCGAGCGCCTGGCCGGACGGATGCTTGCCTACGGCGGAACGGTCCACTGCCGCGGCAATCGGCTGCGGCTGGTCCTGCATGAACCGATCACCCACGCGTCGCCAGCGGCGGCCTGACGCGGAATCTGGCCCGGCGCGCAACGTTCGCCGCTAAAGTTACACCCGAAACCGCCGTTATCCGTGCCGAGCCCCTCCCTCGTGAGCCACCGCATCATGCCCGTCCTGCCGCAGGCCGCCGTCGATGGCGACCTGGCCGATCCGCTGCCGCAGCGGATCCTGCTGGTCGAAAACTCCCGCGCCTTCACCGGCATGCTGCGCGAGGCCATCGAGCAGCGCCTGGAACTGCCGGTGGTGATCGCCTCCACCCTGGCCGAGGCCGACCGCCTGCTGAGCGAAGGTGGCGGCTGGTTCCTGGTACTGACCGGGCTGGTCCTGGCCGATGGCGACCGCGACGCGGTGGTCGAGTTCTTCCTCAAGCGCGACCTGCCCACCGTGGTGGTCAGCGGCGTCTACGACGAGGACCTGCGCAAGCGCGTGCTGCAGCAGCAGATCATCGACTACGTGCTGAAGAACACTCCCGGCAGCATCGATTACCTGGTGTGGCTGGTCCAGCGGCTGGAGCGCAACCGGCGCATCGCCGCGCTGGTAGTGGACGACTCACCGTCCGCGCGCGGTTACGCCGCAGCCTTGCTGCGCATGTACGGCCATGAGGTGCACGAAGCGGCCGATGGCAACGAAGGCCTGGCCGCGATCGAGGCGCATCCGGCGATCCGCCTCGCCGTGGTCGACCAGGAAATGCCGGGCATGCAGGGCGTGGAGTTCACCCGCCGCCTGCGCACCCTGCGCTCGCGCGACAAGGTGGCGGTGATCGGCATCTCCGGCAATACCGATGCATCGTTGATTCCGCGCTTCCTGAAGAACGGCGCCAACGATTTCCTGCGCAAGCCGTTCTCGCGCGAGGAATTCTTCTGCCGGGTCTCGCAGAATGTGGACCAGCTGGAGCTGATCGGCACCCTGCAGGACCTGGCCACCCGCGATTTCCTCACCGGCCTGCCCAACCGCCGCTGCTTCCTGGAGCAGAGCCAGCGCCAGCTGCCGCAGCTGCAGCTGCACGGCCAGTGCGTGGCGGTGGCGATGATCGACATCGACCACTTCAAGCACATCAATGACACCCATGGCCACGAAGCCGGCGACGATGCGCTGCGCGCGGTGGCCGGCGCGGTGGCCACGCATGCACGCAGCCACGACCTGATCGCGCGCTTCGGCGGCGAGGAATTCTGCCTGCTGGTGCCGGACATGGAGCAGGACGAGGCGCTGCTGTACTTCGAGGAGCTGCGCCAGCGCATCGCCGCGCTGGAGGTGGACATCGGCACCGCCACGCTGCGCATGACGGTCAGCATAGGGCTGTGCTGCCTGCGCCCGCAGCGCGATGCACTGCACCGGCTGATCTCCGAAGCCGACCGCCAGCTGTACCTGGCCAAGGCCGGTGGCCGCAACCGGGTCAGCTGCACCACGGTCGCCAGCCCGCTGCGCCCACGCGAGCCGGCGCTGCCCTGACCGGTACGCTTTGATCCAGATCAACGCCGCCCGCGCAGGGCGGCTCTACAGTCGGCCCCGACATACGCATGAAGGGGAGCCGGGGATGGCACTACTGGTCTGGCAGGACGATCTGAACATCGGCATCGATGTGATCGACCAACAACACCGCCGCATCATCGAAATGCTCAACCACCTGCACGTGGCCCAGGCCAGCATGCAGCGTGCCGCAGTGGGTGAAGTGATCGACGAGGTGGTGGACTACACCATGTCGCACTTCGCGTTCGAGGAAGAGCTGATGGAGGAAGCGGGCTACCCGTTCTGTGCCGCGCACAAACGCGTGCATGAGGTCTTCATCAAGCGTGTCTCGGAGTACCGCATGCGCTTCCAGGCCGGCGAGGACATCAGTGACGAGCTGCGCACCATGCTCTCGCGCTGGCTGTTCAACCACATCCGTGGCGACGACCAGGCCTATGCCGAACAGGTCAAGGCGCACCTGAACCAGTTCGCCCGCGAACACCAGGGCGGCGGCTGGCTGGGTCGCACGCTCAAGCGCTTCTTTGGTTGAGCCGCAGCGCGCGCCGATGCAGTGCCACCAGCGCGCACAGGGTGGCCACCGCGGTCAGGCACAGGTAGTAACCCACCGCAACCAGGCCGAAGCGCTCGGCCAGCCAAGTGGCCAGGTACGGCGCCGGTGCCGCACCGAGGATGCCGGCCAGATTGAAGGACAGCGAGGCACCTGTGTAGCGCACCTCCACCGGGTAGATCTCGGCCAGGAAGGTACCGCAGGGGCCGTAGGTCAGCCCCATCAGGAACAGGCCCAGGCACAGGAAGGCGGTGACCAGCCACGGGCTGTGCGGCTGGAACAACGGTGCGAACAGTACGCCGAAGCCGACGATCAGTACGCTGGCAACAATCATCGTGCGCCGCGTGCCCCAACGGTCGCCATAGCGCGCCGACAGCGGGATGCCCAGCGCGAAGAACAGCATGCCGGCCATCTGCATCAGCAGGAACTGCTCGCGGCTGTAGCCCAGCACCGCGGTGCCATGGCCGAGACTGAACACCGTCATCAGGTAGAACAGCACGAAGGTGGCGAACGCACCCAGCGTGCCGAGCAGCATCGGTACCGGGTGGTCACGCAGTACCGTCCACATCGGCAACCGCACCGGCGCCCTGCGCTCCAGCGCCTTCTTGAAGTCCGGCGTCTCGTGGATGTTCAGGCGCACCCACAGGCCAAGGCCGACCAGCAGCGCGCTGGCCACGAACGGAATGCGCCAGCCCCACTGCAGGAAGTCGTTCTGGCTCAGGCAGCGGCCGAGCACGAGGAAAATGCCGGCCGACAGCAGGAAGCCGAGCGGCGCACCCAGCTGCGGGAACATGCCGTACCAGGCGCGCTTGCCCGGCGGCGCATTCTCGGTGGCCAGCAGCACCGCCCCACCCCACTCGCCGCCCAGCCCAAGGCCCTGGCCGAAACGGCATAGCGCCAGCAGCGCCGGCGCCCACAGCCCGATCTGCGCATGGGTCGGCAGCAGGCCGATCAGCACCGTGGACAGGCCCATGGTCAGCAGCGCGGCGACCAGGGTGGCCTTGCGGCCGATGCGGTCGCCGAAATGGCCGAACACCGCCGAGCCGACCGGACGCGCGATGAACGCCACCGCGAAGGTCGCCAGTGACTGCAGCAGGGCCGCCTGCTCACTACTGTCCGGAAAGAACAGGTGCGGGAACACCAGCACGGCGGCCGTGGCGTAGATATAGAAATCGAAGAATTCGATGGTGGTGCCGATCAGGCTGGCCAGCAGGACACGACGGGGGGAGTTCACGGGCGGCGCGGCAGCAGTGATCGTCGACATCGGCAACACGGGTAACGGCGGATCGCCCGATTCTGCCACGGGCCGATGGCCGCACGGGACGATGGTTTCAGCCGACACCGATGCCAACGGAATTTTTCCGGCCGCCGGCTAGGCTGCGCCACCGGTCCCTGCATGGATGCCTTGCCCATGGCTGCAGTTGCGTTGTCATGCTCTGATTCGCCGAAGCTGCCGCGGATGGCGGCATGGCTGGTGGTACTGCTGGTGCATGGCGGGCTCGTTCTGTGGCTGCTGGACAGCGGCCGGATCGAACTGCGTAGCGGTGAGGGCCCGCGGATCTCGCTGCATTGGCTGCCACCGGAACCGCCGGCGCCGGTACCTCAACAGCCCGCCTTGCCCTCCGCAAAGATGACGCGTCCGGCCGCATCGATGATGCCCCGCCCTGCCCCGGTTGCACAGGCAGAGAGCGCCCTGCCTGCCGCGGGGAACGTGGCTGCAGTGGCGCCACTGATCCTGAGCCTGCCTGCGGGCAGCATCGACGCTGGTGACGGCATCAGCGCAGCTGGCGTGGCGCCGCGCCTGATCGGTCGGCGCGAGGTCCATCCTGCGTTCGGGCCTCGCCGCAATTACTTCCGGATCCGTCGGCAGATGAGCCCCGAGCAGATCGTGCATGGCGTTGCGCAACTGCTGGGGCTTTGGCCGCCGGGATACATCGTCGACCCGTGCGAACTGGGTAAACAGGACATGGACTATTTCCAGAACGCGGTCGAAGAAGCCGACCGCGACATGCTGCGCGCGGCAGTGCTGCAGGTGAGTGCCCGCTGCCGGTAGCTCGACGGCTGTCTGCCTTCTGTAGAGTCGAGCAAGGCTCGACTGCTCTTCGCGAGAAGCAGTCGAGCAGGGCTCGACGCTACAAAGAACGAACAGCGGTCAAGCAGCCACGTCGTTACAGCTGGATCCAGGTGGCCTTGATCTCGCTGTACTTGTCGAACGCATGCAGTGACTTGTCGCGCCCATTGCCGGACTGCTTGTAGCCACCGAACGGTGCGGTCATGTCGCCACCATCCCAGCCGTTCACCCACACGCTGCCGGCGCGCAGCTGGCGTGCGACACGATGGGCGCGGCCGAGGTCACGTGTCCACAGGCCCGCCGCCAACCCATAGCGGCTGTCATTGGCCACGCGCACTGCCTCCGCTTCATCCTCGAAACCAAGTACCGCCAGCACCGGGCCGAACACCTCCTCGCGTGCCAACGCGTGGTCCGGACGCACCTGGTCGAACACCGTGGGCTGCACATAGCAGCCGCCGGCCTCCACCTCGGCCCGATGGCCGCCGAGCAGCAGGCGGGCGCCCTCGCCTTCGGCCCGTGCGATATCGGCCAGCACCTTGTCCACGTGCGCGGCATCGACCAGCGCGCCCATCGGTGCATCGGCCTCCAGTGGATGCTGCGGCTGCATATGCTGGCCGTAGGCAATCACCTGGTGCACGAAGTCCTCACGGATCGAGCGCTGCACCAGCAGCCGCGAGCCGGCGGTGCAGACTTCGCCCTGGTTGAAGAAGATGCCCTGCGCCACGGCCTTGGCCGCTGCGTCCAGGTCCGGTGCGTCGGCGAACACCAGGTGCGGGCTTTTGCCACCGCATTCCAGCCAGACCCGCTTGAGGTTGGACCGTCCCGCATGCTCCAGCAGCTTCGCGCCGGTGGCGGTGGAACCGGTGAAGGCCAGCACGTCCACATCCATGTGCAGCGCCAACGGTTCACCGACGCGCGTACCGTGGCCTGGCAATACGTTCAGCACGCCGTCCGGCAGGCCCGCCTCAGCGGCCAGCGCGGCCAATCGCAACGCACTCAAGGGCGACCGCTCGGAAGGCTTGAGCACCACCGAATTGCCCATGGCCAGCGCAGGCGCGATCTTCCAGCAGGCCATCAGCAACGGAAAGTTCCATGGCACGATCGCTGCGACCACGCCGGCTGGCTCGCGCGTGACCAGGCCCAGCTCGTGTGGGCCAGTCGGTGCGACTTCGCCGTACAGCTTGTCCACCGCTTCGGCGGTCCAGCGCAGGCAGCGCACCACGCCGGGCAGGTCGATACGGCGTGCGTCGCGCACCGGCTTGCCCATGTCCAGGGTTTCCAGCAGGGCCAACTCATCAGCGTGCTTTTCCACCAATGCCGCCAAGGCCAGCAACACCCGCTTGCGATGGGCCGGGCTGGCCTCTGACCAGTGGCCCGCATCGAAGGCACGCCGCGCCGACCGAACTGCGCGCTCTACGTCCTCTGCATCGCAGTCGGCGACCACCCCCAGCACGCGCCCATCAATCGGGCTGATGCAGTCGAAGCGCGCGCCGCTGGCAGCGTCGGTGTAACGACCATCAATGAAGGCCTGTGCGGGTATCGAAAGCTGCTGGGCCAGCACCTGCCAGTGGCTGCGGTCGGGAAAGTCGGCCATGTCGGGCTCCTCGGAACAGTTTCCCCGGTTATACCGGCGCGGCCGCGACTCCGCCGTGACGTGGCTGCGCTACATTTCCCCCATCGGACCCGATGGAGCTGGCATGAAGCGTTCCGCGAGCGACCTGCACGATCTGGCTACCCAACGCCCGGAGTCATTGGAGGCGTACTGGATGCCGTTCACCGCCAACCGCCAGTTCAAGGCCGCGCCGCGCATGCTGGTACGCGCCGAAGGCATGCACTACGAGGACGTCGACGGTCGCCAGATCCTCGATGGCACCGCCGGCCTCTGGTGCTGCAACGCGGGCCATGCCCGCCCACGCATCGTCGAGGCCATCGTCGAGCAGGCACGCACGCTCGACTACTCGCCGGCCTTCCAGATGGGCTCACCGCCGGCCTTCGCGCTGGCGCAGCGACTGGCCGCATTGGCGCCGACGCCACTGAACCATGTGTTCTTCACCAGCTCCGGCTCGGAGGCGGTGGATACCGCGATGAAGATCGTGCTGGCCTACCACCGCCAGCGTGGCGAGGGCCAGCGCACGCGTTTCATCAGCCGCGAGAAGGCCTACCACGGCGTGGGCTTCGGCGGCATGGCGCTGGGCGGCTTGCCCAACAACCGCAGGGCGTTCGGCCTGCAGCTGGGCGGCGTGGACTACCTGCGCCACACCCTGGACCTGCAGCGCAATGCGTTCAGCAAAGGCCTGCCGCGCCAGGGCGCCGAGCTGGCCGATGACCTGGAACGACTGATCGCACTGCATGATGCCTCAACCATCGCGGCGGTCTTCGTCGAACCCATTGCCGGTTCCGCCGGGGTGATTCTGCCGGCGCCGGGCTACCTGCAGCGCCTGCGCGAGCTGTGCGACCACCACGGCATCCTGCTGGTGTTCGATGAGGTCATCACCGGTTTCGGCAGGGTCGGCATGCCATTCGCCGCACAGCGCTTCGGGGTCACCCCCGACCTGCTGACCTTCGCCAAGGCGGTCAGCAACGGCGCAGTGCCGCTGGGCGGCGTGCTGGCCAGCGACGCGGTGCATGCAACCCTGATGCAGGCACCGCCACAGGCCATCGAGCTGTTCCATGGCTATACCTGTTCGGGGCATCCGCTGGCCTGCGCGGCCGCACTGGCCACGCTGGAGGTCTACGCCGAGGAGCGCCTTTTCGAGCGCGCCATCGAGCTGGGCGAGTACTGGCAGGAACGGCTGCATGCGCTGCAGGGCCTCCCCAACGTGATCGACATCCGCAACTTCGGCCTGGTCGGCGCGGTCGAGCTGGCGCCTCGCCGCGATGCGCCGGGCAGCCGGGGCTACGAGGTCTATCGGCGCTGCTTCCACGACGGCGGGCTGCTGGTGCGCTGTACCGGTGACATCATCGCGCTGTCGCCCCCGCTGATCGTGGACAAGGCGCAGATCGACCAGATCACCGGCACGCTGGGCGAGATGATCCGGGCCACTGCCTGAGCCCTGGCCGGCGGCGGCGAGCGGGTACAATGGGCGGTTCCGCTCCTGCTCGCTGCCGTGCCCATGGATATCGTCGTCAAAGAAGAACTCAAGGCCTATATCGACCCGCTGACTGCGGACGAACATGACGCGCTGGAGCGCAGCATCCTGGCCGAGGGCTGTCGTGACGCGCTGGTCCTGTGGGGCAACGTACTGGTCGACGGCCACAACCGCTTCGGCATCTGCCAGAAGCATGGCCTGCCCTTCAACACCGTACAGAACACCCGCTTCCAGAGCATGGAAGACGTGCACCTGTGGATGATCGAGCAGCACCTGGGCCGTCGCAGCGTGTCCGACTTCCAGCGCGGCGTGCTGGCGCTGCGCAAGCGCGACATCCTGGCCGCCCGCAAGCAGATCGAGCAGGCGCAGCTGCAGCGCGAGAGCGATGGCACTGCCGACGTCACCGATGAGGCCGGTGAAGACAGCCCGCCGTGGGAACCGGCGCCGAAGATCAGCCGCGCCGAGCTGGCCCGCGAAGCCAAGCTGAGCACCAGCCAGGTTGGCATGATCGAGCGCATCCACGCCCAGGCCGCGGCCGAGGTGGTGGAAGCGGTCAAGGCCGGCGTGATCTCGATCAGCGCCGCCGCCGCCGTGGCTGACCTGCCGGAAGAAGAGCAGCGCGCCGCCGCCGCCGGTGGCAAGGACGAGCTGAAGCAGGCCGCCAAGCGCGTGCGCGAGTCCAAGCGCAAGCCGCGTGCGCCGAAGCCGGAAGCAGCCGAGATGGATTTCGAGGAGGTAAATGAGGACGAGATCGCCAGCCGCGATGCCGAGGTGCTGTCGGCGCTGGAGCAGCTGGGCGAGGACGCACCGGCGCTGCGCCGTCGGGTGGTCGCGCTGACCCGCGAGAACGACACCCTGCGCGCGCAACTGGCCGCGCTGCGCAAGCAACTGGAAGCGCTCTGAACCAAGGGGTAGTGCCGGCCGCTGGCCGGCAACGCCATGAACGTATCGGGTGCGTTGAGGATGCCGGCCAGCGGCCGGCACTACCAGATGCTCATGCCGTGCCGGTTAGACTTCCGGCATGACGTCTGCCAACGATCCGCGCCGCGCTCAGCTGCGGCGCCTGAAAGCCCTCGCGCTGGGCCTGCTGCTGTTGATGCTGGCCGGTTTCGCGGTCAGCCACTGGCAGGGCGAGCGCGGCATCTGGGCCTGGGTTTCGGCGTTCTGCGAGGCCGCAGCCGTGGGCGCACTGGCCGATTGGTTCGCCGTGGTCGCGCTGTTCCGGCGGCCGATGGGCCTGCCGATCCCGCACACCGCGATCATCCCGCGCAGCAAGGAACGCATCGGCGACAGCCTTGCGCTGTTCGTGCGCGACCAGTTCCTGGAGCCGGGCGTGCTGCTGGCCAAGCTGCAGGTGTTCGATCCGGCCAGCCGCCTCGGCAGCTGGCTGGCCGACCCGGCACGCTCGCGCATGCTGGCCGACATGGCCCGCGGCTGGGCGCTGCAGGCACTGGATTTCTTCGACGAAACCGCCGTGCGCCGGCAGCTGCACGGCTTCGTTGTGCAGCAGCTGCGGCAGTGGAATGCCGCTGCCACTGCCGGTGAACTGCTGGCCCTGCTGACCGCCGATGGTCGCCACCAGCGCGTGCTGGACGAAGGCCTGCAGCGGCTGGGCCGCTGGCTCGAGCAGCCCGAGGTGAAAGAACGCGCCTCGCAGCTGATCGTGCGTTACATCCAACGCGAATGGCCGACGCTGTCGAGCACGGTGAACTGGGTCAAGCCGATTGACGAGATCGGCGACAGCCTGGCCGAGCGCCTGGCCCGCGCGGTACTGGAAGAGCTGCAGCAGGTACTGGCCGAGCCGCAGCATCCGCTGCGCCAGGACTACGAGAGCTGGCTGCAGAATTACGTGCAGCGCCTGCGCGAGGACCCGGCCCTGGCCGAGCGCATCGAACAGCTCAAGCAGGAAATGATCGACCATCCGGCCCTGCAGGACTACGTGCAGGGGTTGTGGGCGCGCATCCACGCCAGCCTGCGCGCGGACCTGCAGCGCGAGGACTCGGCGCTGGTCGGCCACCTGCAGCGCAGCCTGGGTTCGCTCGGTGCCAGCCTGCAGGCCGACCCGGCGCTGCGCGAGGCCCTCAACCAGCACCTGCTGGAAGGCGCGCAACGCCTGACCGGCCGCCTGCGCGAAGGCGTGACCACGCATATCGCGCAGACCGTGAAGGGCTGGGACGAGCGCCATCTGGTGGAACAGCTGGAACTGAGCGTGGGCCGCGACCTGCAGTTCATCCGGTTCAACGGCACCCTGGTGGGTGGCCTGATCGGCCTGCTGCTGCATGCGGCGACAGTGGTGTTCAGGTTCTAGGCCTCAACGCGCCCCTCGGGTCATCACGCTTGATTCATAAAATGCGAATGCCTATCATTTACTGATCGGTTGTACGCTTAGCCAATCGGGTGCGGGAGACGCACCCATCGCCCGTGTACATCCCCGACCTCTGGACTGCCCGTCTGCGCGGGCCGTGCTTTGTCGATGGGACACGCTGGGCGACATGCGCAGGGCGCAAGGGGGCCGCGGACGCGTTCCATCCCCTCTCCTACCTGCAGGAATGCCGTGGACCGCTCGCCCGCAACCGCCAGCCCCCGCACCTTCTTTTCCAACCCGCGCTGGGGCGTGCTGTCACGCTCGTTGGCCGCGATCTTCGGCGGTTACGCGCTGGCTTCGGTGACCAGCGTGTTCTGCGCCGTGGCCCTGCCCGGCGCACGTGGCCAGACCGTGCTGACCGGCATGCTGCTGGCCATCCTGGTCGCCGCCTGTGCGGCACTGTGGGCATTCGCCACCCGCAGCGCGCTGCGCGCCTGGGTCGGCATCCTCGCGCCCGCGCTGCTGATGGCCGCCATTGCGCGCCTGATGGGGGCCTGGGCATGAAGAACGGATTCCGCCAGTCGATGGCCTGGCTGCACACCTGGACCGGGCTGCTGGTTGGCTGGTTGCTGCTGCTGATCTTCATGGCTGGCACGGCCAGCTACTACCGGGAGGAAATCAGCCGCTGGATGCGGCCGGAACTGCCGTCCAGCAACGTCAGCATCGACGTCGCCGCACAGCGCGCGGTGGACTACCTGCAGGCCAACGCCGCGCAGGCCGAAAACTGGTTCGTCACACTGCCGCAGCCGCGCAACCCGGCCATGCAGATGTTCTGGCGGTTGCCGCCGGAACTGGCCGATCCCAGCCGTGGCCGCCGCAGTGGCTTCGGCGACGCCACGCTGGACCCCAACACCGGCCAGGCATTGAAAGCGCGCGAGACCCGCGGCGGCGACTTCTTCTATCGCCTGCACTTCGACCTGCACTACATCCCGGTGCTGTGGGCACGCTATCTGGTCGGCTTCTGCGCGATGTTCATGCTGGTGGCGATCATCACCGGCGTCATCACCCACAAGAAAATCTTCAAGGACTTCTTCACCTTCCGCAAGGACAAGGGCCTGCGTTCCTGGCTTGATTTCCACAACGTCAGCGCGGTGATGGCCCTGCCCTACCACGCGATGATCACCTACACCGGCATTGTGACGTTGATGATCATGTACCTGCCGTGGGGGGTGAAGGTGGCCTACCCGCAGGACGAGGACGCGTTCTTCTTCGAGGCCTTCGGCGGCCTCCCGGAAGTGACCGCGCCCGCCGAGGGCCACGCCACGCCGTTGCCGATCGCACAACTGCTGGACAGCGCGCGCGCGCATTGGCACGGCGTGGAGGTGGCCGGCTTCACCGTGTCCAATCCGGGCGCGGCCAATGCGGTGATCGACATCCGCCAGCGCGACGGCAAGCGCCTGTCCATCGACACCCCGGCCGTGCGTTACGACATGGTCAGCGGTGCTCTGCTTGAGGAAACGCCGCCTTCCGGCGGTGCCACCGCCACCCGCGGCGTGCTGTACGGCCTGCACCTGGCGCGTTTTGCCGACTGGGGCCTGCGTGCACTGTTCTTCCTGTCCGGCCTGGTCGGCTGCCTGATGGTGGCCAGCGGCGTGGTGCTGTGGGCGGTGAAGGAACGCCCGAAGCATGCCAAGAGCGGCCGCACCGGCTTCGGCCTGCGCCTGGTCGATGCGCTGAACATCGGCACCGTGGCCGGCCTGCCGATCGCCTTCGCCGCCTACTTCTGGGGCAACCGCCTGCTGCCGCTGGACATCGCCGAGCGCTCGAGTGCGGAGGCCAACGTGTTCTTCTACGCCTGGGCCGGCGCGCTGCTGGCCGCCTTCATCTGGCCGAAGCGGATGATGTGGGCGTGGCAGCTCTACCTGGGCGCGGCCGCGTTCGCACTGGTACCGGTGGTCAATGCGCTGACCACGCATGCGCACCTGGGCAACACCCTGCGCAACGGCGACTGGGTATTGGCTGGCTTCGATCTGTCGATGATCGCGTTCGGCGCGATGCTGGCGCTGTGCGGTTGGCGCATGCAGCGCTGGACGCCACCGCTGAGTGCGGCCGAGAAGAAGAAGCGTGCGGCCGCTGCGGCTGCGCCGAAGGCATCGGTGAACACTGCAGAAGCGGCCGAAGCGGAGGCCAGCGCATGATGCTGCTGGCGCTGACCCTGTCGTTCTCTGCGTTTACTGCGCTGTCGCTGGCGATGGAAAAGCACCAGCACGATCTGCACGGCAAGGCTGCAGCCCCCCCGGCACGGCGCACGCAGTGGCGGGTACTGGGCTGGGCACTGCTGGCGGTAGCGTTCGCACTGTGCGTGGCCGACCACGGCTGGGCGATTGGCCCGGTGCTGTGGCTGGGCACGATGACTGTGGGCGGCGTGGCGCTGTCGTTCGGGTTGTATCCGTACCAGCCGAAGTGGATCGTGCCACTGGCGATCGCGCTGCCGGTGTTGGGGCTGGTGGTGGCGTTGCTGTAGCCGGGCCACCGGGGTCGGATCCCTTTCGCGAAGCGCAAGGGCTCTGACCCCTGGTACGTAGATCCAGATGGGGTCAGAGCCCCTGCGCTTCGCGCAGGGGATCCGACCCCGGGCGTCGTGTTACCCCAACCGCTTCAGCTCCCACGCGCGATGGATGCGCGCGTTGCGTTCGAAGTCCGGGCCGATGGTGCGCGCGGTGATCTCGCGGCACTGGGCAAATTCGGCAATGGCGTTTTCTTCCAGCTTGAAGCGGCGGAAGTTGTTCGAGAAGTACAGCACGCCCCCCGGGGCCAGCCGCGCCACCGCCGCACGCAGCAGCTTCAGCTGTTCGCGCTGCACGTCGAAGTCATCGGCGCGTGCGGAGTTGGAGAAGGTCGGCGGGTCACAGAAGATCACGTCGTACTGGCCACGGTCACCTTCCAGCCAGGCCATCGCATCGGCCTGCACCAGAAGGTGCTGGTTGCCGCCCTGCCCGTTCAACGCCAGGTTGTCGTAGCACCACTGCAGGTAAGTGGCCGACAGGTCGACGCTGGTGGTGCTGGCGGCACCAGCCACGGCGGCCTGCACGCTGGCCACGCCGGTGTAGCAGAACAGGTTGAGGAAACGCTTGCCACGCACCTGCTCGGCCATCATCCGGCGCAGCGGGCGATGGTCGAGGAACAGGCCGGTATCGAGGTAGTCGAACAGGTTCACCTGCAGCAGTGCGTTGTTCTCGCGCACCACGATGAATTCATCTCGCTGCTCGAAGCGGCCGTACTTGCTGCCGCCCTTGCCGCGCTCGCGCGACTTCATCGAGACCTGTTCCGGCGGCACGCCGAACACTTCGCGCGCGGCAGCCAGCAGCTCGTTGCGGCGGCGGCGCACGTCGTTCTCGGGAATGGCGGCCGGTGCGGCGTATTCCTGCACGTGCAGGAAGGTACGGCGCTTGCCGCCGTCTTCCTCGTACACGTCGATGGCGGCCGCGTACTCCGGCAGGTCGGCGTCATAGGCGCGGAAGCAGGTGATGTCTTCGCGGGCACGCCAGCTCTTGAACTTCTTCAGGTTCTTGCGCAGGCGGTTGGCCACCATCTGCGCGCCTTCGCTCAGCTCGCGCGGCTGTGCCGGATCACGGCCCGGCACGGCGATCGGGTCGCAGACGATCAGCGCACATTCCAGCGCACCGTTGAACATCTGGTACTTCTTGCCCGCGCGCAGGCCGGTGGCGAAGGCCAGCTCGTCGTTGCCGCACAGCAGGCTGGCGCGCCACTGCGGCACCGCCTTCTGCAGGGCATTGCCCAATGCGCGGTACAGCGCCGGATCCGCAGCCAGGCGCTCGTCGTAGGGCGGGTTGCAGACCACCGCACCGATCTCCTGCTCCGGCGCGGCCAGGTCGGCAACGTCGGCACGGGTGAAACGGATCGCGTGGGCGACGCCCGCGACCTCGGCATTCTCGCGTGCCGCCTGGATCGCGGTCGGATCGATGTCGCTGCCGTGGATGACCGGCTTCAGCGCGGCCAGGCCAGCGGCCTCGCGATCGCGTGCTTCGCTCTGGAGGGTCTTCCAGGCCGCCTTGTCGAAGCCCAGCCAACGGCTCGGCGGCAGGCTGCCGTGGCGCATCAGGCCCGGGGCGACGTCGGCGGCCATCAGCGCGCCTTCGATCAGCAGCGTGCCGCTGCCGCACATCGGGTCCAGCAGGCCGCCACCGGCGGCGTGCAGGCGCGGCCACTGCGCGCGCAGCAGCAGCGCGGCGGCCAGGTTCTCCTTCAGCGGTGCCTCGTGGGCGGCGCCACGCCAGCCACGGCGATGCAGCGGGCCACCGCCGAGGTCGATCGACAACGAAGCGCGGCCCTTGCGCAGCGACAGGTTGACGCGCACATCGGGCAGATCGGTGTTGACCGAAGGGCGCTCCAGGCCTTCATCGCGCATGCGGTCGACGATGGCGTCCTTGATCCGCTGCGCGGCGAAGCGGGCATGGGTGATCTTGTCGCCGGACACGTGTGCGTCCACCGCCAGGGTCATCTCCGGCTTGATGTGCTCGTGCCACGGCAGCGCACGCACGCCGTCATACAGGGCCTGCTCGTCCGGGCACTCGAACTCGTCGATCGGCCACAGCACGCGGCTGGCCAGGCGCGACCACATCACGATCCGCAGCGCCTGCTCCAGTTCGCCCTCGGCGTTGACGCCGGCAATGGTGGCAGTGGCCTTGCCAAGGCCCAGGGCCGACAGTTCATCGGCAAGCAGGTATTCCAGGCCCTTGGCGCAGGAGACGAAGAATTTCACGGGATCGGTTCGCAGGTGGTCGGGCGCGGCACAGGGGCCGGGCCGGTCGGAAAGGAGGGCCGTAGGCACGGCCGGCAGGCCCGCGCCAGGGGCGGCGGGGCTGCCATTGTAGTCAATGCGGGCGGGCGCGCCGTGCGCCCGGGCTTCACAGTTGCCGCAACAGGCGCTCGAAGGCCTGCGCGGAGGCCTCCACGTGGCGTTCCAGGCGGTGGCCGTCGTCGACCAGCAGCAGCTGCGCCGAACGCGCCTGCGCCCAGGCGATCACCCCGGCGGCCGGGACCACATCGTCATGCCAGGCCTGCACCACAGTGGTCGGCACGGCGGCGGCATCCAGCACCGGCATCGGGCCCATGGTGGTGGGCGGCACCATCAGGAACAGGCCGGCCACCGGCACCTGCAGCGAGGCGATGGCGGAGATGTAGGCGCCCAGGCTGGAGCCGGCCAGCACCACCGGGCCCTGCCGGGCGGCGATGGCGGTGCGTTCAACCAGGCGGCGCAGGCGGGTCGGCACGTCGCCCACCCGGCTGACCTCGCTCATCGCGTCCAGGTCGGTGTAGTCCGGGCGCTCATGGGTCCAGCCCAGGCGCTGCGCCACGTCGGCCAGCGCGGTGACCTTGGTCGCCTCCGGGCCGCTCTCGAAGCCGTGGGACAGGATGCAGTGGCCGCGGCTCATGCGCGCGCTCCGTGGGCGCGGGCCAACCAGGAAAGAGAAGGCAGGTTCATGCCGCAATGCTAGCATCGCCGGATGCCCAACCCGCTCCTGCCCGGCCTGCAGCTGCAGCCCCTGCCCTACGAAGACCGCCTGCCACTGCGCGACCCGGCCACGCTGGAGATGGTGGTGATCCACTGCACCGAGCTGCCCGACCTGGCGATGGCCCGCGAGTACGGCGAGCGTGTGCTGTACGACAGTGGTGCCGGCAACAGCGGGCATTTCTACATCGACCGCGATGGCAGCGTGGTGCAGTACGTGGCACCGGAACGGGTGGCCCACCACGTGCGCGGCATGAACGCGCATACGCTGGGTATCGAACTGGTCAATACCGGGCGCTACCCGCACTGGTTCGACAGCCGTCACCAGGCGATGGACGAGGCCTACACCGAGGCGCAGCTGGAAGCGCTGGAGCAGCTGCTGTTGGCGCTGGTGGCACGCTATCCGTCGCTGCAGCGGATTGCCGGGCATGACCAGCTGGATCGGGAGCAGGTGCCGGCCAGCGATGATCCGACGCTGATGGTGGCGCGCAAGCGTGATCCGGGGCCGTTGTTCCCGTGGGCGCGGGTGCTGGCGAAGGTGCCGCTGCAGCCGGTTGGGTAAGCGGCAGGGCTGCGCCCTGCACCCGCAGAAGCAACGTCAACGTCAACGTCAAGAGCTGGCATTCCGGGGGATGGCGGGGTGGGTCCGGTTGCGGGGGACGCCGTAAACCCGTCCATGGGGGCTTGGCCGCGGCGTCCATGCCGCGGACACCCCCGCAACCGGACCCACCCCGCCTTCGACAGATTTCTGCCGCTGTTGGTGGGTGCCGACCTTGGTCGGCACGGGGTCAGAGCCGTTTTCCGTTGGAAAACGGATCCGACCCCGCGCTTCTCAGGTGCCGGTCGCCACCGGGCGGCTGCTGTCGCTCACCCAACCGCTCCAGGAGTCGGCGTAGATGCGTGCGCCGCTCAGGCCTGCGCTTTCCATCGCCAGCAGCAGGTGGCAGGCGGTCACCCCGGAGCCGCACATCAGCACCACCTGCTGCGGATCACGGTTGCCGATCACACCCTGCAGTTCGACGCGCAGTTCCTGTGCATCGCGCAGCCGGCCGTCGGCGACGTTCAACGCAAACGGACGGTTGACCGCGCCGGGTACGTGGCCGGCGACCGGGTCCAGCGGCTCGACTTCGCCGCGGAAGCGTTCGCCCGCGCGTGCGTCGACCAGCCAGCCCGGCGCGTGCTTCAGGCGTGCGCTGATCTCCTCGGCATTGGCGATCCGGGTGGTGTCGAAACGGCCCGGGTAAGCCGGCAGCGTGGTCACCTCGTCCGGCCCCGTCGCCAAAGGTTGCCCTGCGGCCTGCCACGCGGCGATACCACCATCGAGCACGGCCACCTTGCTGTGCCCGATCAGGCGCAGCAGCCACCACAGGCGCGAGGCGGCCATGCTGCCGTCGCTGCCGTCGTAGACCACCACCTGCGTGTCAGGACCGATACCCCACTGGCCGAGCTTCGCGGCGAAGGCATCGCTGTCCGGCAGCGGATGGCGACCATGGCCGACGCGCGACAGATCGGACAGGTCACGATTCAGATTGGCATACACCGCTCCCGGGATATGACCTGCCAGGTACTGGCCGCTACCCGCCTGCGGATCGGCCAGCGAGGAACGCGCATCAACCACGCGCACCGCGGTGCTGGCGGTGGCGCGTGCGTCGACCACGCGGATGCCCTCGCCCAACGCGGCAGCCAGGGTGGCGACATCGACCAGGGTGGTCCACGGCGGATCGATCGGGTTCATTGCACTTGCTCCAGGCGGCGACGCAGGTTGTAGAGAATGGCCGCGGTGGCGCCCCAGATGCGCTGGCCGGGCCAGCTGTACTCAAGGACGTGACGGATGCGGCCGCGATGGTTGATTTCGACCTGGCGCAGGTTGTCCGCCGCCATCAGGTAGTCCAGCGGCACCTCGAACACCTCGGCCACTTCGCTGGGCTGCGGCACCGGCACGAAGTCCGGATCGACCACCGCCACTACCGGGGTGACCCGATAGCCGGTGATCGTCACGAAGGGATCGAGATAGCCCAGCGCCTGCACCTGGCCCGGAGCCAAGGCGATTTCTTCCTGGCTCTCGCGCAATGCTGCCGCCAGGGCGTCGCGGTCGTCGGGCTCGGTGCGGCCGCCGGGGAATCCGACCTGGCCACCGTGCGTGCGCAGGGTTTCGGTGCGACGGGTGAGGATCACCTGCGCGCCACTGGCGCGCGGCACGATTCCCGCGAGCACGGCCGCTTCCACCGGAGGCCCGGGCGGCAGCAGATCGATCAGTTCGCTGCGGTTCCAGCCATCGCCGGCCGGCGGATCGGCCAACGGATGCAGCGCGCGCATCAAACGTTCGTGGTCGGCCAGCGAGCCGCGCAGTGATTGCTGGAGCTGGGCCCGCAGAGGCTGCACGCGATGCAGGATGCGACTGCGTTCGTCGTTGCTCATCGACGACCACCGTGCGATTTCATCGATATGACGCCCGCAGCCGGTGCACTGCCGGTGCGGATCCAGCGTGCACACGCCGATGCAGGGACTTGCGACAACACGCGCCGTTTCTTCCATTGTTTGCACCCGGCAACAGTAGCGCGAACGGGCTGAATTTGCGCGGGTGGGCCGGTCGGACGGTAGAGTCGACTGTCAGTCGACTTGCGCGCGCAGCGCGGGCGTTTCCCCGATGTGACCCAAGAGCAGTCGACTGACAGTCGACTCTACCGTCAGGCACTGCGCAAACAAAAACGCGCCGGTGGAATCACCGGCGCGTTTGGTTTACTGCTTCGATTTACTTGACGCTGACCAGCTTGATCTCGAACTGCACAGCCACGTTCGGCGGGAACGGAGTGCGCGGGTCCGCACCGTAGGCCTGGTCCGGCGGCAGGGTGACTTCCCACTTCGAGCCGGCCGGCATCTGCAGCAGGGTCTCGCGCATGGCCTTCATTTCGACTTCGCTGACCTTGATCGACGGGATCTGCTGGGCCGGGCGGGCTTCGGTCGGGCGCTGGCCGTACGGGAACGGACCGGCCACTTCCAGCTGCACGGTGCTGGCCTGGGTCGGCTTGGCACCCTTGCCAGCTTCGATCACGCGGTACTGGACGCCGCTCGGCAGCGACTGCACGCCGGCCTTGGCCTTGTTCGCCGCGATGAACTGATCGCTCTTGGTCTTGTTTTCGGCAGCAGCCTTCTCGTACTCGGCCTTGGCAGCCTGGGCACGGCCCTGCTCGCGCTTCTGGAACGCTTCAACGGCCGGCTTCAGCTGCTCGGCGGTGATCGCCGGCTGCTTCTTGGCGTAGGCATCCTGCAGGCCCTTCACCACCGAGTTGATGTCCAGCTGCTCACCACGACCGGTCAGCTCCGCCAGGTTGTTGCCGTAGTCGTAACCGAAGTAGTAGCTCAGCTTGCCCTTTTCGGACGAGACGTCCTGGGCGAAGGCATTGCCCGTCAGGGCCAGGGCCGCGACGGCGACCGCGATAGAACGCAACTTCATCAAACAGTTCTCCAGGGGTGGTAACTCAGGGACGTTCTGCGCCGCCCTGAGGCGACGGGTTAGGATAACGGGCGCAACGTGTAACCGCTACTCACGATGCAGGCTATGACCCGTCTGCGTTCGCGGAGTTCAATATCACTTTTTTTTAACGTTCCAGGAGTTTCCCCGTGGCCGATGCCCTGATCGCTGTCACCGACGACGGCGCCATCCGCACCGTGACCGTCCAGCGCCCGGACAAGCTCAACGCCCTGAACGCCGCGACCCTGCAGGCCCTGGCCGAGGCCTTCAGCGCCGCCGCCGCAGACCCGGAGATCCGCGTGGTGGTGCTGACCGGTGCCGGCCCGAAGGCGTTCGTGGCTGGCGCTGACATCGCCGAGATGAACACACTCAGCGCGGTTCAGGGACGTGATTTCTCGCTGCTGGGCCAGGCCCTGATGCGCCAGATCGAGCGCATGCCCAAACCGGTCATCGCCCGCGTCAACGGTTTTGCCCTGGGCGGCGGCCTGGAACTGGCCATGGCCTGCCACCTGCGCATTGCCGCCGATACCGCCAAAGTCGGCCAACCGGAAATCAATCTCGGGCTGATTCCCGGCTTCGGCGGCAGCCAGCGCCTGCTGCGCCTGTGCGGCCGCGCCGCCACCCTGGAGCTATGCCTGCTGGGTGCACCGATCAATGCCGCACGTGCGCTGGAACTGGGGATCGTCAACGAGGTGGTACCGGCCGACGCGCTGGACAACCGCGTGCAGGACATCGCCCGGCAGCTGGCACGCTCGGCGCCGCTGGCCCTGCGCGGCCTGCTCGATGCGGTGCACGTGGGCGGCGAATGCAGCCTGGAAGCCGGGCTGGAATACGAAAGCGCACAGTTCGGCCTGCTGTTCGCCACCGAGGACATGCGCGAGGGAACCAGCGCCTTCCTGCAGCGCCGTCCGCCGGCCTTCCAGAGCCGCTGACGCCATGGCATCCCGACCCAACCCCGCGCAGCTGTTCGCCCGGGTCCAGGCAGACGATCTCGATGGCGCCCTGCAGGCCGGTCTGATGGACTATGTCGCCCGCGCCGACGACGCGCAGTTGCTGCCCGGCCACCCGGAACTCCCGCAGCGGTTGCAGCAGGCCCAGCAGCAGCTTCAGGCCGCCTGGGCGGCACGCGAACGCTACCGCGCCCGTGCGGTGCGACTGGCCCGCCGGGAAGCCGAACGCGACGCGCGGCGCACGCCGGCCCCGGCGCCGGACGTGAAGCCCGCCCTGCCCGCTGCGGCGGCCGCCATCCTCGCCCGGGCCAAGGCCCGCGCCAGCGGCAAGGAGCAGTAATGGCCACCACGAAGAAGACCCCACGCGCCCCGGCGCTGCGTGGCGGCACGATGCCGCGCGCCGACGTGGTGGAAATGTTCACCCGCCTGCGTGAACTCAATCCGCACCCCAAGACCGAACTGGAGTACAGCTCGCCGTTCGAGCTGCTGGTGGCGGTCGCGCTGTCGGCGCAGGCCACCGACGTCGGCGTCAACAAGGCCACGCGCCGTTTATTCCCAGTCGCCAACACGCCGGCGAAGATCCTCGCGCTTGGCGAAGAAGGACTGAAGCAGTACATCGCCACCATCGGCCTGTTCAACGCCAAGGCCAAGAACGTGATCGCCACCTGCGCGATCCTGCTGGAAAAGCATGGTGGTGAAGTGCCGCGCGATCGCGATGCGCTGGAAGCGCTGCCGGGCGTGGGCCGCAAGACCGCCAACGTGGTGCTCAACACCGCGTTCGGCGAGCCGGTGATGGCGGTGGACACCCATATCTTCCGCGTCTCCAACCGTACCGGCCTGGCCCCGGGAAAGAATGTGCGCGACGTGGAAGACAAGCTGGTGAAGGTGATTCCCGCCGAGTTCCTGCTCGACGCGCATCACTGGCTGATCCTGCACGGTCGTTATGTGTGCAAGGCGCGCAAGCCGGATTGCCCGGGGTGCGTGATCGCCGATCTGTGCCGGTTCAAGGAAAAGACCACGGCCGAGTGACGGCCGCATCCATGCAGGGCGTGGATCGACTGCAACCAAGGCGCAATCCGGGCGTCATACGCAAGCGGTTTCAATGGCAGGCCCTGCCGTGACGGGGCCTGCGGTGGATGTCTGCCGCGCGTGAACTGTCACATTTACGCAATCTTTACCTTCTAGCCTGCGCGCATCTTCCCACCTGCCTGCAAGGCTCCTCTCCATGAAACTGCATCACCAACTCCTGACGGTGGCCGTGGCTGCTGCGCTGTATGTGCCGGCTGCACACGCCGAAGTCGCCATCGACGTGATCGGCGGTTCGGAAATCACCTTCGAAGGCCTGGTCCAGGCCGACGGCAACTGGTTCCACAACGATGTGGTCGACCTCAACGGTGGCGACGCCGGCAACGGCAAGAACAGCGAATTCGAACTGCGTCGCGCCGAGCTGGTGCTGAAGGGCAAGGGCCCGGGCAACGTGGAGTGGGTGGTCGGCTATGACGCCAAGGCCGACAAGTTCCTCGACACCAACGTGAAGTACAAGCTGCTGGGCAACGCCAACCACTTCCTGCAGCTGGGCCAGTTCAAGCAGCCCAACAGCCTGGAAGAACTGTCCAGCACCAAGAACAACGATTTCATTTCCAAGGCAGCGGTCACCAACACCTATGCCATCGCCCGCCGCCTGGGCGGCGCGTACAGCTACGGCCAGGACAACTGGTCGGTGACTGCCAGCGCCTTCGGCCGCGAGCTGACCCGCAACCTGGCCCACGGCAGCGGCTACGGCGCGCGTGGCACCTGGGCCCCGATCAATGAAAAGGGCCAGGTCCTGCACTTCGGCCTGAGCTACGTCAACTACGACACCGACGCCGACACCCTGCGCGTGCGTGCACGTCCGAATGCCGACCTCGCCACGGCCCGCCTGGTCGACAGTGGCAACCTGACCGACACCGACCGCGTCAGCACCATCGGTGCCGAAGCGATGTACTTCCAGGGCCCGTTCAAGGCCCAGGCCGAGTACTACACCAGCAAGGCCAAGCGCTACGACCACGACAACTACACCAGCGACGGCTATTACATCAGCGGCGTGTGGAACGTCACCGGCGAGACCTGGAGCTACAAGGGCGGCACCCCGGGCACCGGCCTGCCGAACAACCCGGCCGGCGGCCAGTGGCAGCTGGGCGTGCGCTACGACCACATGGACCTCAATGACGGCAACCTCGCCGCCAACCCGGTTGCCGGTCGCCCGCCGATCGTCGATGGCGTGCTGGGTGGCAAGATGGACATCTGGACCGTGGGCGCCAACTGGTACCTGCGTTCCAACTTCAAGCTGATGCTCAACTACGTGATGGTCGACAGCAAGAAGTACAGCTCCACGGCGCGCGGTTTCGTCAACGATGATCCCAACATCCTGGAAGCCCGCGCGCAGTTCTTCTGGTAAGTCCAGCCCCCTGCGTTGACCCGCGAAGGCACGGCCCCGGCCGTGCCTTCGTCGTTGCATCGATAGCCGCGCTGCCCTGCCGGCGCAGCGGACGTGACATCGCTCATGACGCGTGTCACGCCCGCGTCATATGACAGACGCGGGGGTGTCACGCAACCGTTATGGAATGTGCACCGAAACGTCGGGCAACCGCCCTTCGACCACCACCCCAGGAGTCTCCCCGTGATCCACGCCTTCAAGTCGCGCGCCGCTGTCGCCATCCTGGCCGCATCGTCCGTGTTCGCCGCCAACGCCGCCGATATCACCGGCGCGGGCGCATCGTTCATCTACCCGGTCATGTCCAAGTGGTCGGCCGACTACAGCACCGCGACCGGCAACAAGGTCAACTACCAGTCCATCGGTTCCGGCGGCGGCATTGCCCAGATCAAGGCCAAGACCGTTGATTTCGGCTCCTCCGACGCGCCGCTGAAGCCGGAAGACCTGGCTGCTGCGGGCCTGGCGCAGTTCCCGTCGGTGATCGGCGGCGTGGTGCCGGTGGTCAACGTGGCCGGCATCGCGCCGGGCGCGCTGAAGCTGGACGGCGCGGTGCTGGCCAACATCTTCCTGGGCAAGATCAAGACCTGGAACGACCCGGCCATCGCCGCGCTGAACCCGGGCGTGACCCTGCCCAACGCCAAGGTCACCGTCGTGCATCGTTCGGACGGCTCGGGCACCACCTTCAACTTCGTCAATTACCTGTCCAAGGTCAGCCCGGAGTGGAAGAGCTCGGTCGGTGAAGGCACCTCGGTGCAGTGGCCCGCCGGCATCGGCGGCAAGGGCAACGAAGGTGTTGCCGCCTATGTGAAGCAGATCAAGGGCGGCATCGGCTATGTCGAACTGTCCTACGCGCTGCAGAACAAGCTCTCCTACACCGCGATGAAGAATGCCGCCGGCAAGTTCGTGCAGCCGAGCGACACCTCGTTCGCAGCCGCTGCCGCCAGCGCCGACTGGGCCAACGCCCGCGACTTCTACCTGGTGATGACCAACGCGCCGGGCGCCGAGTCCTGGCCGATCACCGCCACCAACTTCATCCTGGTGCAGAAGACGCCGAAGAATGCTGCCAATGGCAAGGCGACCCAGGAGTTCTTCCGCTGGGTCTACAAGAATGGCGACGCCCAGGCCCGCCAGCTGGACTACGTGCCGCTGCCGGACAGCCTGGTCCGCCAGATCGAGACCTACTGGTCGCAGAACCTGAAGTAAGCAAGCGCGTTCCCCCGCAGGAACGGGGGCGGCGGGTCCTCTCTCCCCCGCCGCTCCCACCCGGGCGCGAGATCCTCGAGATCTCGCGCTCTTCTTGTTTTTGGGGGATTGGTCGTGAAGAGCGTTGCGCCTGCGCTGATCCATGGGGGAGTCGGTGGGCCAGGGCGTGCAGGACACGCCGTAAACCCCGCTCCGCGGTCCGGCCCAGCCGCTGGCGGCTGTGCGTTCGGGCGCTTGCGAGGCAGTGCCTCGCGGGCAAACCGCCCTCACCCTTGGGGGCTCGTCCACGGCATCCATGCCGTGGACGGTCCTGCACGCCCTGGCCCACCGCCTCTCGACAGTTCATCGGGGGCGCGGTGGGGTCATGGAAGGCAGGAGCAAAGGCAGGAGCGTCTGTAGAGACGAGCCCACGCTCGGCTGGGTGCTGGAGCGTGCGGACCAACGGTCCGCACCTACCGAGAACAGGGAGCAGTCGAGCATGGCTCAACTCTACAAGGGCCAACCGACCGTCATATCGGTGCGCAGATCGCGGGTTTCCGGGCACCTGCCGGCTCGGCGCCAATCCTGTGAAACCCTTGTCAGAACGTGATCCAGGACACCCCTGTCATGGTCGTAATACGGCTGTAACAAAAACATCATTTCATAGCCGCATCCGCCGACCACGTCGGCTCTTCCCCGCTATGGAGTGACCATGAAACTGCACTCGGCCGGCCTCGCCGCCCTTTCCCTGGCCATCGCCCTGGGCCTGTCGGCCTGCGGTGGCGACAAGCAGGCCGCGCAGCAGCCGGCTGCCGACGGCGCCGCCGCCCCGGCCGCTGCCGGTGCCAAGGTGACCGCCGAAGTGTCCGGCGCGGGCGCGTCCTTCATCTTCCCGCTGGTCTCCAAGTGGTCGGCTGACTACAACACCAGCACCGGCGCCAAGATCAACTACCAGTCGATCGGCTCCGGCGGCGGTATTGCCCAGATCAAGGCCGGCACCGTCGACTTCGGTTCCTCCGACAAGCCGCTGAGCAGCGAAGAGCTGGCCCAGGCCGGCCTGGCGCAGTTCCCGTCCGCCATCGGCGGCGTGGTGCCGGTGGTCAACATCGAAGGCCTGGAAGCCGGCAAGCTGCGCCTGAGCGGCGCCCTGCTGGCCGACATCTTCCTGGGCAAGGTCAAGACCTGGAACGACCCGGCCATCGTCGCCGCCAACCCGGGCGTGAAGCTGCCGGACGGCAAGATCACCCTGGTCCACCGTTCGGACGGTTCGGGCACCACCTTCAACTTCTCCAACTACCTGTCCAAGGTCAGCCCGGAGTGGAAGAGCAAGGTCGGCGAAGGCACCTCGGTGCAGTGGCCGGACGGCGTCGGTGGCAAGGGCAATGAAGGCGTCGCTTCCTACGTGAAGCAGATCAAGGGCTCGATCGGCTACGTCGAACTGGCTTACGCGCTGCAGAACGGCATGCCGTACACCGCCATGCAGAACGCGGCCGGCAACTGGGTCGAGCCGAGCGCGGAAACCTTCGCCGCCGCGGCCGCCAGCGCCGACTGGGCCAGCGCCAAGGACTTCAACCTGGTCATCACCAACGCTCCGGGCGAGCAGGCGTGGCCGATCACCGCCACCAACTTCATGCTGATGCAGAAGAAGCCGAAGGACGCCAAGCGCAACCAAGACACCCTGGCCTTCTTCAAGTGGGCCTTCGAAAACGGCCAGGCGCAGGCCAACGAGCTGCACTACGTGCCGCTGCCGGCCGAACTGGTCAAGCAGATCGAGGCCTACTGGGCGACCGACCTGAAGTGATGGACACGACGGTGCCCGCCCCACGCGGGCACCGTTTCTTCCACGCCGTGCCGCCCCGCCCCTTCCTGGCCCTGCCGTCCCCATGAATGCCATCGCCCAGCCTGTAGCCGCCCCGTCCACGCGTGATGCGCGTGATGCCCGCAACGACAAACTGTTCCGATGGGTGCTGGTCGGCACCGTCATCTTCGTC
Organism: Stenotrophomonas sp. YJH_SMC_91; assembly: GCF_059368495.1. Classification (NCBI taxonomy): domain Bacteria; kingdom Pseudomonadati; phylum Pseudomonadota; class Gammaproteobacteria; order Lysobacterales; family Lysobacteraceae; genus Stenotrophomonas; species Stenotrophomonas sp. YJH_SMC_91. The sequence continues at coordinate 119,176 of NZ_JCAFRT010000010.1, read as the reverse complement.
CTGATCGCCCTGGCCTGCGCCGCGCTGTCGATGCTGTGGGGCGGCCGCCATGCCCTGCAGATGCAGGGCCTGAGCTTCTTCTTCTCCGCCGACTGGAATCCGGTCGAAAACAAGTTCGGTGCGCTCGCCCCGATCTACGGCACCCTGGTCACCGCCGTCATCGCGATGGTCATCGCCGTGCCGGTCAGCTTCGGTATCGCCTTCTTCCTCACCGAAGTCGCGCCGCGCTGGCTGCGTGGCCCGGTCGGTACCGCCATCGAACTGCTGGCCGGCATTCCCTCGATCATCTACGGCATGTGGGGCCTGTTCGTGCTGGTGCCGGTGATGACCGAGTACGTCACCCCGTTCCTCAACGAGACCCTGGGCGAATGGCCGATCATCGGCCCGATGTTCCAGGGCCCGCCGCTGGGCATCGGCATGCTCACCGCCGGTTTCGTGCTGGCCATCATGGTCATTCCGTTCATCTCCTCGGTGATGCGCGAAGTGTTCCTGACCGTGCCGACCCGCCTGAAGGAGTCGGCGTACGCGCTGGGCTCCACCAAGTGGGAAGTGAGCTGGGACATCGTCCTGCCCTACACCCGCTCGGCAGTGATCGGCGGCATCTTCCTCGGCCTCGGCCGCGCCCTGGGCGAGACGATGGCGGTGGCCTTCGTGATCGGCAACAGCGTGCGCCTGTCGCCGTCGCTGCTGGAGCCGGGCACCACCATCGCCGCGCTGATCGCCAACGATTTCGGCGAAGCCACTGAAACCTACCGTTCGGCCCTGCTGCTGCTCGGCTTCGTCCTCTTCATCGTCACCTTCGTGGTGCTGGCCATCGCCCGCCTGATGCTGATGCGCCTGTCCCGCAAGGAGGGCAACTGATGTCCACCACCGCTGATTCGTTGTACCTGCGCCGCCGCATCGGCAACGTCGTTGCGATCACCGCCTCCTGCGCCACCGCGCTGTTCGGCCTGTTCTTCCTGGGCTGGATCCTGTTCACCCTGGCCTCGAAAGGCCTGGCCGGCATCAACTGGGACCTGTTCACCAAGATGACGCCGCCGCCGATGCAGGACGGTGGCCTCGCCAACGCCTTCTTCGGCAGTGCCGTGATGTGTGCGCTGGCGATCGGCATCGGCACGCCGCTGGGCGTGCTGGCCGGTACCTGGCTGGCCGAGTACGGCAACGCCCGCAAGGCCGGCACCGTGGTCCGCTTCGTCAATGACATCCTGCTGTCGGCACCGTCGATCGTGCTGGGCCTGTTCGTCTACACCCTGTACGTGATGCAGACCGGCGGCAACTTCTCGGCGTTCGCCGGTGCCCTGTCGCTGGCCTTCATCGTGCTGCCGGTGGTGGTGCGCACCACCGACGAGATGCTGCGGCTGGTGCCCTCGCAGATGCGCGAAGCGGCCCTGTCGCTGGGCATCCCGCAGTGGAAGGTGATCGTGCAGGTGCTGTACCGCAGCGCGTCGGCCGGCATCATCACCGGCATCCTGCTGGCGCTGGCCCGCATCTCCGGCGAGACCGCTCCGCTGCTGTTCACCGCTTTCGGCAACCAGTACTGGAACAACAACATCTTCCAGCCGATGGCCTCGGTGCCGGTGGTGATGAACCAGTTCGCCGGCAGCCCGTATGAATCCTGGCAGGTGCTGGCCTGGGCCGGTGCCCTGGTGCTGACTGTCTTCGTGTTGCTGGTCAGCCTTGCCGCCCGCGGCATCCTGCTGCGCAACCGTATCTCCCATGACTGACCTTTCCGTGGACAACGCCATGAACGACCTTTCCAACGCCGTGCCGATGCAGCGCATCGCCGTGCCGTCCTCGCACGAGAGCCTGCACACGCCGTCGCCGGTGAAGCTGGCTGCGCGTGGACTGGACTTCTACTACGACAAGTTCCACGCCCTGAAGGGCATCAACCTGGAGATTCCGGAAAAGCGCGTGACCGCGCTGATCGGTCCCTCCGGTTGCGGCAAGTCGACCCTGCTGCGCATCTTCAACCGCATCTACGCGCTGTACCCGAAGCTGGAAGCGCGCGGTGAAGTGCTGCTGGACGGCGAGAACATCCTGTCGCCGAAGTACCCGATGAACCGCCTGCGCAGCAAGGTCGGCATGGTGTTCCAGAAGCCGGTGCCGTTCCCGATGACCATCTTCGAGAACGTGGCCTACGGCATCCGCCACCACGAGAAACTGAGCAAGGCCGACATGGCCGACCGCGTCGAGCAGGCACTGCGCCAGGGCGCACTGTGGGACGAAGTGAAGGACAAGCTGGGGCAGAGCGCGCTGGGCCTGTCCGGTGGCCAGCAGCAGCGCCTGTGCATCGCCCGTGCCGTGGCGCTGCGCCCGTCGGTGCTGCTGCTGGACGAGCCGACCTCGGCGCTGGATCCGATCTCGACCAGCCGCATCGAGCAGCTGGTGGAAGAGCTCAAGCACGAGTACACCATCGTCATCGTCACCCACAACATGCAGCAGGCCGCGCGCGTTTCCGACTACACCGCCTTCATGTACCTGGGCGACCTGATCGAGCACGACCGCACCGAAGTGATCTTCTCGCAGCCGTCGCAGCGGCAGACCGAGGACTACATCACCGGTCGCTTCGGCTGATCGACGCTGATCCTTCGCCACATGCCCCAGCCAGGCACGGCCTGGCTCTACCCGGATTGCAGACCATGAACCTTCCCAACGATCACATCGTCAAGAGCTACGACGAAGAGCAGCAGCGCCTGGTGGCCGAAATCGTGCGCATGGGCGAGATGGCCGTCGCCCAGCTCGAAGCGTCGATGGACGTGATCGAGAAGCGCGACGAGAACGCCGCCCATCGCATCATCGCCAACGACGAAGCCATTGATGCGCTGGAGCAGCAGATCAGCCATGACGTGATGCGCCTGGCCCTGCGCGGCCCGATGGCGCGCGACCTGCGCGAGATCCTCGCCGGCCTGCGCATCCCGGCCGACATCGAGCGTATCGGCGACTACGCGGCCAACGTCGCCAAGCGTTCGATCGCGCTGGGCAAGGTGCCGCCGCTGCCGCAGATCCAGGGCCTGCGTGCGCTGGGCCGCCTGGCCGCGCAGCAGGTCCGTCGTGCCATTGCCGCCTACCGCGACAACGACGCCGACGCCGCACTGGAACTGCGCGAGGACGACGCTCGCCTGGACGCGCAGTACACCGCGCTGTTCCGCGAGCTGCTGACCTACATGATGGAAGACCCGCGGAACATCACCCCGTGCACGCACCTGCTGTTCATGGCCAAGAACCTGGAGCGCGTGGGCGACCACGCCACCAACATCGCCGAGAACGTATGGTTCCTGGTGCATGGGGAGCAGCCGCTGCCGCCGCGCGAGAAGCGCGACGAGACCTCCAGCACCGGCCAGCCCTGACGCTGCACTGCAACACCGGAGTTGACTCCAAGGTGGCCGCTGTCCTGGTGACAGCGGCCTTCTTTTTTGGGGCGTTCCACCCGCGTTGTGGGCGCCGGGCTTGCCCGGTGCGAACCTTCCGGATGCTTCTGTAACAAACCTCACGAAAATTTGAGTTCTTGGCGAGGATTCGTTGAGTAGGATCGCTGCACCATCGTTTCCACCGGCATCCCTGCCGGCCATCCGGGCACCCGCCCACACCACCCAGGAGCACGACCGATGAGCAGTTCCAACAAGACCCTGTCCCTGCTGACTGCTACCGCCCTGGCCGCCGGCCTGGGCATGACCGCCAGTGCCTCGGCCCTGAGCATGAGCGACCTCGCCCAGGGCTACCTGGTTGCCGGGCAGGCAGCCAAGGCCAGTACCGACGCCAAGGCCGCCGACACCAAGATGGCCGCTGACGCGACCAAGCATGCCGAAGGCAAGTGTGGCGCCGACGGCAAGACCGCCGAAGGCAAGTGCGGCGCCGACAAGGGCAAGGCTGCCGGCGCTGCGGCAGGCGCCAAGGCCACGTCCGGCGACAAGAAGGCGGCCGAAGGCAAGTGTGGCGAAGGCAAGTGCGGTGGCAAGCACTGACGTCCGCGCCAGCGTCGTCAGCCCGCGGTCGCCGCTTCGTGCGGCGGCCGCCGGGTTGGGGCTGCGCAGGGCGCTGCTGCAGGAGCTGCGTGATGCACCGGCGGGCGACTTCGATTTCCTCGAATGCGCACCGGAGAACTGGATCCATGTCGGTGGTCCTGCCGGGGATGCACTGACCGAGCTGGCACAGCGCCATCCGCTGAGCTGCCACGGCCTGTCCCTGTCGCTGGGCGGCAGTGCGCCGCTGGATACCCGGCTGCTGGAACAGGTCGGCCAGTTCCTGGAAAAGCACCGCGTGCCGCTGTACAGCGAGCACCTGAGCTACTGCAGCGACGACGGCCACCTGTACGACCTGCTGCCGATTCCATTTACCGACGAAGCGGTGCGCCATACCGCCGCACGCATCGCCCGTGTGCAGGACCTGCTGGGTCGCCGCATCGCAGTGGAGAACGTGTCCTACTACTTGGCGCCGGAGCCGGCGATGGACGAGCTGGCCTTCACCAACGCCGTGCTCGCCGAGGCCGACTGCGACCTGCTGCTGGACGTCAACAACGTCTACGTCAACGCCTGCAACCACGGCTACGACGCCGACACCTTCATTGCCGGGCTGCCCGCAGATCGCATCGTCTGCCTGCACGTGGCCGGGCACCTGGACGAGGCACCGGACCTGAAGATCGATACCCATGGCAGTGCGGTGATCGACCCGGTCTGGGCGCTGCTGGCACGCACCTATGCGCGCATCGGCCCGCGCCCCACCCTGCTTGAGCGCGATTTCAACTTCCCGCCCTACGCCGAACTGCAGGGCGAGCTGCAGACCATCCGTCGCCTGCAGGCGACGCACGCCGGGGGCGCACATGGCTGATGCTCCCGACACGCTGCGCGCGCAGCAGCACGCATTCACTGCCCATCTGCGTGATCCACAGGGCGTGCCGCCACCGGCCGGGCTGGAATCACGCCGGGTCGCGGTATACCAACGACTGCTTTTCAACAACCTGCTCGGCCTGTTGAGCAACGGCTTCCCGGTCTGCGTGCGCCTGCTCGGCGAACCGGCCTGGAGCGGACTGGTGCGCCATTACTTCGCGACCCATCGCTGCCAGACACCGCTGTTCACCGAACTGGCCGCCGAATTCGTGCAGTGGCTGCAGGCGCAGCCACAGCTGCCGCATCCGGCGTTGGCCGAACTGGCCCACTACGAGTGGGTGGAAACCGCGCTGTACCAGCTGGATGCCGAACCGCTGCCGGCGCAGGACGACACCGACCCGCTGCGGGTGCCGCTGCAGCGCTCGCCGTTGGCATGGCCGCTGCTGTACCAGTGGCCGGTGCACCGGCTCGGTGCCGAGGACGCACCGACCGAGCCGCCGGCCGAGCCGACTGGCCTTCTGGTGCGCCGCGATGCCGACGGCGAGGTGCGATTCGCCACGCTCAGCCCTCTGGCGGTGTTCCTGCTGTCCAGCATCGGCGAACAGCCTGGGCTGGAAGGACAAACCTACCTGCAGCAGCTGGCCAGTGGACACGGGCTGTCCGAGGATGCGCTGGCCGGACCCGGCGCCGCGCTGCTGCGGCAGTTCCTGCAGGCCGGCGTGATCGGCCCGCTCACAGCCCCTCCCTGACACACCTCATTCGCGGAGACCCCCTGATGAACCTTCCGAACCTGGCCACCGCGCGTGGCCAGCTGGACCGTCTCGCCCCCTGGTTGGCCCCGCTCGGCCTGCGCCTGCTGCTGGCCTGGGAGTACTTCGAATCCGGCCGCGAGAAACTGCACGGCCAGAACTGGTTCGCCGACCTGCAGGATGCCTTTCCGTTCCCGTTCGATCAGCTGCCGAGCACGCTGAACTGGCAGCTGGCGACCTGGTTCGAACTGGTCGGCGCGGCCTGCCTGCTGCTGGGTTTCGGTACGCGTTTCGCCGCCGCCAGCCTGCTGGTATTGACCGTGGTGGCCACCTACGCCGTGCACTGGCCGATGCAATGGGACTCGCTGGGCGACCTCGCGATGGGCTATGCGATCACTGACCAGGGCTTCGGCAACTTCAAGCTGCCGGTGCTGTTCATGGCGATGCTGCTGCCGTTGATTTTCAGCGGCGCCGGTAGGCTGAGCGTGGATGCGTGGTTGGCACGGTGGCAGCCATCGGGCACGCCTGCGCGGCCAGCAGTCCGGTAGATGCCGACCCTGGTCGGCGCGCATCGTGCCAACCCAGGTTGGCACCTACCGGAATCCTGGGCGCGCGGTGCACCGGTAGGTGTCGACCTTGGTCGACACGCTCCTGCGCAGGGAGCCCGTGCGTCACAGGCTGGCCGGGCGCTCGAGGCCGCTCTGCTAGAATTCACGCATGAATGACCCCACTCCCGCACCTGCCGCCGCCTCCGATTCCGCAATCCCCCAGGCGCAGCGCGCGATGTCACAACGATTCCGCGGCTTCCTGCCGGTGGTGGTGGACGTGGAAACCGGCGGCTTCGACAGCCAGCGCAACGCCCTGCTGGAAATCGCCGCGGTGCCGATCGAGATGGACGAGAACGGCCTGCTCTACCCCGGCCAGACCGCCAGTGCCCATGTGGTGCCGGCCGAGGGCCTGGAGATCGACCCGAAGTCGCTGGAAGTGACCGGCATCATCCTCGACCACCCGTTCCGGCTGGCCAAGGAAGAGAAGGCCGCACTGGACCACATCTTCACCCCGGTACGCGCGGCGATGAAGAAGTACGGCTGCCAGCGCGCGATCCTGGTCGGCCACAACGCCCATTTCGACCTGGGCTTCGTCAACGCCGCCGTGGCCCGGACCGGCCACAAGCGCAATCCGTTCCATCCGTTCAGCGTGTTCGACACCGTCACCCTGGCCGGCATCGCCTACGGGCAGACGGTGCTGGCGCGTGCAGCCACGGCCGCCGGGTTGGGCTGGGATGCGAACGAAGCACACAGCGCGGTGTATGACACCGAACAGACCGCACGATTGTTCTGCACCATCGCCAACGCCTGGCCGCGGTGAAGCGGCCAACGGCGGAGCCCCTCGTGGCGTGAAGCAAATCAGCGGTCGGGCCGGACAAGGTGGGTTCGCGGGGGACGCCGTGAACCCGCCCCTGGGGGCTTAGCCGCACTTCTCTGGTGGGTGCCGACCGTTGGTCGGCACCGCCGGTTGGTACGACAACACCAGTAGATCCACGCCATGCGTGGATGCGATCAACCAATACTCGTACGATCGCGGCCGTCGCTCTTGGCGCGGTACAGCGCGCGGTCGGCGCGCTGGTACAGCAGCGCCGGGGTGCGGTCATCGGCATCCAGTTCCACAAGGCCTGCGCTGAAGGTCACGCGCAGGCCCGCTACACCGGCCCAGTCGGGGTGGTCATGGAACAGGCCGCGCAGGCGCGCGCACAGCTGCGCGGCTTCTTCCAGGCGGGTGTCGTTGAGCAGCAGCGCGAACTCCTCGCCACCGGTACGCGCGGGCAGGTCCGAATCGCGGCAGGCCGCGGCGATCAGCCTGGCCACCTGCACCAGCACCGCATCGCCGATGCTGTGGCTGTGGCGGTCGTTGACGTCCTTGAAGTGGTCGATGTCCAGCACCACCAGGCACAGCGGGTGGCCGCTGCGCTGTGAACGGGCGAAGTCGCGCGCCAGCGTTTCGTCGAAGGCACGGCGATTGGCCAGCCCGGTCAGCGCATCCTCGCGCGCCTGCCGCTCAAAGGCCTCGGCCTGCCGTGCAAGGCGCTCGGCCAGCTCGGTCTTTTCCTGGTTCAGCGCCTGCAGGTGCACGGTCTTGGCCTGCAGGTCGAAGGTTGCCTCGTCCACGCGCCGTGCCAGGCGCAGGTTGCTGGCCTTCAGCTGCTGCAGCAGCAGGCGGTACAGCACCACCAGCCCAGCCAGCAGCAACAACCCGCCCAGCAGCTGCACGCTGCGGCGTTGCCACCAGAACGGCTCCACCGTGAAGCTCCACACGGCTTCCTGCTGGCCCCAGGCCCCGCCTGGATGCGCCGCCGACACGTGCAGGGTGTAGTCACCCGGAGGCAGGCCGACGAACTCGACGCTGCGCTGCGGGCCGCGCTCGACCCAGCCGGTGTCCAGGCCATCCAGCCGCGTGCGATAGCGGATCCGGTCCGACATCAGGTAACTCAGGCCCACATAGCTCACCGCCAGACGTCGGCCGCCGGGAATGTAGTTGCGATCCGGGCCCTCCCAATGCACGGGTGCGCCATCCACCTGCACGCTCTCGATCGCTGCCGGCGGTGATGGGCGCTCGCGGAAGCGCTGCAGGCGTTGCGGGTCGACGGTGCTCAGGCCTCCGGCGGTGACCACCCAGAAGGTGCCGTCCTGGCGCAGGATGGCCGATGGCCCGGAGCTGCCGTTGGCCTGCGCGTTGGCCATGCCGTCGATCTCGTTGTAGCGCTCCACCACCACTCGTGGTGCGCGGCCATCTGCCACGGCATTGAGGGTCGCCATGTCGGTGCGCAGCACGCCGCGGTTGCTGCTGATCCACACGTTACCAAGACGATCCGGCACCAGCTGGAACACCGCATCCACCGGCATGCCCTGCTCCAGGCCGACGCGCGCCAGCTTTCCGTCGAGCCAACGGTACAGGCCGCGGTCGCTGCTGATCCACATCGCGTCGCCCAGCTGGTGGAAACCGAACACACTGCGGCCCCCGCCCATCGGTGCCAGGTCGATCGACTGCACGTGGTCGCCACGCAGCACGCGGATGCCCTCGATGGTGCCGATCCACAGGTTGCCCTGGTGGTCGTGCTCAAGTGCGGTGATGAGGCCACCGGGCATGCCCGGGGCAGTCGACACCTGCACCCGGTCGCCGTCGATGCGTACCACGCCCTTCTGCGTACCCGCCCAGACCCTGCCCTGCGGATCGACACTGATCGCGCGGATGTTGCCACCCGGCATGCCGTCGGCTGCCGCATAGTTGTGGCGGAGACTGCCATCGCGGTCCAGCCGGTAAACGCCGTCGCCGAACGTACCGACCCACAGGTCGCCGTCCGGCCCCTGCGCCAGACTCAATACCGATGGCGCCTTGCCGCCGCGGTTGTGCAGGGGAACCGCGCGGAAGCGGCCATCGGGTGTCTGCAGGTCGAGACCACTGGCACTACCGACCCACAACTGGCGGTCGCGGTCCTCCAGCACCGTGCGCACATAGTCGCCACTGAGGCCATCACGCTCGGTGTAGCTGCTGAACAGTGTTTCGCGCAGGCGGTACAGGCCACCGTTGGCCCCCACCCAGATGCTGCCTTCGGCATCCTCGCGCAGGCTGACCACGCGCCCGCCCGGCAGGTTCAGGCCGGCCGGCAATCGTTCCAGGCCATGTGCCGAGATCCGCAGCAGGCCCTGGTTCTCGGTTCCCAGCCACAGGTCGCCGTGCCGGTCCTGCAGCATCGAGGTCATGTGCAGCTGTCCCGGCAGCCGGTGCACCAGCACCAGCTGATCGTCCTCCACGCGGTACAGGCGCTCGCCAGCGACGATCCACAGCGCGCCATCAGGAGCCCGGTACGGCCAGGACAGGCCGGTGCCGGCCCCCAGGCCCCACGCCGCGGGCGCGCGCTTGAGCACGCCGTCGTTGTCGCGCAGCACCAGCCCGTCAAGCGTGCCAACCCAGACCCGGTCCTGCGCATCGACCACCAGCTTGGTGAAGCTCATCGCCATCGGCAGGTCGGCCGCCGGCGCCTGGTAGACGATGCCCTTGTCCGGCGTGAGATAGCCGATGCCCTTGCCTTCGTACAGCAGCCACAGGCGCCCCTGGCTGTCCATCTGCATGGACTGGATCAGCACCTGCGGGGTGTCGGCCTGATGCTCCCAGACCCGCCACTGGCCGTCGTTGCCACGATGGCTGACGTTACCGCGCGAATCACTGATCCACAGCCCTCCCTGCCGATCGACCAGCAGTGCGCCGATGCCGTTGTCGCGCAGCCCCGGGCGGGTGCTGCGGTCGAACACGGTGAAATCCAGGCCGTTGTAGCGGACCAGGCCTTCCCAGGTGGCAAACCACAGGTGCCCCTCGGGAGTCTGCGCGATATCGCGCAGCGAGTTGTGCGGCAGGCCATTGCGCGAGGTCCACACGTCGATGGCGTAGTCGCGCAGCGGCGGCGCGCCCTCCTGCGCGGCCAGCGGCAGCGCCAGCACCAGCAACAGCCAGAGCAGACCGCGCTGCAGTGCCTGCCTGGCCTTCGAAACGCGGCGCTCCACCCAGCACCCGTTGTCCCCTGACCTGCCCATCAGCTCGGCGGCAGTGGCCGGTAGCGGCTGCAGGGCATGACAGCAAGCGGGAACGACCGGGCAACGCGGAACGGCGTGCCGTCAGGAACGGGCTGACTCATCGGGGAGAAACTGGGGAGATGCGCAGATGATAGGCCAAACCCTGGCCCCGGCGTCATCGCGTGCGGACGGCGGGGTCAGCCGGGCCGGCCAGGCGGCACCACCTGCGCACTGGCCGGCCACTGCACCACCGCCTCCAGACCGCCCTCGGCACGGTTGCGCAGCCACAGCCGCGCGCCATCCTTCTCGGCCAGGGCGCGCGCGATGGTCAGGCCCAGCCCTGCGCCGCCGGTTTCCCGCGAACGCGAGGTTTCCACCCGCACGAACGGGTCGAACACGGCCTCCAGCTGGTCTTCCGCCAGGCCCGGGCCGTCGTCGGACACCATCGCCGTGATCGTGCCGCCGCTTCGCTCCACCCGCACGCGCACGCGGTGGGCATACATCACGGCGTTATCCACCAGGTTGGAGAACAGACGGTGCATGGCCAGCGGGCGCAACATCAGCACCGCACCGGTGCCGCCCTCGAAGACCACGTCGGCACCACCCTCTGCGGCGTCTTCCACGATGCTTTCCAGCAGCGAATCCAGATCCAGCGCGGCGCGCTGCTCGGCGCTCTCGGCACTGCGGGCCAGCTCCAGGCCTTCGCGCACCAGTGCCTGCATCGCCGCCAGATCGCCGATCAGGCGCTCGCGCAGCACCTCGTCGCTGACGTTCTCCAGGCGCAGGCGCAGGCGGGTCAACGGGGTCTGCAGGTCATGGGTGATCGCCGCCAGCATCTGCGTGCGTTCGGCCAGGTGCCGCTGCAGGCGGTGCTGCATGGCATTGAAGGCCTCGGCGGCGCGCTGCACCTCGCGCGGCCCGCGCAACGGCAGTGGATCGCGCTGCAGATCGTCGCCGAGATCCTCCGCGGCCGCCGCCAGCTCCTGCAGCGGCGCACTGGCCATGCGCGCAACGATGTAGGCCAGCACCGCGATGGCCAGCACCAGCAGGGTCAGGAACCACGGGTCCACGGCCAGAATGCCGTTGTGGGCCACTGCTGGCGAATCCAGCGCCAGCTTCAGCAGCGTACCGTCATTGAGCGTCACATCGACCGCGCGGCACTTGGGCGGAATGAAGGCCGGATCACGCTCACGCGGATGCCGTCGGTGCCCCGGCGGCGGTGGCGGCAGCAGATCCTGCAGCTTGGGAATGCAGGAACGGAACGAGGTGAAGTGCACATGCGCGCGCGACACCGGGCCGGGCCGGTCATCCAGGACTTCCATCAGTGCGGTATCCGCCCGCCCCAGGCGCGCGCCGGGCTGCAGCGCACGCACGCTGGGCCCACCGATCTCAAGCAGTCGCTCGCGCAGTTCGGGATTGCCATCGAGCAGGTTGACGTAGCCCTGCAGGCGGTCGGCGATGCGGTTCAGGTTCTGCCGCTCGAACTCCTGCTGGCGTTTGGAGGTGGCCAGCATGGTCGCGCCGATCGCAGCCACGCTCATGCCCAACAGCAGGATGACGAACAACCGCCCGACCATCGAGGACAGGAAATGGCGCAGGCGCTTCATGACGGCTTATTCCAGGTTCACCGAGGAGGCCAGCACGTAGCCTTCGTTGCGCACGGTCTTGATCAGGCCATCCGGCCCACCGTCATCGCCCAGCTTGTTGCGCAGGCGGCTGACCTGCAGGTCGATCGCGCGATCCTGCGCCTCGTAGTTGCGGCCGCTGCTGAGCGCGACCAGCTGTTCGCGCGACAGCACCTTGTTGGCATGCGCGATGAACACGCGCAGCAGGCGGAACTCGGCACCAGACAGCACCACCACGCGGTCGTCCGGATCGACCAGGTGGCGATGCTCCAGGTCGAACACCCAGCGCGAGAAACGCGCACGGCGCACCGCCAGCGGCTCCAGGTTGGCCGGCAGCGCCTCGGTCCGGCGCAGCACGTTGCGGATGCGCGCCAGCAGCTCGCGCGGTTCGAACGGCTTGGCCAGGTAGTCGTCGGCGCCCATTTCCAGGCCGAGCACGCGGTCGATCGGCTCGGCGCGTGCGGTCAGCATGATCACCGGCGTGTTCGAACGCGCACGCAGGTCACGGCACAGGGTCAGGCCATCCTCGCGCGGCAGGTTGAGGTCCAGCACGATCAGGTCCACGTGTTCGCGGTCCAGCAGTTGGCGCATGGCGGTGCCGTCTGCGGCCGTGCTCACCTGGTAGCCGGCGCGGCCGAGCTGCTCGGCCAGCAGGGTGCGGATGTCGTTGTCGTCGTCGACGATCAGCAGTCGATGCATCGTGTTTTCAGTCTCCATGTCGCGATCATCCCGTGTCGGCAGCTGAACCGCATCCGGGGCAATGCGTACCAGTGTATCCAGCCATGAGCGGGATACCTGTGGTTACGCGTATTCACCGACAGTGTTACATAGAGACATACCCCGAGGATTGAGCCGCCTGTCGCCCGGTCTTCACAATGCCCACCAACGCCGCCGCCGCGGCCCCGAGAGTGAAGCCACGACGTGACGTTCCGCCTGTTGCCCGCGACCCGCCGTGGTCGCCTGATACTGATCGCCCTGCTCGCCCTCATCGTGGCCGTCGCCGCCTGGTGGCTGCTGCGCAAACCCGCCGCCCCGGCGGTGGCGACCACGCCGGTCAGCCGCGGCGACATCGAGCAGACCGTGGAAGCCACCGGCGTGATCGACGCCTACAAGCTGGTCAGCGTCGGCGCGCAGGCCTCGGGCCAGATCAAGTCGCTGAAGGTACAGCTGGGCGATACCGTGAAGGAAGGCGACCTGATCGCCGAGATCGATGCCACCACCCAACAGAACCAGGTGCTCAACGCGCAGGCTTCGCTGGACCAGGTCACCGCCCAGCGCGCCGTTCAGCAGGCCACCCTGCGCCAGGCCGAACTGGAGTTCGCGCGCCAGCAGCAGATGCTGGCGGCCGAGGCCACCTCGCGTCAGGAATACGATGCCGCCGAAGCACAGCTGAAAACTGCCCGTGCCCAGCTGCAGTCCTACGAGGCGCAGATCAAGGGCCGCCAGACCGAGCTGGGCACCGCCCGCGCCAACCTGGCCTACACCCGCATCACCGCGCCGATGGATGGCACCGTGGTGGCGGTGGTGGCCGAGGAAGGCCGCACCGTGAATGCCAACCAGACCGCGCCCACCATCGTGATGCTGGCGCGGCTGGACGTGGTCACGGTCAACGCCGAGATCTCCGAGGCCGACGTGGTCAAGATCAAGGCCGGCATGCCGGTGTACTTCACCACCCTGGGTGACCCCGACCGCAAGTACCACGCCACGCTGCGCCAGATCAATCCGGCGCCGGCCTCGATCGCCAACGAGAACTCGTCCAGCTCCAGCAGTTCGTCCAGCTCCAGTTCCAGCAGCGCGGTCTACTACAACGCGCTGTTCGACGTGGAAAACCCGGACGGCACCCTGCGCATCGACATGACCGCGCAGGTCTCGGTACTGCTGAAGCAGGCCAAGGACGTGCTGATGGTGCCGGCGGTGGCGCTGGGACCGAAGCGCCGCGGCGACGAGCGCATGGTGCGGGTGCTGGACGACAAGGGCCAGCCGCAACCGCGCAAGGTCACCGTGGGCATCAACAACGGCGCCTCGGCCGAAATCCTGTCCGGGCTGAAGGAAGGCGAACGCGTGGTGGTGGGCGAAGCCGGTGCGGCCGGTGCCAGCGCCGGCGACGGCAACCGCGGCGGCATGCAGATGCGGGTCGGCGGCCCGGGCATGGGTCCGCGCCGATGAGCACGAAGGCGCCGCTGCTGCGCCTGCGCGACCTGCGGCGCGAATTCCCGGCAGGCGATGATGTGATCGCCGTCCTGCGCGACGTCAACCTGGATATCCACGCCGGCGAGATGGTGGCGATCGTCGGCCAGTCCGGCTCGGGCAAGTCGACGCTGATGAACATCCTCGGCTGCCTCGATCGCCCTACCCGCGGCAGCTACCAGGTGGCCGGCCGCGAAACCGGCAGGATGGCGCCGGATGAACTGGCCGAACTGCGCCGCGAGCATTTCGGCTTCATCTTCCAGCGCTACCACCTGCTGGGCGACCTGGATGCGCGCGGCAACGTGGAGGTACCGGCCGTGTATGCCGGCAGCCCGGGCGCAGTGCGCAACGCGCGTGCCGAGCAGCTGCTGCAGCGGCTGGGCCTGGGCGACCGCATGCACCACAAGCCGGGCCAGCTGTCCGGTGGCCAGCAGCAGCGCGTGTCGATCGCACGTGCGCTGATGAACGGCGGCGAGGTGATCCTGGCCGACGAACCGACCGGCGCGCTCGACACGAAATCCGGCGAGGAAGTGATGGCGATCCTCGGCGAGCTGCACGCCGAAGGCCACGCCATCATCATCGTCACCCACGACATGAGCGTGGCCGAACACGCGCAGCGCATCATCGAAATCCGCGATGGCGAGATCATCGCCGACCGCACCAATCCCAACGCACCGACCTACCGCGCGCAGCGCGAGGCCAGCACCGGCGTGGCCCGCGGCAACAGCTGGCGGGCGGCCCGTGACCGCTTCACCGAAGCGTTCCGCATGGCCCTGCTGGCGATGAACGCACATCGGCTGCGCACCTTCCTGACCATGCTCGGCATCATCATCGGCATCGCCTCGGTGGTCTCGGTGGTGGCGCTGGGCAATGGCTCGCAGCAGCAGATCCTGCAGAACATCAGCGCGCTCGGCACCAACACCATCGACGTCTATCCCGGCCGTGGTTTCGGCGACATGCGCTCGGCGCGGGTACAGACGCTCAAGGCCAGCGATGCCGATGCACTGGCAAAGCAGAGCTACGTGGACAGCGCCACCCCCAGCGTGTCGACCTCGGTCACCGCGCGTTACCGCAACCAGTCCTCCACCGCCCAGGTCAGTGGCGTCGGCGAGCAGTTCTTCCGGGTCAAGGGCGTGACCCTGCTCAGCGGCAGCTTCTTCGATACCGACGCGGTGAAGGGCCTCGGCCAGGTGGCGGTGATCGACGAGAACACCCAGACCCAGTTCTTCCCCGATGTCGATCCGGTCGGCCAGGTGATCCTGCTCGGCAACGTACCGGCACGCGTGGTCGGCGTGGCCAAGCGCCAGAGCTTCGGCTTTGGTGGCAGCACCAGCCTCAGCGTGTGGGTGCCCTACACCACGGTGATGTCGCGCATGCTCGGCCAGAGCCACGTTTCCAGCATCACCGTGCGCGTGGACGACGACACGCCGATGGATGCGGCGCAGGAAGCGATCACCCGCCTGCTGACCCTGCGCCACGGCACCGAGGACTTCTTCCTCAGCAACAGCGCCGAGATCCGCCAGACCATCGAGCAGACCACGCGCACGATGACCCTGCTGATCGGCGCCATCGCCGCCATCGCGCTGCTGGTCGGCGGCATCGGCGTGATGAACATCATGCTGGTCTCGGTCACCGAGCGCACCCGCGAAATCGGCGTGCGCATGGCGGTGGGGGCACGGCAGAGTGACATCCGCCAGCAGTTCCTGATCGAAGCGGTGCTGGTGTGCCTGCTCGGTGGTCTGCTCGGCATCGGCCTGGCCCTGCTGCTGGGCTCGATGATCGGCCGCTTCGCCAGTGACTTCCAGGTGCTGTTCTCCACCGCCTCGATCGTTGCCGCGTTCGCCTGCTCGACCCTGATCGGCGTTGCATTCGGCTTCCTGCCCGCGCGCAACGCCGCGCAGCTGGACCCGGTGGAGGCCCTGGCCCGCGAATGAAGATGATGACCCGACTGCCCTTCCCTGCTCCCTCGCGCCTGCTGCTGGTGGGCGCTGTTCTGCTTGCCCTCTCAGGCTGTGCCTCGGTGGGCCGCTACCCGGTGCAGGCCCCCGACGTGGCGGCCAGCTACGGCCGTGGCGATGCCACCCTCAACGCACCGGCCGACGATCCGCGCAGCAGCCTGGATACACCGGGCCGCGACATCCGCCAGGACAGCTGGTGGACGGGCTTCGGCGATGAACGACTGAACCGCCTGGTGGCGCAGGCGCTGGCCGCCAACAGCGATCTGGCCGCCGCTGGCCTGGCCGTGCAGCGGTCGCGCCTGCAGGCCGGCCTGGCCAGCAACGCGCTGTGGCCGCAGCCGTCGTCGTCTGGCGTGAGTGGCAGCGCCAGCCGCGCCACCGACCAGGCCGATGACTGGCGCCGCAGCTATTCCACCGGCGTCTCGCTGGGCTGGGAGGTCGATCTGTGGGGCCGTCTGCGCACCCAGCGCGACATCGCCCGCTGGGAAGCCGAGGCCAGCGAGGAAGACCGGCAGAACACCGCGCTGCTGGTGATCGGCGACACCATCACCCAGTACTGGAACCTGGCCTATCTCAACCAGTCCATCGCCACCGGCCAGGCCAACCTGGAGCGGCTGGAGCGCACCCGCGACCTGGTGCAGGCCCGCTTCGACGCTGGTGCGGTATCGCGCCTGGAAGTGCGCCAGGCGCTGCAGAACCTGCAGTCGCAGCGTTCGTCGCAGAGCGCGCTGGAACAGCAGCGGGTGGAGGTGCGCAATGCACTGACCGTGCTGCTGGACGGCACGCCCTGGCCGCAGCAGGACGAACCGCAGGACCTGCTGGGCGCACGCAGCCCCGGGATCAATGAAGGCCTGCCGGCCGACCTGCTCGGCCGCCGTCCCGACCTGCGCGCGGCCGAACTTCGCCTGCGCAACAGCCTGAAGACCATCAAGGTGACCGCTACCCAGTACTACCCGGCGCTGAGCCTGACCGGCAGCCTCGGCTCCAGTGCAACGTCGCTGGGTGACGTGCTGCGCAACCCGGTGGCCACGCTGGGCGCCGGCCTGTCGCTGCCGTTCCTCAACCTGCAGCGCGCGCAGCTGGATACCGACATCGCCGGCACCAGCTATCAGATCGCCGCGACCAATTTCCGCAAGACGCTGTACACCGCGCTGTCGGAAGTGGACAACGCGCTGTCGGCACGCGAGCAGCTGGCGCGCCAGGTG
Source organism: Stenotrophomonas sp. YJH_SMC_91 (assembly GCF_059368495.1). Classification (NCBI taxonomy): domain Bacteria; kingdom Pseudomonadati; phylum Pseudomonadota; class Gammaproteobacteria; order Lysobacterales; family Lysobacteraceae; genus Stenotrophomonas; species Stenotrophomonas sp. YJH_SMC_91. The sequence continues at coordinate 102,064 of NZ_JCAFRT010000010.1, read as the reverse complement.
GCGGCCTCGCAGGCTTCGTATGACGAAGCAGTGGAAGTGGAGCGCGCGCAGGAAGTGCGCTACCGCGTAGGTGCCACCGACCTGCGCACCTGGCTGGAGGCCCAGCAGACCAGGCGTGATGCCGAGCTGTCGCTGGCGCGCGTGCGCCAGGGCCAGCTGAACAACGACGTCACCCTGTTCAAGGCACTGGGCGGCAGCGCGGGGTGAGGCGGCAAGAGCGCCAACCCAGGTTGGCGACTACCCGGTGGGTGTCGACCTTAGTCGACACGGCAACGACCCGGTAGGTGTCGACCTTGGTCGACACGGCACATGGAAAAGGGATCCGACCTCGAAATCAACCGCGCTGGCGCACGGCCTCGAACAGGCTGACGCCGGCGGCAACGGAAACGTTCAGGCTCTCGATCTCGCCCGGCATCGGGATCTTGACCAGGCCATCGCAGTTCTCGCGGGTCAGGCGGCGCAGGCCATCGGCCTCGCCACCCAGCACCAGGGCAATGTTGCCCTTCAGGTCCAGCTGGTACAGTGACGCAGTGGCTTCGCCGGCCAGGCCGTAGATCCACACGCCCTGCTTCTGCAGGTCCTTCAGGCAGCGCGACAGGTTGGTCACCGCCACCACCGGGATCAGATCGGCGGCACCGGCCGAGGTCTTGCGCACGGTCGCGTTCACCGTGGCCGACTTGTCCTTGGGGATGATCACGGCAGTGGCGCCTGCGGCAGCCGCCGAGCGCAGGCAAGCGCCAAGGTTGTGCGGGTCCTGCACTTCGTCCAGCACCAGCAGCAGGGCCTTGCCCTCGGCTGCGGTGACCAGGCCCTCCAGCTCGTTCTCGCTGTAGGTGCGGGCGGCGGCATAGCGCGCGGCCACGCCCTGGTGGCGTACCGAACCGCCGACACCGTCCAGCGCCTGGCTGTTCACCTTGCGCACGTCGATGCCCTTGCGGCGGGCGTTTTCCTCGATCTCGGTCAGGCGCGGGTTCTTCGCACCGGCCTCGACCAGCACTTCGCGGACGTTCTCGGCGTCGTTCTCGATGGAGGAGGCGACGGCGTTGACGCCGACGATCCACTGGCTGTTCTTGCTCATGCGGGCGGGGACCGGAAAGGGGGTGGCTATGGTAGAGCATCGGCGGGCCGGGCGCTGCGGCGGCGCCCCTGTTGAGCCGAGCCTGCGCTCGCTGCCGGGCTGAGGCCGCGGCGACCTGCCAGCCGAGCCTGGGCTCGGCGCTACAGGGGCGTTACCGGCTGCGCGGCGGCCAGTGCGGCGTGTCGTGGTCCGGGTGCTGATGGGACACGATGGTGGCCAGGAACTCCAGCGCCGCGATGTCTTCCTCGGTACGACGGGCCGGCAGGCTGGCCAGCGTATCGACGAACGGCAGCTTGCGCTCGACCCCGTACTGGATCGTCGGCGGCAGGCGCTCGGGTTCGTCAAAGGCGCCGGCCGCCACCGCCACGCCGTCCGGCGCCTCGTAGCTCAGCGGCGTGCCGCAGTCGGCACAGAAGCCCCGGCGCACCACGTTGGAGGACTGGAAATAGCGCGGCTGGCCACGGGTCCAGCTGAACTGCACGCCGCGCACCGACACCAGCGGTGCGTAGTAGGCACCGAAGGCCTTCTGGCACATCCGGCAATGACAGATCGAACTGTCGGTCAGCGCGCCACGCACCTGGAAGCGGATCGCGCCGCACTGGCAGCCGCCGCTGTATTCGGGTTGGCCCTGCATGCGATGTCTCCTGGTAGTGCCGGCCGCTGGCCGGCAACCCGTCGGTGCCGAGGGTGCCATGGATGCCGGCCAGCGGCCGGCACTACCACGGTCATCAGTATTTCTCTTTCTTCCGCTTGGCCGGCTTGCCACGCTCGGGCAGCGGCGGCAGGCCATCGCCTTCGTCCTCGCCCTTGTGTTCGACCAGGCGGAAGTCGATCTTGCGCTCTTCCATGCTGGCCTTCAGCACCAGGATCCGCACGCGGTCGCCCAGACGGTAACTGCTGCCGCGGCGTTCGCCCGTCAGCGTCTTGCGCGTGGCGTCGAACTTGTAATAGTCCTGCGGCAGCTGGGTCACGTGCACCAGGCCCTGCACCTTCGACTCGTCCAGTTCCACGAACAGGCCGAAGCTGGTCACGCCGCTGATCACGCCATCGAACTGGCCACCCACGTGCTTTTCCATCCACGCCGCGCGGTAACGCTCGTCGACCTCGCGCTCGGCTTCATCGGCACGGCGCTCGCGCTCGGAGCACTGCAGCGCCAGCGCAGCCATTTCGCGCGCGTTGTAGGTGAACTTGTCCAGCGGCTTGCCGGACAGCGCGTGCTTGATCGCGCGGTGCACCAGCAGGTCGGGGTAACGGCGGATCGGCGAGGTGAAGTGCGCGTACGCCTCCAGTGCCAGACCGAAATGACCGTGGTTTTCCGGGCTGTAGATCGCCAGGCTCTGGCTGCGCAGCAGCACCGATTCCAGCAGCGTGGCATCGGGGCGGTCGCGGATCTTCTTCAGCAGCTTGGTGTAATCGCCCGGGCGCACCTTCGACCACGGCGGCAGGCTCAGCTTGAACTCCTTGAGGAATTCCAGCAGGTCGGCGTACTTGGTTTCCGGCGGCTTCTCGTGGATGCGGTACGGGGCCGGCACATGGCGCGACAGCAGGTACTTCGCCGCCTCCACATTGGCCGCGATCATGCATTCCTCGATCAGCTTGTGCGCGTCGTTGCGCACCAGCATGCCCGCCTGGGTCACTTCACCGCGGTTGTCCAGCACGAAGCGCACTTCGCTGCTTTCGAACTCGATGGCGCCACGCTTGGCACGCGCCTTGGACAGGACCTTGTACAGCTGGTGCAGGCGCTGCACCTGCGGCAGCAGGTCACCCATCCAGGCCTTGGTATCGGCATCGTCCTCGCCCACCGCCTTCCACACCTGGGTGTAGGTCAGGCGCGCATGCGAGTTCATCACCGCTTCGTAGAAGCGCGAATGCGTGACCAGGCCGTCGCGGTCGATCTGCATGTCGCAGACGAAGCACATGCGGTCGACCTTCGGCATCAGCGAACAGATGCCGTTGGACAGCGTCTCCGGCAGCATAGGCACCACGAAGCCCGGGAAGTACACCGAGGTGGCACGCTTCTGCGCCTCTTCGTCCAGTGGCGTGCCGGGCCGGACGTAGTTGGAGACATCGGCAATCGCCACCACCAGCCGGAAGCCATCGGCATTCGGCTCGCAGTACACCGCGTCGTCGAAGTCCTTGGCATCCTCGCCATCGATGGTGACCAGCGGCATGCTGCGCAGGTCCACGCGGTCGCCGATCATCGCCGGCTCAACCACCAGCGGCACCGAGGCGGCTTCGTCCAGCACTTCCTGCGGGAACTCGAATGGCAGTTCATGGCCGTGGATGGCGGTCTCCACCACCAGCGAAGCGGTCAGCTTGTCGCCGAGCACGGCGATGATGCGGCCGATCGGCGGGCGACGGCTGTCCGGCGCCTGGGTCAGTTCGCAGACCACCAACTGGCCGTCGCGCGCACCACCGGTCTGGTCCGGCGGCACCTGCACGTTGCGCTGCACGCGCTTGTCGTCGGGCACCACGTAGTTGATGCCCATCTCGATGCTGAAGCGACCGATCAGGCGGGTCATGCCGCGCTCCAGCACGCGGGCGATGCTGCCTTCGCGGCGGCCACGGTGGTCGATGCCGGTCACGCGGGCCAGCACCTTGTCGCCGTGCATGACCTTGCGCATTTCATACGGCGGCAGGAACAGGTCGTCGCCGCCCTCGACCGGGCGCAGGAAGCCGAACCCCTCCGGGTTGGCGATCACCACGCCGGTGACCAGGTTCAGGGTCTGGATCGGGGCGAAGCCGCCGCGGCGGTTCTGCACCAGCTGGCCGTCGCGGACCATGGCGCCGAGCCGGCGCGACAGTGCTTCGGCACGGTCCGGTGCGGTCAGGCCCAGGCGTGCGCCCAGTTCCTCTGCCGTCTGCGGCCCTTCGCAACGCTCCAGCAGGGCCAGGATGGCTTCGCGGCTGGCGATGGGCTGTTCGTACTTCTCTGCTTCGCGGGCGGCATAGGGATCGTCGATCACCTTGCCGGTCGGCGGCAACTTGCGGCCCGGGGCCGGGCCCGGTGCGTCGCTGCTGCGGACCTTGCGGCCACGCGGCGGTGTGCCGCCTTCATTCAATTCGGGGAACCAGCCCGGCAACGGCTTGCCCGGCTTGGTGGTGCGGGCCGTGCCCGCCTTGGCGCCCTTCTTCGGGGCCTGGCCGCGGGAGGTGCTCCCGCCCTTGCTTGGTTTTTTGGTAGTCATCGCCCTACATGGTAGCCGTTGACGGCGTGCAGAACGGGTCAGTGGCCGTCTTGAAGGCCTTGCGTGAAAAATATTCAGGAAGTCGTTGACAACCTGCGGATTCATCTTCACAATTGCGCCTCTGGAACGCCCAGGTGGCGGAATTGGTAGACGCACTAGTTTCAGGTACTAGCGGGTAAAACCGTGGAGGTTCGAGTCCTCTCCTGGGCACCAACGAAAAAACTCCTCGCTTCGGCGGGGATTTTTTTTGCCTGCAATCCAGCAACGGGGCCGAATTCCTTTCCGAAGGAAAGCGCTCCGACCCCAAGCGAGTGAGATGGGGTCAGCGCCCGCTCCGCACGCGAAACGGGATCCGACACCGGATCCAGAAAAAGTGTTGACACCCCCGTAACAACACCCCATAATCTCGCTCCTCGACGCCCAGGTGGCGGAATTGGTAGACGCACTAGTTTCAGGTACTAGCGGGTAAAACCGTGGAGGTTCGAGTCCTCTCCTGGGCACCACGTCGAGAATGAGAAAAACCCGCGAGAGCGGGTTTTTTCATGCCCGGAATCCGGCATCAGAGCAGCGGCCGCAGCACCAGTTCCAGCCCGAGCAGCAGCAGGAAACCCAGGAAGCAGCCCCGGAACACCCGCGCACTGATGCGCTGCCGGATCACCTGCCCCAGCCACATGCCCAGCAATGCCGGCAGCACCGCCAGCGCACTCAGCCCCAGCTGCTGGATGCCGAATGCGCCGTGCAGCACCAGGCCGGCGGTCAGCGAAATCGTTGACACCGTGAACGCCAGCCCCAGCGCCTGCACCAGCTCCTCGCGCTGCAACCCCAGCGACTGCAGGTACGGCACCGCCGGCATCACGAACACGCCGGTGGCGCCGGTCACCACGCCCGACAACGCCCCCACCAGCGGCCCCAGCCAACGCTCGCGCCGCTGCTGCACGCGGAACACCGGCGCAAGCAACGCATAGGCGGCATAGACCACCAATGCCACGCCCAGCGCAACGCGCGACCAAGTGCGATCGACCCGCACCAGCAGCGCCGCCGAGCCCAGCGTCACCACCACCACGGCCAGCATCATCGGCCACAGGCGCCGCACGATACGGTCCAGTGACGGCCCGGACAACAGCTGCCACGCATTGGTGACGAAAGTGGGAATGAACAGCATCGACGCTGCCGCCACCGGCGACAGCGTGCTGCCCAGCAGCCCCATCGCCACCGTCGGCAACCCCATGCCAGTCACACCCTTGACCACACCGGCCAGCACGAACACCGCCACCAGCAGCACGTAGAAGTACATCGATTCATTCATGCCTTCATTGGATCGGCCGGCCGCTCGGCGCACAATGCGGTGTTTCCGGCCTTGCCCTCGGCTGATCCGAAGGCGCAGCCGTTGCGATGAGGGCATCACATGCGGATGGATATCGCCGACCTGCGCCTGTTCCTGGCGATTGCCGAGGCGGGCAGCATCACGGCCGGCGCAGCGCAGGCAAACCTGGCACTGGCGTCGGCCAGCGAACGCCTGCGCACGATCGAAGCCGATGCCGGCACCGCGTTGGTGAACCGGCACCCCCGCGGCGTCAGCCTGACCGAAGCCGGCGCCGCACTCGCCCACCATGCACGATTGATCCTGCAGCAGCAGGCGCAGCTGCGCGGTGAACTGCAGGCGTTCGCGCACGGCGCGCGCGGCACACTGCATCTGTATGCCAACACCGCAGCACTGACCAACTACCTGCCTTCGCGGCTGGCACCGTGGCTGGCCGAACGCCCGCGCCTGCACGTGGAATTGCTGGAGCGCACCAGCCCCGAAGTCGTGCGTGCGATCAACGCTGGCCAGGCCGAAGCCGGCATCATCAGTGATGCGGTCGACGCTGCCGGCCTGCAGCAGCACGTGGTCGCCGAAGATCCACTGGTGATGCTGCTGCCCGCGGAACACCGCTTCGCATCGCGGCGCAGCGTGGCCTTCGCCGATGTTGCCGGCGAGACCTTCGTCGCGCTGGCCGACGGCAATGCACTGCAGGCCTACATCGAAGACCAGGCACGCGACATCGGGCGACGCCTGGACGTACGCATCCGCATGAAGACCTTCGAAGGCGTGTGCATCATGGTCGGCCACGGCATTGGTCTCGGCATCGTGCCGCGCACCATCGCCCGCCAGCATCGACGCAATACCCGTACTGTTGCGGTCCCGCTTGCAGATGCGTGGGCACAGCGCCGCCTGTGCGCCTGTTTCGCCGGATGGGCGCAGCTGTCACCGGCGATGCGCAGCCTGCTGCTTCATCTGGGCGTGCAGCCGCAGAAAAATGTGTGAAATGTTGTTGACACTCTCTCTGCCGTCCCGCACAATTCATCCCCTGAGTCGCCCAGGTGGCGGAATTGGTAGACGCACTAGTTTCAGGTACTAGCGGGTAAAACCGTGGAGGTTCGAGTCCTCTCCTGGGCACCACGACTCAAGATGATCAAACCCGCGAAAGCGGGTTTTTTCGTTTCCGGGGTTTGGCGATCCTGGCATCGCAACCGCCACTCGGACTGTCGTATCTCGCACCGTCCGGGCGTCGTCTGCGGGTGCATACCTCCTCCCGGCGCGTCGTCACCAGACCTTGAACGGCCCCCTTTTGGGGCGCATTTCACGTTCCCCGTTCAATTCGTACTTTTCCTAGTCGAGATCCACCCGATTCCTTTTCGGTGGGAGGCAGATTTGCGGGAGCCGGTTGCAGGTGTATCGCCACGACCTGACCAGCGCCCCTCCTCTCCCCAAAAGGACGCACCAATGCAGCGCAGCATCATCTGCCCACACTGCCATACCGGCTCGAACCACGGCGTAAGCGTATGCGTGGGATGCCAGGCCGAGGTCCACTACGGCGCATCAAAGGAGGCCGTAATGCTTGTCTTTGTCGCCGCCATCATCTGCGGCGCACTTGTCGGCAGCCGACTTCAGGCCACTGCCGGCTGGCTCGCATGCGGCGCCTTACTTGTGGCGGGGATCTGGGCCATTTCCCGATTGTCTTCCGACCGGGTGGTGTTCAAACGCGTCTATCGCACGCGCTGAACCTGCGCCGTTGCACCACCCCGAGGGCAATGCCCGCGCGACCAGCGTCGCCCCAACAAAAACCCCGCCTCGCGGCGGGGTCAAAATACAGCACGGTGTTTCCAGGGAGTTTCAGTGTCCACCACCGGCGGCTGCACCCGCACCTGCGCCGAATGGCGGCTTGGCCAGCCACAGGAACGTGATGATCGCCAGGAAGATCCAGCCCAGCAGGAAGAAGATGTCGTTGAAGCCCATCTGCGATGCCTGATGGTTGATCATGTTGTTCAGTACCGCTGCGCCGTGCTGCAGGTCGCCCTGCCCCATCGCCGCCACTTGGTCCTGCATGCCCGGCTGATAGGCCGAGATATGCTCGGTCAGGTCGGCATGGTGCACCTGGGTGCGCCGCGCCCACAGCCACGTCGTCAGTGACGCCGCGAAGCTGCCACCCAGCGTACGCAGGAACGTGGCCAGGCCGGAGCCCGCCGCGATCTCGCGCCCATCCAGGTCCGACAGCAGGATCTGCAGCACCGGCATGAAGAACAGCGCGACGCCGATGCCCATGATCAGCTGTACGCCGGCCACGTGCATGTAGTCCACCTGCAGGTTGAAGTTCGAACGCAGGAAGCTGGTCATCGACAACACGATGAACGCGACCGTGGCCAGCATGCGCATATCGAAGCGCGACGCATACTTGCCCACGAACGGGGTCATGATCACCGGCAGGATGCCGATCGGCGCCGTCGCCAGGCCCGCCCAGATCGCGGTGTAGCCCATGTCACGCTGCAGCCACTGCGGGATCAGCAGCGCCACGCTGAAGAACGCCGCGTAGGCCACCACCATCGCCAGCGTACCGGCGCGGAAGTTGCGGTGCCGGAACAGCTTCAGGTCAACGATCGGATCCTTGTCGGTCAGCTCCCAGATCAGGAACACCGTCAGCGTCACCACCGCTACGCAGGCCAGCACCACGATCTTCATCGACGAGAACCAGTCCTCGTCGTTGCCCAGGTCGAGGACCAGCTGAAGCGCACCGACGCCGATCACCAAGGTGACCAGGCCGACGTAGTCCATCTTCGGCTTCTCGATCTGCTCCGGTCGCCCCTTCAGCTGGTTGCCGACCACCAGCGCAGCGAAGATGCCCAGCGGCACGTTGATCAGGAAGATCCACTCCCAGCTGTAGTTGTCGGTGATCCAGCCACCAAGGATCGGGCCACAGATCGGCGCAACCACCGTGATCATCGCCAGCAGTGCCAATGCCTGCCCGCGTTTCTCGCGCGGATAGATCGAGACCAGCAGCGACTGCGTGATCGGGTACATCGGGCCGGCAACGAACCCCTGCAGCGCACGCGACAGCACCAGCATGCCCATGCTCTGCGCCAGGCCGCACAGCAGCGAGGTGATGACGAAGGCCAGCGTGGCCCAGACGAACAGCTTGCGTTCGCCGAAGCGGCGGCTGAGCCAGCCGGTCAGCGGCAGCGCGATGGCCGTGCTGACCGCGAACGAGGTGATGACCCAGGTCGCCTGCTGCGAACTGGCGCCGAGATTGCCGGCGATGGTCGGCAGCGAGACGTTGGCGATGGTGGTGTCGAGCACCTGCATGAACGAGGCCATCGCCAGGCCCACGGTGCACAGTGCGACGCTGGGCGGCAGGAACCCGGAGGCCGCACCCGGCGCCGCCGGTGCGCCCGGAGCGCCGGGCGCGGCTGGAGCTTGTGCGGACATGGCGACCTCAGCCCACCTTCGCCTGCTGCTGCGGCAGGTTGCCCTGGATGATCGTGTGGATCACCTCGTCGGCATCATGCAGCTGCTTGGCATACACGTCGGTGTCGAACACCGTGCCCTTGGCCGGAGTGCTCGGCAGCACTTCACCCTTCTGGTCGCGCAGGCTCACTTCAGCCTTCATCGACAGGCCGATGCGCAGCGGGTGTTCGGCCAGCTGCTTGGCATCGATGGCGATGCGCACCGGCACGCGCTGCACGATCTTGATCCAGTTGCCGCTGGCGTTCTGCGCCGGCAGCAGCGAGAACGCGGAGCCGGTGCCCAGGCCAAGGCTCTGGATGCGGCCCTTGTACTTCACGTCACCGGCGTACAGGTCCGACTTCAGTTCCACTTCCTGGCCCAGGCGCATGTGGCGCAGCTGGGTTTCCTTGAAGTTGGCCTCGACCCACATCTGCTCGGTCGGCACCACGGCCATCAGGGCATTGCCCGGCTGCACGCGCTGGCCGACCTGCACCGAACGCCGGGCGACGTAGCCGGTGACCGGCGCGACGATGCCGGCGCGGGCGTTGTTGAGGAAGGCCTGGCGCAGCTGCGCGGCAGCCGCCTGCACGTCCGGCTGGGTGGCGATCACGGTGTCGTCGACCAGCGCGCGGTTGCGCTCGACGGTCTCGCGCGAGCCGGCCACGGCCGCTTCGGCGGCAGCCAGCTCGTCACGGGCGTGGGCCAGTTCTTCGTTGGAAATGGCGCCGGTGGCGGCCAGGTCCTTGCGGCGGGCGAAGTCTTCGCGCACGCGCTTCAGGGTCACCTGGCGGGCGTTCAAGTCCGCTTGGGCGCCTTCCACGCTGCGGTACAGACCGCGGGTCTGGCGCACCGTCTTGGCCAGGTTGGCTTCGGCCTGCTGCAGTGCCACCGCGGTGTCGGACGGGTCCAGCTGCACCAGCAGCTGGCCGCGCTCCACGCGCATGCCGTCATCGGCGTTGATGGCGACCACGGTACCGGCCACCAGCGGGGTGATCTGCACCTGGTTGCCCTGCACGTAGGCATCGTCGGTCTCTTCGAACCAACGGCCGAACATGAAGTACCACAGCGCCAGTGCGGCAAGCAGCAGCACGACGATCACGAACAGGCCGCGCAGCAGGTTGCCGCGGCGGTTGGGGGCGGCCGGGGCCGCGGTGTCTTGGGTCTGGCTCATGGCGGACGTCTTCAGGAATGCGAGGAATCGGAATGGGAGGCGATCGGTGCGCGGTCGGCGTCAGCGGACTGGAAACCACCGCCCAGCGCCTTGCTCAGGCGCACCGAGGACTGCACCTGCTGCGACTGCAGGCCGGCCAGCTGCTGCTGCGACTGCAGCAGGGTGGACTGCGCGGTCAGCACGTCCAGGTAGCTGCCGATGCCGGCGCGGTAACGCTGCTGGGCCAGGTCGAAGGCCGAGCGTGCGGTATCCACCGCCTGCTGCTGCGAGTGCGCCTGCTGCGCCAGCGAGCGCACCGCGTTGACCTGGTCGGCGACGTCGCGCAGTGCGTCGAGCACGGCCTGGTTGTAGTTGGCCACCGCCAGGTCGTACTGCGCATCGGTGTTGGCCAGGTTGGCGCGCAGCTTGCCGCCTTCGAAGATCGGCAGGCTCAGCGCCGGGCCGATGTAGGCGAAGGTGGAGCTGCTCTTCAGCAGGTCGCCCACGTTCGGGGCGACCACGCCGGCCAGCGCGGTCAGGTTGAAGCTCGGGTAGAACCTGGTCTTGGCAACCTTGATCTGCTTGTCGGCCGCTTCAACGCGCCAGCGTGCGGCAACGATGTCGGGGCGACGGCCCAGCAGTTCGCTGGGCAGCACGCCCGGCAGCTGCAGCGCCACCGGGTTCAGCGGCTGCGGGCGCTGGATCGACAGGCCACGGTCCGGGCCCTTGCCGACCAGCGCGGCCAGTGCGGTGCGGGCCGCGTCGATCCGCTGCTGTGCGGCCTGCACCTGCTGCTGCGCGGCCGGTACGCGGGCCTCGGCCTGGCGCACCTGCAGATCGCTGTCGATGCCGGCGCGGCGGCGCTGGCGGGTCAGTTCCAGCGACTTCTGCGAACGGGCCAGCTCTTCCTCGGCCACATCGTTGAGCTGCCAGGCGTAGGCCAGGTCGGCATAGGCCTGGGTGATGCCGGTGGACAGGTTCAGGCGTGCGGCCTGGGCCTCGACGGTGGCCGCATGCGCGCCGTCCACGGCCGCTTCCCAAGCGGCGCGCTTGCCGCCCCACAGGTCCACGCCATAGCTGAAGTCGAAGGCGACCTGGCTGCTGCCGGCGTAATGGCCACCGATCTCGCTGCCTGCCATCGACTCAGGCAGGCGCAGCCCGGTATATCCACCGGACACCGACAGGCTGGGCAGCTCATCGGCGCGTGCGGTGCCGACCTGGGCCTGGGCCTGGCGCAGGCGCGCGTCGGCGGCGTCCAGGCTCGGGTGGCCGGCCAGGCCCTCGGCGACCAGCGCGTCCAGCTGCGCATCGCCCAGCGCCTTCCACCAGTCCTGCGCCGGGAAGCCGGTGGCGCTGAGGTCGGTGTCGGCCAGGGTGCGTTCGCTGTGCAGACTGTCCACGTCAAGCACGTGGCCCTGCGGGTTGAGACCACGACTGCTGGCGCAGGCGGCCAGGGCCAGGGCCAGCGCTGACACCAGCAGCGCGCGCCCGGACCGGCGGAGAGTGGAATGCGGGATCGGGTTCATGGGGTCGTCAGGGAATCGCGGATTCGGGTAAGGAGGGACAGCAGCAGCGTGCGCTCGTCGGCGGAAAGATCACGCAGGGCGTAATCCATCACCGCGTCGCCACGCAGCTTCAACCGCGCCCACAATGCGCGGCCTTCATCGGTCAGCACGATCTGCAGCGCACGCCGGTCCTGCGCATGCGGTTCGCGGCGGACGCAGCCCAGTGCCTCGAGCTTGTCCAGCAGGCGGGTGACTGCGCTGGGTACCTGGTCGATGGCCTGGGCCAGTTCGTTGGCCGTGCACGGGGCCATGTGCGAGAGCACCTTCAACCCGATGTAGTGGGTGAAGCCGATACCCAGGTCTTCTTCAGCCATGGACGCGTCGAGTTGCCGGACCAGGCCGTCGCGCACCTGGCGCAGCAGCAGGCCGAAACTGGGGGGAGTGGTTGCAGGACAGATCATGGGGGAGCATTCTCTTCCAAAAAAAATATTTCTCAATGGAAATATTCGATCTGGCATCGAATGCTGTGTTGCAGCAGTGGGCTGGATCAATGAAGGCGCCTACCTTAATGATCTGGTCAGGTGGCCCGGTAGTACAATTCAGCCAATGGATGACACATTTCAGCCAGCGGACATGATGAACAAGGCAGAAATTCCCGCTCCCAAGCGCCTGCTCAGGGACGACGCACTGGATTGGTTCGAGCGCAACGATGGCCCACCGGTGGTCGCTTTCCGCTTCGACAGCCCGCAGGGGCTGGTCCGGGAAGTGGACTGGCACCACCACCAGCGCGCCCAGCTGATCTGTGTCGAGCGTGGCCTGCTGACCACCCGCACCTCGCACGGGACGTGGTCGCTGGCGCCGGGCTCGGCCGGCTGGATGCCGCCGCTGGAGCCGCATACGGTGACCCTGGACGGTCCGCTGCGCGGCTGGGGCATGGCGCTGGCCGCGCCGGCCTGCGCCACCCTGCCCGCCGATCCCTGCGTACTGGGCCTGTCCAAGCTGGCGCAGGCGCTGGCCGACCGCATCTGCGAATGGCCGCTGGGCTATGACACCACGCCCGAGCGCCAGCACATCATCGAGGTGCTGCTGGACGAGATCCGCACCGCGCCGCGCCAGCGCATGCACCTGCCGATGCCGCACGACCGGCGCCTGCTGAAGATCGCCTCGCAGCTGCTGGCCGACCCGTCCGACGAGCGCAGCCTGGCCGAATGGGCGCATTGGGCCGGCCTGTCGCCGCGCAGCCTGACCCGTCACTTCCGCGACGAGACCACGCTCAGCTTCGCCCAGTGGCGGCAACAGGCCCGCCTGTCCGAAGCCCTGCGCCAGCTGACCGATGGCCGCAGCGTGGCCGACATCGCCCATGCACTGGGCTTCAGCAGCGCCAGTGCCTTCGTCACCGTGTTCCGCCGCCACTTCGGGCTGCCACCGGGGCGCTATCTGGCGCGGGCCGGGCATGGCCTCGAAACCGGGCTGGACCCTGCACGTGGCTTGGCATCCCCCGCCGCATCCGGATAATCACAGGATTGCGAGCGGCGACCGCCGTCGCCGCCTCCCGACATAGGTAACAACGCCGCATGACCGAACTTGCCCGCCCCGTGTTCCACGGATTCGAACAACTGCCGCTGCGCGAGTACGCCGAACGCGCCTACCTCGACTACTCGATGTACGTGGTCCTGGACCGCGCCCTGCCGTTCATCGGCGACGGCCTGAAGCCGGTGCAGCGCCGCATCATCTATTCGATGAGCGAGCTGGGCCTGAATGCCGCGTCCAAGCCGAAGAAGTCCGCGCGCACCGTCGGTGACGTCATCGGTAAGTACCACCCGCACGGCGACAGCGCGTGCTACGAGGCGCTGGTGCTGATGGCGCAGCCGTTCTCGTACCGCTACCCGCTGATCGAGGGCCAGGGCAACTTCGGCTCCAGCGATGACCCGAAGTCGTTCGCGGCGATGCGTTACACCGAATCCAAGCTGACCCCGATCGCCGAAGTACTGCTGGGCGAACTGGGCCAGGGCACCACCGACTGGGCACCGAACTTCGACGGCACCCTGCAGGAACCGACCTGGATGCCAGCGCGGCTGCCGCACCTGCTGCTGAACGGCACCACCGGCATCGCCGTGGGCATGGCCACCGACGTGCCGCCGCACAATCTCAACGAGATCGTCAGCGCACTGCTGCACCTGCTGGACAACCCCGATGCGACCGTGCGCGACCTGTGCGAGCACGTGCAGGGCCCGGACTACCCGTCCAGCGCCGAGATCATCACCGCCGCCAACGATCTGCGGAACATCTACGAGACCGGCAACGGCAGCGTGCGTGCGCGTGCGACCTTCAACAAGGAAGCCAACAACATCGTGGTGACGGCGCTGCCGTTCCAGGTGTCGCCGTCGAAGGTGATCGAGCAGATCGCCGCGCAGATGCGCGCCAAGAAGCTGCCGTGGCTGGAAGACATCCGCGACGAATCCGACCACGCCAACCCGGTGCGCGTGGTGCTGGTGCCACGTTCCAACCGCGTTGACGCCGACCAGCTGATGGGCCACCTGTTCGCGACAACGGACCTGGAGCGCAGCTACCGCGTCAACCTCAACGTGATCGGGCTGGACGGCCGTCCGCAGGTGAAGAACCTGAAGATGCTGCTCAGCGAATGGCTGACCTTCCGCAGCAACACCGTCACCCGCCGCCTGCAGCACCGCCTGCAGAAGGTCGAGCGCCGCCTGCACCTGCTGGAAGGCCTGCTGGTCGCCTTCCTCAACCTGGACGAGGTGATCCACATCATCCGTACCGAGGACGAACCGAAGGCGGCGCTGATCGCGCGCTTCGGCCTGTCCGAGGAACAGGCCGAGTACATCCTGGAAACCAAGCTGAAGCAGCTGGCCCGCCTGGAAGAGATGAAGATCCGCGGCGAGCAGGACGAGCTGGCCAAGGAACGCGAGAAGATCCTCGGCATCCTCGACAGCAAGGCCAAGCTGAAGAAGCTGATCCGCGACGAACTGACGGCCGACGCCAAGAAGTTCGGCGACGCGCGCCGTTCGCCGCTGGTGCAGCGCCAGGCCGCGCAGGCCATCGACGAGACCGAGCTGGTGCCGAGCGAGCCGATGACCGTGGTGCTGTCGGAAAAGGGCTGGATCCGTGCCGCCAAGGGCCATGACGTCGATGCGTCCGCCCTCTCCTACCGCGACGGTGATGCCCTGCAGGGCGCGGTGCGTGCGCGCAGCACCCAGCAGGTCGCGTTCCTCGACAGCGAGGGCCGCGCCTACTCGACGCCGGTGCACACCCTGCCCTCCGCGCGTGGCAACGGTGAGCCGCTGACCGGCCGCTTCTCGCCGGCAGCGGGTACCAGCTTCGTGACCCTGGCCAGTGCCGAGCCGGATGCCCGCTTCGTGCTGGCCTCCAGCCATGGCTACGGCTTCGTCACCCGCTTCGAGAACCTGATCGGTCGCAACAAGGCCGGCAAGGCGATGCTGAACCTGTCGTCCGGCTCGTCGGTGCTCACCCCGTCGATGGTCGCCAACGTGGCCACCGACCGCATCGTGGCAGTGACCAGTTCCGGCAACCTGCTGGCGATCGCCGCCAACGACCTGCCGGAACTGGACAAGGGCAAGGGCAACAAGATCATCGAGATCCCGAAGGCCAAGCTCGCCACTGAACGCGTGGTCGCCATCGTGGCGATCAGCCCGGGGCAGACCCTGCAGGTGCGCAGCGGCCAGCGCACGATGGGGCTGAAGTTCAACGAGCTCGACGCCTACCTCGGCGCCCGCGCCACCCGCGGCCACCTGCTGCCGCGCGGCTGGCAGAAGGTGGAAGGGCTGTCGGTGGAATAAGGGCTGGGCCCTGCCCCTGGCGGGTGTCAACCTTGGTTGAGGTGGGTGTCAACCTTGGTTGACACGCATTACCCCGGCAAACGCCAACCTCGGTTGGCGTTTTCGATCCCAATGGGGTCAGAGCCGTTTTCGTTGAAAACGGATCCGACCCCGGACACGAAAAAGCCGGGGCATTCCCCGGCTTTTTCGTTGTCGGCTGGCGGGCGATGGAGCAGCTGGCTGGCGAAGGCTGGCTGGCGGTGCTCCGGTGCTGGCGGGCGACAGAACGCTGTGCTGCTGGTAGAGCCGACCGCTGGTCGGCTGCTCTTTTGCTCCTGGTAGAGCCGACTGTCAGTCGGCTGCTCCTTTGCTCCTGGTAGAGCCGACTGTTAGTCGGCTGCTCTGCCGAAAGGCAGCCGACTAACAGTCGGCTCTACCGGGTTGGCTCTACCGGGTCGGCTCTACCGAAAAGAGCGACGTCGGCTCAGTGCGCCGGGGCGCCGTTGCCGTCGATCTTGCTCAGCTGGTACAGCTCCAGGCCGATGCGCTTGATCAGGCCCAGCTGCTGCTCCAGCCACCAGGCGTGGTCTTCCTCGGTGTCCTTCAGCTGGGCCAGCAGGATGTCGCGGCTCACGTAGTCACCCTTCTCCTCGCACAGCTTCATGCCGGCGGCGAGATTGTTCCGAACCGCGTATTCAGTGTCGAGATCCTTCTGCAGCATCTCTTCCACGGTCTTGCCCGGCTCGGTGGCGTGGGGGCGCATGTCCGGGTCGCCGCCCAGGAACAGGATCCGGCGCAGCAGCGCATCGGCGTGCTGGGTTTCCTCTTCCATCTCGTGGTTCAGGCGTTCGTACAGCGCGAACAGGCCCTGGTCCTCGTAGCGGCGGGAATGGATGAAGTACTGGTCGCGGGCAGCAAGCTCGCCGCGCAGCAGTTCCTTCAGGCAGGCGATGACGTCCGGGTTGCCTTTCATGGGGGGCTCCTGTGAATCGATGCGGCATAGGGTGCCGCATTTCAAAATACGGTGATCTAATCGGAATCAGTCGCAGTTGCGCCTGCGGCTACAATCGGCCCACGAGTTCGGAAAGGACGTGCGATGCGACGTACATGGCGTTGGGTGCTGGGCGTGTTGGTCGCCATCGTGCTGGTCACCGCACTGGTCCTGTGGCTGCTGCTGCGCGGCAGCCTGGCCGACCTGGACGGCGAGCATGCGCTGCCGGGCCTGGCCAGGCCGGTCACCATCGAGCGCGATGCGCTGGGCGTGGTCACCATCACCGCCACCAGCCAGGCCGACGCGATGCGCGCATTGGGCCGCGTGCATGCGCAGGAACGCTATTTCGAGATGGACCTGATGCGCCGTAGCGCCGCCGGCGAACTGTCCGCACTGTTTGGCCCGAAGGCGATCGATGCCGACAAGCGCATGCGCGTGCATCGGCTGCGCGCGCGCACCGAGGCGAACATGCAGGCTGCGCTGGGCGACAACGTCGAAGCCGTGAGCGCCTATGTCGGCGGGGTCAATGAGGGCCTGGCCGGCCTCTCCGTGCGGCCATGGGCCTACCTGCTGCTGCGGCAGTCGCCGCAACCGTGGCAGGCCAGCGACAGCGTGCTGACCGGGCTGGCCATGTATGCCGACCTGCAGGACCCCGGCAACCAGACCGAGCTTGCACTGAGCCGCATCCGCGCAGTGGTGCCGCCGGCGCTGTACGCATTGATCGCCCACGACGGCACCGAATGGGATGCACCGCTGTTCGGCGAACCCACCGGCAACGCTGCCCTGCCCGATGCCAGCCAGCTGGATCTGCGCACATTGCACGCGAAACCGGGCACCGAGCAGGAAGAGGCCGATGTCATCGGCAGCAACAACTTCGCCGTGGCCGGCGCGCTCACCGCCGACGGTCGCGCGATCGTCGCCGACGACATGCATCTCGGCCTGCGCGCGCCGGGTCTGTGGTTCCGCGTGCGCCTGCGCTACCCCGACCCGCAGGCCGCGGGCGGACAGGTTGACGTCACCGGCTTCTCGCTGCCCGGCCTGCCAGCGGTGATCGTCGGCAGCAACGGCCACGTCGCCTGGGGCTTCACCAACAGTTACACAGACACCGCCGATTACCGCACTGAACCAGCCAACGCCGCAGTGACCGTGCATGAAGAGCGGATTGCGGTGGCCGGCCAGGCCGACGTGCTGTTCCCAGTGCACGAAACCGACTGGGGGCCGATCCTGCACACGCATGCCGATGGCAGCGGCGACGCGCTGCGCTGGGTCGCCCACCTGCCCGGCGCGGTGCGCCTGGACTTCGGTGACCTGGCCCGCGCCGGTGACCTGGACAGTGCCCTGCAATTCGCCGACCACGCCGGCATCCCCGCACAGAACCTGGTGGTCGGCGACCGCAGCGGACGCATCGCCTGGCGCCTGATCGGCGCCCGCCCCGACCGCGGTCCGGGCTGTGCACCGGCCGGCTTCACCGCCGCCAACAACCACGACTGCGCCCCCTGGCCGATCCGCAGCGACGCCTCGCCGGCATTGATCGATCCCCCCACCCATCGCCTGTGGACCGCCAACGGTCGCGTCCTCGACGGCGAGGCGCTGGCCACCGTCGGCAACGGCGGTTACGACCTGGGGGCTCGTGCGCGGCAGATCCGCGATCTGCTCGCCATCCAGGACCGTTTCGACGAGCACGATCTGCTGGCGATCCAGCTCGACGATCGCGCGGTGTTCCTGCAGCGCTGGTGGGCCCTGCTGCACGACGTCATCGAGCGCAGTGACGACCCTGCACTGAAGCGTTTGAAGGAAGTCAGCCATCAATGGGGCGGTCGTGCCGCGGCCAGTTCGGTCAGCTACCGGGTAGTACGTGAATTCCGCACCCAGGTGATGGAGACGTTGTCCGATGCACTGCTGGCACCGGCCAATGCGCAGCTGGGTGATGACTACCTCGACCCACGACTGGCGCAGCTGGAAGGCGTGGCCTGGCCGATGCTGCAACAGCGTCCGGCCCATCTGCTGCCACCGGCCTTCGACAGCTGGGATGCGCTGCTGATCGACGCGGCACGCCGTACCGAGAGCGAGCTGGCCAAGCAGGGACCGCTGTCCAAACGCACCTGGGGCGAACGCAACACTGCGGCGATCTGCCACCCCATCGCACAGGCGCTGCCGGGCATCGCCAAGCGCTGGCTGTGCATGCCCGCCGACCAGCTGCCCGGCGACCGTGACATGCCACGCGTGCAGACGCCGAACTTCGGTGCTTCCGAGCGCATGGTGGTCTCGCCCGGCCACGAGGCCGACGGCATCGTGCACATGCCGGGCGGCCAGAGCGGCCATCCACTGTCACCCTACTGGGGCGCCGGCCACGAGGACTGGGTGCATGGACGGCCGACGCCCTTCCTGCCCGGCAAGGCAAAGCACGTGATGACACTGGTGCCGGCGCGGTAGTGCCGGCCATTGGCCGGCATCGATGCAGGTGTGTCCAGCATCATGAGGTTGCCGGCCAGCGGCCGGCACCACCGTTCAACGCTCAAGCCCTGCGACGCTCGATCAGATTCAGCAGCGGCCCGGTCATCGCCGTGGTCACCAGCGCCATGACCACCAGCACCGCGAACAGGCGGTCGCCGAGCAGGCCCAGCTCGTAACCCAGGTTGAGCACGATCAGCTCCATCAGGCCACGGGTGTTCATCAACGCGCCCAACCGCCACGCCTCGCGCGTGGGCATGCCGGCACTGCGTGCAGCACTGAAGGTGCCCAGCAGCTTGCCGGCCGTGGCCACCACGATCACCACCCCGCACAACACGATGTCGCTGGCCTGCAGCGCATCGGCACGCATGCGCAGGCCGGTCATGGCGAAGAACAACGGCAGCAGCAGGGTCACCGCAAACGGTTCGACGCGGGCCATCAACAGGTCGCGCAGCTGCGCGTTGGACGATACCGCGACGCCCGCCGCGAAGGCACCGAACAGCGCGTGGATGCCCAGCATTTCGGTGATCAGGGCACTACCCAGCGACAGCAGCAGGATGCCGAGCAGCCAGCGCCCCTCACGGCCCGGCGCGATCTGCTGGCGGGCAAACCACGGCTTCACCAGCCCCAGCATCAGCGCCACGAAGGCGACCACGCACAGCAGGTTGAGGCTGGCCGGCAGCCATCCACTGGCCTGTGCAGCCGCCACGATCAGTGCCAGCAGGCACCATGCGGTGGCATCGCCCAATGCCGCGCAGGCGATGGCGGTCTGCCCCAGCGACGTCTGCGCGATGCCGCGGTCGGCAAGGATGCGCAGCAGCACCGGGAACGCGGTGATGCTCATCGAGATGCCGACGAAAAGTGCGAAGGCAGTGAAGCCCACGCCCTGCGGGCCGTGCTGCGGATACAGCCAGATCGCCAACGCGACGCCGAGCACGAACGGCACCGCGATGCCGGCATGGCTGACCGTGAAGGCGAAACGCCGGCGGCCGCGCAGTGCCGCCAGGTCCAGCTCGGCACCGGCCACCAGCAGGAACATCAGCACGCCCAGCTGGCTGAGCATGCCCAGCGGGCCCAGCGAACTGGCCGGGAACAGCGCACCATGCAACTGCGGCAGCAGGCTGCCGAGCACCAGCGGGCCCATCATCAGGCCGGCCGCCATCTCGCCAATCACCGCCGGCTGGCCCAGCCGCTTCAGCAATGCACCGGCGCCCTTGGCTACCAGCAACAGCACCAGCAGCTGCAGCAGGAAGAGGCCCAGCGGTGACGCCAGATGCTGCGCCCAGCTGCCTTCGGCAGCAACCGTGGCACGGGCGACCATCTCGGGCGCCGCCGGCCCGGCATACCGCGCCAGCAGCACGCCGGCCAGCAACGGCACCCCGGCCCACGCCAGATAACGCCATCCCCATTTCGTGGGCGGCGCGTTGCCGCCTGCCTGTACGTCCATGAACATTCCCCAATGCGCAGGGGGCGATCATACAAAAAGGGGACGGAGGGGATTAAGTCGTTTGTGCCACTTACGACTTAATCCCCTCCGTCCCCTTTTTGGGGCTTAGGCCAGTGCCTGCTCGTGCACGCCGGCGATCGCGCGGCCCGAGGGGTCTGCAGCTGCGGCGAAGCTGGCGTCCCAGGCGATCGCCGCCGGCGACGAACAGGCGATCGACTTGCCGCCCGGCACGGTCTCGGCGGCCGCGCGGCTCGGGAAGAACTGCTCGAACAGGTGGCGGTAGTAGTACGCCTCCTTGGTCTGCGGCGGGTTGTGCGGGAAGCGCTTGTCGGCCGCCGCCAGCACGCGGTCACTCACCTGCGCCTCGGCATGCGCCTTCAGGCCGTCGATCCATCCATAGCCGACGCCATCGCTGAACTGCTCCTTCTGACGCCACAGGATGCTGTCCGGCAGGTAGCCGTCGAATGCCTCGCGCAGCACCGCCTTCTCGATGCGACGGCCACCGAAGCCGGCACCGACCATCTTGTGCGCAGCATCGAAGCGCATCGCCACGTCGAGGAATTCGCGGTCCAGGAACGGCACGCGTGGCTCCACGCCCCAGGCCATCATCGACTTGTTGGCACGCAGGCAGTCGTAGTTGTGCAGCGCGTCGAGCTTGCGCACCAGCTCCTCGTGGAATTCACGCGCATCCGGTGCCTTGTGGAAATACAGGTAGCCACCAAAGATCTCATCGCTGCCCTCGCCGGAGAGCACCATCTTCACCCCCATCGCCTTGATCCGCCGCGCCAGCAGGAACATCGGCGTGGAGGCGCGGATGGTGGTGACGTCGTAGGTTTCGATGTGGCGGATCACTTCCGGCAGCGCATCGAGGCCTTCCTCGAAGGTGTATTCGAAGCCGTGATGCACGGTGCCCAGCGCTTCGGCAGCAATGGCAGCGGCAGCCAGATCGGGCGAGCCCTTCAAGCCGATCGCGAACGAATGCAGGCGCGGCCACCAGGCTTCGGTCTGCCCGCCATCCTCGATGCGGCGACGTGCATAGCGCGCGGCTACCGCCGCCACCAGCGACGAGTCCAGGCCACCGGACAGCAGCACGCCGTACGGCACGTCGCTCATCAACTGGCGTTCCACCGCGTGCTCGAAGGCCTGGCGCAGTTCGGCCAGATCGGCCTGGCGACCCTGCACGTCGGCATAGTCACGCCACGGTTGCTGGTAGTAGCGCACCAGTTCACCGCTGGCACTGTCGAAATAGTGGCCCGGCGGGAACTGCGCGACATCGGCACAGGTATCGACCAGCGCCTTCATTTCCGAGGCCACGCGCAAGCGCCCCTGGGCGTCGTGGCCCCAGTACAGCGGCACCACACCGACCGGGTCGCGCGCCACCAGCACGCGTCCACTGTCACGGTCCCACAGCGCGAAGGCGAAGATGCCGTTGAGCTGTTCCAGCCACTGCGCCGGCGCGCCGCCCTGGCGGTACAGCGCGTTGATCACCTCGCAGTCCGAGCCGGTCTGGAAGTCGTAGGGGGTGGTCAGCGCCGCCTTCAACGCCTGGTGGTTGTAGATCTCGCCGTTCACCGCCAGCGCCAGCTGGCCATCGGCCGACAGCAGCGGTTGCGAACCACCGGCCGGATCGACGATGGCCAGCCGTTCATGGACCAGCAGCGCACCTTCGTCGAGGTACACGCCGCTCCAGTCCGGGCCACGGTGGCGCTGGCGTTGCGACAGTTCCAGCGCGTGGCGGCGCAGGGTGGGAAGATCGTCACCGGCCTGCAGGCCGAAGATTCCGAAGATCGAACACATGGGGGAGCTCCTGTTGGGGAATTTCACGGGTGGGAAGGTGTTCGACCGGCCATCCAGGCCCGGGCAGGCTGCGCCCGGGCACAAAAAAACCCGCATCGGCTGATGCGGGTTTTCTGGTGTCCGGGCGTGTGTTGCTGTCTATCTACCCAGGGCGCAGTCCCGCATCGGCCGCGCACGATTATTCGCGCGCAGATTATTGCGGTTGTTGTTGACGGCGGTGGCTTGGCGGATCGACATGGCATCGACCCTACCCCGGTTTCCAGCGCGGCGCAACAGTTGCGTCGGCAACCGAGGCACCGGGGCACTGGCTGCCCTGCCCTGCCCTGCCTGGGCCTGGCGCCTGCCAGACCCTCACCCGCCTTCGGCCCTGCCAGCGGCGGCCGGCTTGTTCGCCAGGCCCCAGGCGCAGCGCTCCTACATGGCCGCGCCAAGCTACTGGGAAAAGGCGATCATGCCGCCGTTACTCATCTTTTCGGACCAGGGCCCGGCTGCAGTCCTGCGGAAGGTGTGCCGACCGACGATCGGCATCCACCATCCTCACACCAGCAGCCGTTCCACCAGCCGCTGGTACAGCCCCGGCAACGCTTCCAGATCGTCCACGCGCACGTTCTCGTCCACCTGGTGGATGCTGGCATTGACCGGGCCTACTTCGATGCATTGCGCGCCCAATGGCGCGATGAAGCGTGCATCGGAGGTGCCGCCGCCGGTGCTTTCTTCTGGCGCGCGGCCGATGTGCTCGGCCAGCACCGCACGGGCGATGGCGCGCAGCGTGCCTTCCGGGGTGTAGAACGGCTCGCCGCTGCGATGCCACTTCAGCGTGTACTGCAGGCCATGCCGTTCCAGCAGTGCGGTGATCTCCGCCTCCAGCTTCGGCGCATCCCAGTGCGGGTTGTAGCGGATGTTGAAATCCACGTCGAGCTCACCGGGAATCACGTTGTTGGCACCGGTGCCGGCGTGGATGTTGGAGATCTGCAGGCTGGTCGGCGGGAAACTCTCGTAGCCTTCGTCCCAGCGCCGCGCGCATAGTTCTGCCAGGGCCGGCGCCGCCTGGTGAATCGGGTTGCGTGCCTTTTCCGGATACGCCACGTGGCCCTGCACGCCTTGGACGCGCAGTTTGGCCGACAGGCTGCCGCGACGTCCCACGCGCAGCAGATCGCCCAGCGTCGCGGTCGACGACGGCTCACCGGTGATGCACCAGTCGATGCGCTGCCCGCGTGCGGCGAACAGGCGTGCAACGTGGCGCACGCCATCGATGGCATCGCCCTCCTCGTCGCTGGTCAGCAGTACCGCCAGCGTGCCGGGATGGTCGGGATGGTCGGCGACGAACTGCTCGGCGGCCACCACGAACGCCGCCACGCTGCCTTTCATGTCGGCGGCACCGCGCCCATACAGCACGCCATCGCGGATCTGTGGGGTGAACGGGTCGCTGGTCCAGGACTCGCGCGGGCCGGTGGGCACCACGTCAGTGTGGCCCAGCAGAACCAGCACCGGCGCGCCCTGGCCATGGGTCGCCCACAGATTGTCAACGTCGCCCAGGCGCAGATGATCGCACTGGAATCCGGCCTGCTTCAGCCGCGCCGCCAACAGCGCCTGGCAACCAGCATCGTCCGGCGTTACCGAAGGTCGCGCAATCAGCTCGCAGGTCAGGTCGAGGACCGCGCTCATGCGTCGCCCACGCCGAAGCGTGCCTTGAAACCATTGTCACTGAAACCCTGGCTGGCCTTGCCATCGGCGGTGACCACCAGTGGGCGCTTGATCAGCTGCGGATACTCGCGCAGCAGCAGCTTCCATTCGGCCTCGGAGTCCGCAGCCTTGCGGTTGTCCGGCAGCTGCCGCCAGGTGGTGGAGGACTTGTTGACCATCGCCGCCAGCCCCCCCAGCTGCGCGGCCCATTCCAGCAGCATTTCCGGGCTGGGTTTGTTGTCGCGGTAGTCGTCGAAGGTGTACGGCACGCCGAAGCGGTCCAGCCACTTGGTCGCCTTCTTGCAGGTATCGCAGTTCTTCAAACCGTAGACAGTGGTGCTCATGGCCATCTGTGATGCTGGAAAACAGAGGGCCAGAATCTCACAACAGGCGCTCGGACACGACCCGGAACGGCACTCTCGGCAAGCGGAAGGCCAGGCCCGATGCAAGCGCCACGCTCATCGCCTGCAGGCGCGGGCACTGCAGCTCGCGTTCCAGGCGCAGCGGCTGCAGGCTGTCGAGGTCTACCGGCAGCCCGATGCGGGTGCTGGCCCAGCGACAGTCGCAGGTGCGGGCGATGGCCTCGTCCTGGCAGGTGAGGAAACGCAGGGGGGCCTGATGGCCACCGAAGGCGGCGCCGGCATCGGCCAGCGCCGCGACAGTGCGCGGCGCAGTCGGGTCCAGCGCATGGCGTGCAGCAGGCGCGGCAGCATCCGCCCCAACAGGGTGTCGGACGGATGCCGGTAGATCGCGGACTGCGCCAGATCCTCCGGCGCAGCCACCTTCAGTCGGCCAGGCCGCGCAGCAGGTCGTTGACGCTGGTCTTGCTGCGGGTCCTGGCATCAACCTGCTTGACGATCACCGCGCAGTACAGCGAATGCGTACCGTCCTTGCTCGGCAGCGAGCCGGACACCACCACGCTGTACGGCGGGATGTAGCCGTAGGTGATCTCGCCGGTGGCACGGTTGTAGATGCGGGTGCTCTGGCTGAGGAACACGCCCATGCCGATCACGCTGTGGTGTCCGACCACCACGCCTTCCACCACTTCCGAACGCGCACCGATGAAGCAGTGGTCTTCAATGATGGTCGGGCTGGCCTGCAGGGGTTCCAGCACGCCGCCAATGCCGGCACCGCCGGACAGGTGGCAGTGCTGGCCGATCTGCGCGCACGAACCCACGGTGGCCCAGGTATCGACCATGGTGCCTTCACCGACATAGGCACCGATGTTGGTGAAGCTCGGCATCAGCACCACGTCCTTGCCGAAGTACGTACCGCGGCGGGCAATGGCGCCCGGCACCACGCGCACGCCACCACGGCGGAACTTCGCTTCGTCATAACCGGCAAAACGCGATTCGACCTTGTCCCAGAACGGCGCCGGACGTGCGTCGACCACGGCCATGTCGTTGACGCGGAAGTACAACAGCACGGCCTTCTTCAGCCACTCGTTGACCTTCCAGCCACCGTGGCCGTCCGGTTCGGCAACGCGGAATTCGCCGCTCTCCAGGCCGTCGATCACACGGTTGACCAGCGGCCTGGTCGAGCCTTCCAGTTCGTGAAGGGTCAGCGTGGCGCGGCGTTCGAAGGCACTTTCGATGCCGAACTTCAGTTCTTCCACGCCCGGCGCGGCCGGCTTGCGCAGCGACTTGCGGGCGATGGTTTCGGCGCGTGCGGCTTCTGCGCTCTTGGCCGGGGCCTTCTTCGGTGCTGCCACCTTCTTCGCCGGCGCCTTCACCACCGCGGCTTTCTTCGGCGCGGCCGGCACGGCGGCAGTTTTCTTGGCCGCTGCGCTCTTGGCGGTGGCAGCAGTCTTCTTAACAGGCTTGGTGGCCATCAGGCGGGGTCTCCGGCGTTTCTATCAGGGTCCAGGCAGGCCAGCATCGCGTCATGCAGCTGCTGCCGGGCAGGTTCAGTCAGGGGGAGGTCGTGTTCGTCACTGATCACGAAGGTGTCTTCGGCGCGCTCGCCGAACGTGGCAATGCGGGCATCATGCACGCGCAGGCCCTGGTTGCGCAGCACGAACGCCACGTCGGCCAGCAGGCCGGGGCGGTCGGGGGCGACCAGGGCAAAACGGGTTGCGCCCGGTTCATCGCGGAACTCGATGCGCGGCGCGAAGCGGAAATGGCGCAGCTGGCGTGGCACCACCCGACGCGACGGGCGCAGGCGCGACAGGTCACCACTGAGTGCCTCGCGCAGCGCGGCCTCCAGGTTGGCGCTGCTGCCATCGGCGAAGCTGTCGGCCGGGTTCACTTCGAAGGTATCGAAAATGGTGTCGGCCGGGCCATCCAGCACGCGCGCGCGATGGATCCCGTAGCCCTTGCGGTCCAGGGTCATCACGATGGCGGCAAACAGGCCGTCGCGGTCCGGCGAATGCACGAACACTTCCAGTGCCGGGTCGTCGACACTGATGCGGCGCACCTTCACCAGCGTCTGGCCCTGTTTCACCGGTACCAGCGCGGCGGCCTGCCAGGCCAGCTGCTCAGGGCGCAGGCGAATGAAGCCCTCATCCGGCATCACGGCGAACTGGCGGTCGATGGTGGCGTCGTCGTAACCCTGCTCGCGCACCAGTGCGCGCACGCTGTCGCGCGCCTCGGCCACGCGCTCGGCCGCCGGTACCGGATGCTCGAGCCCTTCGCGCAGCGCGCGCCGGGTGGCGAAATACAGATCGGCCAGCAGGCGATCCTTCCAGGCATTCCACAGTTTCGGGCTGGTGCCGGCGATGTCGGCACAGGTCAGCAGGTACAGGTAGTCCAGGCGGTCGCGGCTGCCGACCAGCGTGGCGAAGCGATGGATCACCACCGGGTCGGCGATGTCCTGCTTCTGCGCGGTCACCGACATGCGCAGGTGCTGTTCGACCAGCCACGCCACCAGTTCGGTATCGGACGTGCTCAGCGCATGCGCCTGGCAGAACGCGCGCGCATCGACCGCGCCCAGTTCGGAATGGTCGCCGCCGCGGCCCTTGGCAATGTCATGGAACAGGCCGGCCAGCAGCAGCAGCTCCGGCTTGCGCAGGCGCGGCCAGACTTCATGGGCGATCGAGAAGCGTTCGTCGGCACGGCTGCTGGCGAACAGGCCGATGTTGCGCAGGACCATCAGCGTGTGCTGGTCGACGGTATAGACATGGAACAGGTCGAACTGCATGCGCCCGCTGACCTGGGCGAACGCGGGAATCCACTGGCCGAGCACGCCCAGCCGCGCCATGCGCGAAAGCGTATCGACCGGGCGTTGGCCACGCAGCAGGGTCATGAACTGCTCGCGCGCATCGGTGTCGGCCTGGTCGTAGGCCGGCAGCAGCGGCAGCGATTCGGCCAGCGCGCGCGCGGTCAGCGAATGCAGGCCGCGTACCTGCGGATTGTTGGCCCAGCTGGAGAACAGCGCGAACACCTGGCCGATGTCGCCGCGCGGCCAGTCGGCCTCGTTGGCGGCCAGGTAGCCACGGCGCAGGGAAAAGCCCACGGTCAGCGGTTCCGGCTGCGCTTCGCCATCGAACTGTTCCTCGAAGCGCTGCAGCAGGCGGTCGCTGATCCGGCGCACCACCAGCGCTGCGCGGTAGAAGCCCTGCATCATTTTCTCGACACCGAGGTTCTCGGCGTCGTCTTCGAAGCCCAGGCGCGCGGCCAGGGTCTTCTGGTAATCGAAACGCAGGCGCTCTTCCGGGCGACGTGCTACCAGGTGCAGGCCAAACCGCAGTCGCGCCAGCACCGCACGTTCGCGCTTGAGCGCCGCGGCTTCGTCGGCACCCAGATGGCCGAGCCCGACCAGGGCTTCCAGGTCGCGCACGCCAAAGGCACGCAGAGCCATCCAGCCCAGCGTGTTGAGATCGCGCAGGCCACCGGGGCCATCCTTCAGGTCCGGCTCCAGGTTGTCGGCGGTATCGCCGAAACGCTGGTGCCGGTTGCGCAGCTCTTCCAGCTTGGCCAGGAAGAACGCGCGTGCCGGCCACAGTTCGCGGTCGTCGATGGCCTCGCGCAGCGCGCGGCGCGCCGCATCATCAGCCAGGATCGGGCGCGCCTCGATCAGCGCGGTCAGCACGGTCTGGTCCGTCGCCGCCTCGCGGCACTGGGATGCAGAACGCACCGCATGGCTGACCGCCAGCCCGCAATCCCACAGCAGCGCAAACAGGCGCGCCAGTGCCGCTTCGTGCGCCAGCTGTGCCGGCGGGCCGCCGAACACCAGCAGGTCGATGTCCGAGCGCGGGAACAGCTCACCGCGCCCATAGCCGCCCACCGCGAACAGCGACAGGCCACTATCGACTGGCAGGCAGCGCTGCCACGCCAGGCGGATCAGATGGTCGGCGGCACGCGCGCGCAGCGCCAGCAGGCGCTCGATGTTGTCGCCCTGGTCGAAGCGGCGGTACAGGCGCGCGTCGGCCTGCTGCAGCGCCTGGCGCGCGGCAGCAGCCCAGTCCGGGTCGTTGAGCGACGCGGCCGGCGTGTCCAGCAGCGAACTCGCCGGCAGCATCCTCAGGAGACCTGCGACTCGCCCGGCGACAGCGTCAGCACGTCGACGCCGGTCTCGGTGACCGCGATCATGTGCTCCCACTGCGCCGACAGCTTGCGGTCCTTGGTCACCACGGTCCAGCCATCCGGCAGCACCTTGTTGTAACGGGTGCCCTCGTTGATCATCGGTTCGATGGTGAAGGTCATGCCCGGCTGCAGCACCAGGCCCTGGCCCGGGCGGCCGTAATGCACCACCTGCGGCTCGTCGTGGTAGACCTTGCCGATGCCGTGGCCGCAGTACTCGCGCACCACACTGAAACGCTCGCCTTCGGCATAGCTCTGGATGGCATGGCCGATGTCGCCCAGGGTTGCGCCCGGACGCACCGCACGGATGCCGCGCCACATGGCTTCGTAGGTGGTTTCCACCAGGCGGCGGGCCATCACCGACGGCGTGCCGACGAAGTACATGCGGCTGGTGTCGCCGTGCCAGCCGTCCTTGATGACGGTAACGTCGATATTGATGATGTCGCCATCCTTCAGCACCTTCCCTTCGCTGGGAATACCGTGGCAGATGACGTTGTTGACCGAGGTGCACACGGTCTTCGGGAAGCCGCGGTAGCCGACGTTGGCCGGAATCGCGCCCTGCACGTTCACGATGTGGTCGTGGCAGATGCGGTCCAGCTCCTCGGTGGTGACACCGGGCTTGACGTGGGGGGTGACGATGTCGAGCACTTCGCTGGCCAGGCGGCCGGCGATGCGCATCATCTCGATTTCCTGCGGGGTTTTCAGATTCACGCTCATGGCGCCCATTATCGCCGATCCCGCTGCAATCTGAACGAACGCCACCCAACTGGCGATCCGGGGCATGCACGGTTCCGGCAAGGAAAGTGAAAGCGTGACGATCTCCACCCTTTCGCACGCCTGTTTATCACGGATTACAGACACTTACCCGCAGAAGCTGGCCACGACCGTTGTCAAAGCGGCCCCGAACCTGCCGCCTTCGCCTTGTTCAACAGACCTTCGGGTCAGGGAGGTTGTCCATGCGATCCACGTTCCGCTCACCGCTCGCCTGGGTCCTGACCGGACTGTTGCTGGCCGGCCCCGCACTGGCCGCCGACACCACGACCTTCAACGTGACCCTGGTGGTCACCAAGGCCTGCACCATCACGGCGGCGGCGGCCACCAACGTTGACTTCGGCACGGCGGCCTCGACCACGGCGACCCCCACCCTGGGCCAGGGCACGGTGACCGCCCAATGCTCGGCCCTGACCCCGTACACGATTTCGCTGAACGCGGGCGCCAATGCCAGCACCGCCAACGACGTCACCACCCGCCGGATGAAGAACACCAACGCCGCGGTGACCGCCAACAACTTCGTTGGCTACCAGCTCTACCAGGACGCCGCTCATACCCTGGTCTGGGGTGCGACCTCGGGCACCAACACCCAGGCCGGCATCGGCACTGGCCTGGCCGTGCCCTACATCGTCTACGGCCAGATCCTGAACCTGAGCACCAACAACCCGGCCACCGGCAACTACCTGGATACGGTCACCGCCACGATCACCTATTGATGGAGCACGCCCGCATGGCCGGACCCCGCCCGTGGCGCGCCACCGGCGTGGCGCTGCTCGCCCTCTCCCTGCTGGCCGCAGCCCCTGCCGGTGCCACCAGCCTCCAGGTCGCCCCCACCAGCCTGCAGCTTGAGGCCCGCCAGCGCGCTGGCGAACTGTGGCTGACCAACAGTGGCACCTCGCCGGTCAGGCTGCAGGTGCGGGTCTTCCGCTGGGTACAGCAGGATGGCCAGGAACAACTGCTGCCCACCGAGGAACTGCTGGCCACCCCTCCGATGCAGGAACTGGGCGCGGGCCAGCAGCAGCTGGTACGGGTCATGCGCCCGAACCACGAACCGCCTGCGGCACAGCAGTACTACCGGCTGATCGTCGACGAGGTGCCTGATCTGGCGACCCGCGCCAACGGCATGCAGTTCGTGCTGCGCTATTCGATTCCGGTGTTCGTGCAACCGTCTGGCGGCAAGCTGGCGCCGCGCCTGCAGGCCAGCCTGGTCCGGTTGCAGGACGGACGCAACGGCGTGGAGGTGGCCAACACCGGCAACAGCTATGCACAGATCGCCGACCTGGCGCTGGGCAGCGTCCAGCGCCCGCGCATCGTGCACCCCGGCCTGCTGGGCTATGTACTGCCCGGGCAGGTGATGCGCTGGCCGATCGAGCGCACGGCCATCGACCGCGACAACGACCAGATCACGGCCAAGCTCAATGGCGAGTCGGAACAGACGCCGCTGTCGCCACCACCGGCTCGCTGAGGCGTTGATGGGCGCGCTGTTGGCTGCCCTGGCTCCTGCGGCGACCGAAGCCGCCGATGTGTCCGGCGTGGCTGCCGCCGGGGCTGCGGACGTCTCCGGGGTGTCGGCCGACGCGATCCTGCCCGCCCCCACGCCCCTGACCGCCAGCCAGACCCTGTACCTGGACGTCTCGCTCAACAGCACGCCCCGCGGCCTGCTGCCATTCACTGAAACCCGTGGCCGGCTGCAGGCCAGTCCGGAAGTGCTGCGCCAGCTCGGCTTCAGCGCCCGCGGCGATGCGCCGGTCTATCTGGACCAGATCAGCGGGGCCGTTGTGCGCTACGACGCGCATATGCAGACCCTGGCCCTGGACGTGCCGCTGGACCAGCTGACCCTGCCGACCACCGTGCTCAGCCAGCCGCAGACCCGGGCACCGGCCAGCACCGCCTCGCCCGGCCTGCTGCTGAACTACGACGTGTATGGCAGCCGGGTCGACATGCTCGGCAACCTAAGCCTCAGCTCGGAGCTGCGCCTGTTCGGGATTGGTAACGGCACCGTCGAGAACACAGCGATCAGCCGGCGCTACCAGCAGCCCGGCGATCGTCGCTGGCGCGGTGAGAGCGTGCGCCTGGATACGCGCTGGAGCCTGGATTTCCCCGGCAAGGCGATGACGCTGGAGGTCGGCGATTTCTACAGCGGCTTCGTCGACTGGACCCGTCCGGTGCGCCTGGGCGGCCTGCAGATCGGCCGCAACTACGGCCTGCAGCCGTATCGCGTACTCACCCCCACGCCCAGCTTCCTCGGCCAGGCGGTGGTGCCGTCCACGGTCGAGCTGTACGTCGATGGCCTGCGCCAGTACAGCGGGCAGGTGCCGGTCGGTCCGTTCCAGCTGGCCGCGCAACCCGGCATCAGCGGCACCGGCAGCGCACAGGTGGTGGTGACCGATGCATTCGGGCGCATGCAGACGCTGGATTTCAGTTTCTACGGCACCCAGCAGCTGCTGGCCAAGGGCCTGTCGGACTGGTCGGCCGGCGTTGGCCGCCTGCGTGAGGATTTCGGCCAGCGTTCCTTCGCCTACGACGATCGCACCGTGGCCAGTGCCAGCTGGCGAGGCGGTATCAGCGACACCTTTACCGGCGAAGCACATGCCGAAGGCGGCGGCGGCCTGGCCCAGGCCGGCATCGGCGGCTGGTGGCTGCTCGGCGGCGCGGGCGTGTTCAACGCCGCCTATGCGCACAGTGACTATCACGGCCTGCGGGGCGGGCAATGGGCACTGGGCTACAGCTGGAACAACCGCCGGCTCAATTTCAATCTGCGCAGCGTGCGCAGCCATGGCGATTACCGCGACCTGGGCGCACTGCAGGGCAACCTGCCGCCGAGCATCAGTGAACAGGCCACGGTCGGCGCCGATCTGCTGCGGCTGGGCACGCTCAGCGCCAGCTACCTGCGCCTGCGCTATCCCGACGGAGACGACAACCGCTACGCCAGCCTGTTCTGGTCACGCACCTGGAGCCAGCGGTGGTCGGCCTACCTGTCGGTGAACCAGAACCTGGACAAGAGCGATGACCGCAGCATCTACCTGTCGGTCACCGCCAGCCTGGGCAACAACCGCCAGGCCAGCCTCTCCAGCCAGCGCAACGGCGACAGCCAGAGCTGGGTAGCGGACGTGACCCAGCCGGTACCCGGCGACGGCAGCGCCGGCGGCGTCGGTTGGCGCGCGCAGGTGCGCCATGGCGAGGACGGCAATGGCGGCCTGGCCGAAGTCGGCATCCTCAATGACGTCGGTCGCTACTCATTCGGCGCCTCGCGCCAGGGCGGCCTGAACTATGCCTACGCCAGCGCCAGTGGCAGCCTGGTGTGGATGGGCGGGCATGCCTTCGCCACCCGCGAAGTCTCCGACGCGTTCGCAGTCATCAGCACCAACGGCGTGGGCGGCGTGCCGGTGCGGCTGGAAAACCGGCTGATCGGCGTGACCGATGATCGCGGCCTGCTGCTGGTCAGCCCACTGCTGTCCTGGCAGCGCAATCGCGTCTCCATCGACACCCTGGACCTGCCCGAGGACATGCGCGCCGATCGCATCGAAGACTGGGTGACACCCCGCCAACGCGCCGGCACCCGCGTGACCTTCGCGCTGCGTTCGCGGCCGTCGTTGAACCTGACCCTGCACGGCATGGACGGGCAACCGCTGGAGGTCGGCAGCGAGGTGCAGCTGCCGGACGGGCGACAGGCGCTGGTGGGCTATGACGGGCTGCTGTACCTGGAAGACGTGTCCGCCGGCAGCGTGCTGTACATCACCACCAGCCGCGGGCAATGCAGGGTGAAGGTACCGGACGTGCCCAAGGTGGTGGCTTCCGGCGCGCGGCCGAAGCCGGCACCGCTGGCGTGCATCCCGGAGGTAGCGCCATGAGGACGTTGCTGCTCGGCCTGCTGCTGGTCGCCGGCCTGCTGGCGGCGGCACCGGCCCGCGCCGTCGCGGTGTGCGCCGCCGTCGCCGACCCGACGCTGCCGTTTGGCAACGTCAACAGCAATGCCCCCGGCGCAACCACCGGCACGCTCAACATCACCGTGACCTGCACCACTGCCGCGCTGAGCGTGCTGGCCACTACCGGCGTGCGGGTCTGCGTGGGCATCGGCGCCGGCAGCGGCGGCGGCAGCAGCTCCAGCTGGCGGACGATGAAGACCAGCACCAGCGACAGCATGAACTTCCAGCTCTACAACACCTCCAACTTCAGCCAGGTGACCGGGTTGACCCCGCGCGGCTCGCCGCCGGCGCAGGAGCTGACCCTGACCTACAACGTGCCCCTGACCGGCGGCAGCGGCACGCAGACCACGCAGCTGTCCGCACAGATCCCCGCCAATCAGATCCTGGCGTCAGGCGCCTACAGCAGCACCTTCAACGGCGCCAACGTGGTGCTGACCTGGGCCTGGAACGAGGTCCTGCTCGGCAATGCCACGGTGCCCGCCAACTGCAACGGCGGCGCCACCGGCACCAACAGCATCAGCAACGCCTTCAGCTTCACCGCCACCGCCAACGTGCTGCCGCAGTGCGGCAGCTACGTCACCACCAACATGGACTTCGGCAACGTCACCGGCGGCATTCCCGCCAACATCGACCGGACCGCCACCTTGACCCTGACCTGCCTGAAGAACACGGCCTACCAGGTCAGCCTCAACAACGGCCAGAACAACCCCTCCGCCACCAGCACGCGGCGCATGGCCACCACCATCGGCGGCAGCACCTACTACCTCACCTACGAGCTGTACCGCAATGCCGCGCGCAGCCTGCGCTGGGGCAACACCCTCAACGTCGATACCGTTGGCGGCACCGGAAGTGGCAGCGCGCAGCAGCTGACCATCTATGGCCGGGTGCCGCCGGTCACCGGCCAGCCCCCGGCCGGCATCTACAACGATGTGGTGCAGGTGACCATCACCTATTGACCTGCATGCCGACCAACGGTCGACACCCACCGGGGTTTCGGCACATCCACGTCATGCGTGGATGCGCGCATCATTCCTGTGCCAGGAGCAGTCGACTGACAGTCGACGCTACAGATTCGGCCGATCCAGCCGATACCGCGCAGCGAGATCTTTCAGCACGGTGGTTGCCAGGTGGCTCGCGCATTTCTGATAGGGGCGATACTGTTCGCCAGCACATCGGCGTGGGCCGAACCCGGCCCCAGCAACCTGCAGATCCGCCTGACCGTGGTCGAAGCCTGCCGCGATGACCCCGGCAGCACCCACTGCCCCGCCCCCCACCAGCGCAGCGACACACCGCAACTTCCGCCCCAGGTCCGCGAGCTCGCGCCTCCCGCCGACGGCGAAGACACGACGTCCGCCGTGACCGTCATCTACTGATGCGGGCACTTCTGACCCTGCTGGCGATGCTGCTGGCGTTGCCTGCCGCGGCATTGGACCTGTTGCCGACCACACTGCAGCTGCCCGCCGAAGGTGGCCAGGGCGAACTTTGGCTCTTCAACCCCGGTCCCGGCCGCTGGCAGGGCCGGGTACAGATCCTTGCGTGGGACCAGCAGACCGACGCGGACATGCTGCGTCCCACCGACCAGGTGCTCGCCAGCCCCACCCTGCTCGACATCCCGCCCGGCGTCCGACAGCGCATCTGGCTGCTGCCACGCCAGCCGGCATCCGCTGTCGGCGAACAGGCCTATCGGGTCGTCCTGGCCCCCACTACGCCAGGCCTGCAGCGCTATTCGCTGCCGTTGTTCCGCGGGCACGCCACGCCAATGACCCAATCGCGGCTGCATGCAGGGATCGAACCCGGCCAGTCACATACCTTCCTGCGACTGAGCAACACCGGTACCCTGCACGCACGCCTGAACGATCTCGCCTACATCACCAGCGGCGGTCAGCGCACCCTGCTGCTGCCCGGCCTGGCCGGGTATCTGCTGGCCGGCCATGAGCGCCGCTGGGCCCTGCCCGCCCGCGCTGATGGCTACGCCGGCGGTCATTTCCAGGCCCGGCTGCAGGATGGCCGCGTGATCGATCTGGTCGCTCCAGGCCCGGCAATTGCAGCCAGCGCACCGAGCGGGCTATAATCGACCGGATTCCTGCCGCCTGCGTGCGCGGGAACCCGTCCACACCGGACGTCACCGGTGAATCCACACCTGCTGCCCCCATCCGTGCCGGGGTGCTCCGCAAGGAGTTCGGCCACGGAGGCAACAGGGAAGCCCAACCCCGGAACCGATCGCGCTTCCACGCGTCCCGCATACCTATCCCCGCGGGCGGAATCGCTGGTTCCATATCAGGAGTATTGCAATGCCCCAGGTCACCATGCGTCAGATGCTGGAAGCCGGCGTCCACTTCGGCCACCAGACCCGCTACTGGAACCCCAAGATGGCTCCGTACATCTTCGGCGCCCGCGGCAAGATCCACATCATCAACCTGGAAAAGACCGTCCCGCTGTTCAACGACGCGATGAACTTCATCTCGTCGGTTGCCCAGAAGCGCGGCACCGTCCTGTTCCTGGGCACCAAGCGCAGCGCCCGCGAAACCATCAAGGAAGAAGCCGAGCGTTGCGGCATGCCGTTCATGAACCAGCGCTGGCTGGGCGGCACCCTGACCAACTTCCGTACCGTCAAGCAGTCGGTTGCCCGCCTGAAGGAACTGGAAGCCGGTGAAACCGACGGCACCTTCGAGAAGCTGGTCAAGCACGAAGTGCTGGGCCTGCGTCGCGAGCGCGACAAGCTGGAAGCCTCGCTGGGCGGCATCAAGGACATGAACCGCCTGCCGGACGCCATCTTCGTGATCGACATCGGCCACGAAGACATCGCGATCAAGGAAGCCAAGAAGCTGGGCATCCCGGTCATCGCCGTGGTCGACACCAACTACAACCCGGAACTGGTGGACTACGCCATCCCGGGCAACGACGACGCCATCCGCGCTGTGCAGCTGTACGCCCGCGCCGCTGCCGACGCCGTGCTGGAAGGCAAGGCTGCTGCTCCGCACGCTGCTTCGGTGCGTGAGGAAGAGTTCGCTGAAGCCGCTGCTGAAGGCGAAGAGAAGCCGGCCCGCCGCGCTCCGGCCAAGAAGGCTGCCAAGAAGGGCGACGACGCCCAGGCCTGATCCAGGCCCGGGGTGGACGCCCGGCGTCCACCCTCCCTGCGCGCAGCCTTTGGCGCGTGACAGGACCGTGTCACACGGGCCGGCCACCATGCCGGCCCAACCCCTTTCTTTCGTGAGGTAATCCCGTGGAAATCACTGCTTCCCTGGTCAAGGAACTGCGCGAGCGCACCGGCGCCGGCATGATGGAATGCAAGAAGGCGCTCACCGAAGCCAACGGCGACATCGACGCTGCTGCTGAAGCCATGCGCAAGTCCGGCGCCGCCAAGGCCGACAAGAAGGCTGACCGCGTGGCCGCCGAAGGCCGTCTGGGCCTGGCCCAGGATGGCGGCAAGGCCGTGCTGGTCGAAGTCAACTCGGAAACCGACTTCGTCGCCAACGATGACAACTTCAAGTCCTTCGTCAATGCCGTTGCCGCTGCCGCCCTGGCATCGGGCGCCACCGACGTCGAAGCCGTGAAGGCTGCCAAGCTGGCCGATGGCCGCACCGTTGAAGAAGCCCGCGCCACCGCCGTGCAGACCCTGGGTGAGAACATCCAGATCCGTCGCATGGTGAATGTCGACACCACCGGCAACATCGGTGCGTATGTCCACACCAACGGCAAGGTCGGCGTTCTGGTCGATCTGATCGGCGGCGACGTCGAGCTGGCCCGTGGCCTGGCCATGCACGTGGCTGCGCTGAAGCCGCCGCACAACAAGGCTGCGGACGTTCCGGCCGACTTCGTCGAGAAGGAAAAGGAAATCGAGCTGGCCAAGATGTCCGAAAAGGACAAGGCCAAGCCGGCCGACATCCTGGAAAAGATCATCAGCGGCAAGATCAACAAGATCGTCAGCGACGTGACCCTGTACGGCCAGACCTACGTGCTGGGCGACACCACCGTCGAGCAGGTGGTCAAGGCCGCTGGCGCCGATGTTGCTGGCTTCAAGCTGCTGATCGTCGGCGAAGGCATCGAGAAGGTGGTGGAAGACTACGCCGCCGAAGTTGCCAAGGCGATGCAGGTCTGATTCCAGCCTTCCGGCTGTGAAGCAACCAGAAGGAGCCGCGGGAGACCGCGGCTCTTTTTTTATGCCGGCGGCCCTGTGGGGTGCGCACAGCGGCACCTTTGCGTTGCGCGCGAATCAAGCCGATACTCGGCACAGGGAATCAACAGTCATTTAGCAGGAACGAAAATCGCGGACTGTGATGCATTCCTAGGTATTCTTGTCCCAATGGAATTGAACGACCCGACATGCCTCCCGAGCTGACAGCTGCCCTGGCGCTCTGCCGCAACCTGCCCTCGCCACCCGGTATTGCCCTGCGCATCATCGAACTGGCACAGGACCCGGAAGCGGATATCGCCACCGCCGCCGACATCATCGCCATCGACATGGCGCTGAGCGCTCGCATGCTGCGCATCGCCAATTCGCCGCTGTACGCCAGCCGCCGTCGGATCGAGAACCTCGGCCAGGCACTGACCATGCTCGGCCTGAATGCCACGATCAGCCTGGCCCTCGGCTTCACCGTCACCCAGGGACTGACCGGCGGCACCGGCGCCGACCACGACCTGCGCCAACGCGCCTGGAAGCGCAGCATCCTCAGCGCGCTGGCCGCCAGCCAGCTGGGCCAGGCACGCGGCCTGCGCCGGCTGGAAGAACTGATGCTGGCCGGCCTGCTGCAGGACCTGGGCGTACTGTGCCTGGCCCAGGCCGAATCGGAGCGCTACCTGCCGCTGCTGCGCGAAGCACGCGACAACATCGATCTGGTCGCGCGCGAGCGCGACGAACTGGGCTGCAGCCACGCCGAGGTCGGCGCCTGGGTGGCCGAGCAGTGGGGCCTGCCGCGCTACCTGGTGGAGAGCATCAGCCACAGCGAAGACCTGGACGCCGCGGAGTCGCCGTTCCAGGCCTGCGTGCAGCTGTCCGGTGCCGTGGCCGACATCTGGCTGGACGATGACGCCGATGCCGCCCGCGAGCGCGCCCTGCAGCAGGTGCATGACCGCCTTGAACTGGACAGCGCCCGTTTCGACCAGGTCCTGACCCGCATCAGCGAGGCCCTGCCGGACATCGCCAGCCTGTTCGAGGCCGGCCTGAATTCCCCCTCGCGGGTGCGCGAGCTGATCGACCACGCGCAGGAGCTGGCCACCCTGCGCAACCTGCGCGAACTGCAGGATGCCGACCAGGCCCGTCGCCGCGCTGACGAATTCGAAGCCCGGGCCAAGCGCCTGGCCGACCAGGCCCATCGAGATGCCCTCACCGGCGTGCTCAACCGGCGCCAGCTGGAAGCCGTGCTGGAGCAGGAATTCCTGCGCGCCGGTCGCCAGGGCTGGCCGCTGTCGGTGGCCTTCATCGACCTGGACGACTTCAAGAAGATCAACGACGCCCATGGCCACCTGACCGGCGACGAGGTGCTGCGGGCCTTTGCCGGCAAACTGCAGGGCCAGCTGCGCCACAGCGACACCGTGGCCCGCTTCGGCGGCGAGGAGTTCGTCGCGCTGCTGCCCAACACCAGCGAAACTGTAGCACTGGACGTGATCCGCCGGGTACTGGCCAACATCGTTGCCACGCCGATGGCCGAACTGGAAGGCGGCCCGCTGTTCGTCACCTTCTCCGCCGGCGTGGCCACCCAGGGCGGCTACGAACGCTTCGCCGACGTGCAGGACCTGCTGCGCGCCGCCGACGACGTGCTGTACCGCTCCAAGAACCTCGGCCGCAACCGGGTGATCGCGCGCTCCCCCGGCGCCCTCGGCCACGACGAGCTGTCAGCGACCGCGGGCGCCGAGCTGGGCTGAACCGGAAGCCCCGGATGACCAGGGCGAACGCCAGGATTTTACGCCGCAGTGCACAAAACACTATGGCCCGACGCCGCATGCGCGTAGAATCGCCCGCGATTTCCACGCACCCGAGGTCCCCATGTCCAAGCTCGCCTATCGCCGCATCCTTCTGAAACTGTCCGGGGAGGCGCTGATGGGAGATGAGGACTACGGCATCGACCCGAAGATCATCAACCGCCTGGCCCGTGAGGTCATCGAAGCCCAGCAAGCCGGTGCCGAAGTGGCGCTGGTGATCGGCGGCGGCAACATCTTCCGCGGCGCCGGCCTGGCCGCAGGCGGCATGGACCGGGTCACCGGCGACCAGATGGGCATGCTGGCCACGGTCATCAACGCCCTGGCCATGCAGGACGCCCTGGAGAAGCTGGGCGCCAAGGCGCGCGTGATGAGCGCGATCAAGATCAACGACGTGTGCGAGGA
The DNA here is from genome assembly GCF_059368495.1 of Stenotrophomonas sp. YJH_SMC_91. Classification (NCBI taxonomy): domain Bacteria; kingdom Pseudomonadati; phylum Pseudomonadota; class Gammaproteobacteria; order Lysobacterales; family Lysobacteraceae; genus Stenotrophomonas; species Stenotrophomonas sp. YJH_SMC_91. Next base: position 62,680 of record NZ_JCAFRT010000010.1, on the reverse strand, counting down.
CTACATCCGCCGCCGCGCCATCCGCCACCTGGAAAAGGGCCGCCTGGTGATCTTCGCCGCCGGCGTCGGCAGCCCGTTCTTCACCACCGACTCCGGCGCCGCCCTGCGCGCGATCGAGATCGGCGCCGACCTGCTGCTGAAGGCCACCAAGGTCGATGGCGTGTACGACAAGGACCCGAACAAGCACAGCGATGCGGTCCGCTTCGACAGCCTGAGCTATGACGAAGTGATCCGCCGCGGCCTGGAAGTGATGGATACCGCCGCCTTCGCACTGGCCCGCGACAGCGACCTGCCGATGCGCGTGTTCGACATGGGCCAGCCGGGCGAGCTGCTGAAGATCCTCAACGGCGAGAACATCGGCACCCTGGTCCAGGGCCGCGATCCGGCCTGAGCCTGAGCGCGCGGCGACAACCGGGCCGATTCAGGCCCGGCAGCGTCCCGTATTCGCCTATAATCGCCCGATTCCAGATACATCCAGGACCGGGCGATGCTCAACGACATCAAGAACAACGCGCAGACGCGCATGGCCAAGAGCATCGACGCTCTGAAGCACACCCTCACCTCCATCCGGACCGGGCGTGCCACGCCGGCCCTGCTGGACCGCGTGACGGTCAATGCCTACGGCAACGCCAGCACCCCGCTGAACCAGGTTGCCTCGATCTCCAACGCCGATGCGCACTCGCTGCTGGTCACCCCGTTCGACAAGGGCATGATCAAGGAGATCGAGAAGGGTCTCTACAACGCCGAGTTCACCCCGAACACGCTGGGCACCGCGATCCGCATCAACATGCCGCCGCCGACCGAAGAGCGCCGCAAGGAGCTGGTCAAGCAGGTGCAGAAGGAAGGCGAAGGCGCCAAGATCGCGATCCGCAACATCCGTCAGGACGCGAACAAGGAAATCGCCAAGCTGGTCAAGGACAAGGCGATCAGCGAGGACGAGAAGAAGCGCGGTGAGGACGACATCCAGAAGTTGACCGACACCAACATCAAGGACGTCGACAAGGTCGTTGCCGACAAGGAAAAAGAACTGCTGTCGGTCTGAAGTCGATGCCTTCAGTCCCGCCTCCGTTGCCGGCCACCCTGCCCCGCCACGTCGCCATCATCATGGATGGCAACGGGCGCTGGGCACAGCAGCGCCGCCGCCCGCGCGTGATCGGCCATCGTGCCGGCGCGCGCGCGGTCAACCGCACCATCGAGCGCTGCCTTGAACTGGGCATTCCGGCGCTGACCCTGTTCGCGTTTTCCAGCGAGAACTGGGGCCGGCCGCAGGAAGAAGTCGACGCCCTGATGAAGCTGTTCCTCGGCGCGCTCGACCGCGAAGTGGACGAACTGCACCGACGCGGCGTGCGCGTACGCTTCATCGGCGAACGCGAGCGCTTTGGTGCCGGACTGGTCAGCCGCATGCAGCTGGCCGAGCAGCGGACCGCCGACAACACCACCCTGACCCTGTCGATCGCCGCCAGCTACGGCGGTCGCCAGGACATCGCCCGTGCCGCGCGCGCACTGGCCGCTGAAGTCGCCGCAGGACGCCTGCTGCCCGAACAGATCGACGAATCGCTGCTGGGCAGCCAGGTCGCCCTGGCCGACCTGCCGCCGCCGGATCTGTTCATCCGCACCGGTGGCGACACCCGCATCAGCAACTTCCTGCTGTGGCAACTGGCCTACACCGAGCTGTGGTTCACCGAGGCGCTGTGGCCGGACTTCGATGCCGCCCTGCTGCAGCAGGCGCTGGATGCCTATGGCAGCCGCGAGCGTCGTTTCGGCCTGACCAGCGCCCAGATCGCCGCACTGGCCACCGAGACCTCCAGCCCATGACCAAGACCCGAGTCCTCGCCGCGCTGATCATGGCGCCGCTCGCCATTGCCGCGATCCTGCTGCTGCCGACGCAATGGCTGGCCGCCGCCGCCGCCGCCGTGCTGCTGATCGGCCTGTGGGAATGGCTGAAGCTGGCCGGCATCGAAGACACCCTCGCGCGCACCGTGCTGCTGGTGCTGAACCTGCTGCTGATGGTGCTGCTGGTGTGGGCCGATGGCAGCACGCTGGTGCTGTTCCAGATCACCACACTGGCAGGTGTTGCCTGGTGGCTGGCGGCGCTGGCCTGGCTGCGCTTCTTCAACTTTGGCGCCCAGCCGACGGCCCCCTCCCGGATCGTGAAGATGCTGGCCGGCACCCTGGCCATCGTTCCTGCCTGGGCAGCGCTGGTACTGATCCACGCTGGCGGTGACCCGCCAGGCAAGCAGGGCCACCTGTGGCTGCTGGCGGCACTGGCACTGGTCTGGGCAGCTGATTCGGGCGCCTATTTCGCCGGCCGTCACTTCGGCAAGCACAAGCTGGCGCCGCGGATCAGCCCCAACAAGACCTGGGAAGGCCTGTTCGGCGGCCTGCTGGCCGGTGTCGCCGTGGCCCTCGGACTGGGCTGGCTGGCCGGCATCGACATCGCGCACCTGCCGGGCCTGCTGATCACCTCGGTGGTGGCCGTATTCGCGTCGGTGCTGGGTGACCTGTTCGAAAGCCTGATCAAGCGCCACGCCGGTGCCAAGGACTCGGGCAACCTGATTCCGGGCCATGGTGGCGTGCTCGACCGCGTCGACGGCGTCCTCGCCGCCGTGCCGGTGTTCGCGCTGGGCAAGGAAATCTTCGGGTTCTGACCATGAATGCTGTCGCAGACCTGCGCCGGGTCGCCGTATACGGCGCCACCGGCTCGATCGGTGCCTCCACGCTGGACGTCATCGCCCGCCACCCGCAGCGCTACCAGGCCACGGTGCTGGCCGCCGGCCGCCAGGTGCAGGCACTGCTGGCCCTGTGCCGCCAGCACAAGCCCGCGCACGCGGTCATCGCCGACGAAGCGCTGTTCACCGAACTGCGCGACGGCCTCCGCGATGCCGGGCTGTCGACCGAGGCCCACGCCGGTCATGCCGCACTGGATCAGCTGGCAGCAAGCGATGCCTGCGACACGGTCGTCGCGGCCATTGTCGGTGCTGCAGGGCTGTCCTCGACCCTCGCCGCCGCTGCGGCCGGCAAGCGCATCCTGCTGGCCAACAAGGAATCGCTGGTACTGGCCGGCGAGCTGCTGACCCGCACCGCCGAGCGCGCCGGCGCCGAGATCATTCCGATCGATAGCGAGCACAGCGCGATCTTCCAGTGCCTGCGTTCGCGCGACGCCAGCATCGACGGCGCCGGCGTGCGCCGCATCCTGCTGACCGCGTCGGGCGGCCCGTTCCGCGGCCGCAGCCGCGCCGAGCTGGCCGAGGTCACCCCGGCCCAGGCCGTGGCTCACCCGAAGTGGTCGATGGGCCCGAAGATCTCGGTCGATTCGGCGACGTTGATGAACAAGGGCCTGGAAGTCATCGAGGCGCACCATCTGTTCTCGGTGCCCGGCGAGCGCATCGAGGTGCTGGTGCACCCGCAGAGCCTGGTCCATTCGCTGGTCGAATTCGTCGACGGCTCGACCCTGGCCCAGATGGGCCTGCCGGACATGCGCACCACCCTGGCGGTCGGCCTGGGCTGGCCGCAGCGCATCGAATCGGGCGTGGCCGGGCTGGACCTGCTGGCGCAGGGCCGGCTGGATTTCGAGGCGCCTGACACCGACGCCTTCCCCTGCCTGGCGCTGGCCTGGCAGGCCATGCAGGCCGGCGGTACTGCCCCGGCGGTGCTGAACGCCGCCAATGAAGAGGCGGTTTCAGCATTTCTTCAGGGCCGGATCGGTTTCCTGACCATCCCGGAGCTGGTTGCTAACGCTCTTTCAACACTGCCGACCCAGCCAGCCGATACACTGGAGGTCCTGTTGTCCGCCGACCAGCGGGCACGCCAGCTCACCCTGAACGCCATCGACGCCGCCTGAACGACCGCCTCGCCCAGCATGACGCCGCCGCCCCTGCCCGCCACTGTGAGCCTGCATGACTGACTTCCTCGGATCGGTCTGGTGGATGATTGTCAGCCTCGGGCTGCTGGTCACGTTCCACGAGTTCGGGCATTACTGGGTCGGCCGCCTCTGCGGGGTCAAGATCCTGCGCTTCTCGGTCGGCTTCGGCCGTCCGCTGTGGTCGCGCCGCGACAGGCACGGCACCGAGTTCGCCATTGCCGCCATCCCGCTGGGTGGCTACGTGAAGTTCCTCGACGAACGTGAGGTCGAGGTCCATCCCCACGAGCGCGGCCAGGCCTTCAACCACAAGACCGTGTGGCAGCGCATCGCCATTGTTGCTGCAGGGCCGATCGCCAATCTGCTGCTGTGCATCCTGCTGCTGTGGGCGATGTTCGTGATCGGCAAGCAGGACTACTCGCCGACGATCGGCCGGGTTGACGGCATCGCCGCCAGCGCCGGACTGCTCAGCGGTGACCGCCTTCTGCGGGTGGATGAGCGCCAGGTCGCCACCCTGGGCGAGGCCAGCATGGCGCTGACCGCCGCCGCGATGGATCGCCGCGACGTCACGCTTGAGGTACTCGACCCTGCGGACCAGGTGCGCGTGCGCACCCTGCCGCTGTCGCAGCTGCCCGCCGGCTTCGATGAACGACGGGTACCGATCCTGGCCGGCCTGTATTGGCAATCGTGGCTGCAGCCGGCACTGGTCGACTCGCTCACCGCCGATTCGGTGGTCACCGGGCTGCTGCAGCCGGGCGACCTGATCGTGGCGATCGACGGCCAGCGCATCGACAGCGTCGACCAGGTGATCGGCGAGATCCAGGCCCTCGGCCGTGCCGGAGGCCCCGGCATGATCGAGGTCCTGCGAGGCGGTGAACGCCTTGCACTGGAAGTCACGCCCCGCCAGGGCAAGGATGGCAAGGGCAACCCGGTCTGGCAGATCGGCGTCGGCTTCCCCACCACCTACAGCCCCTCCTACGACACCCTGCTGCGCTATGGGCCGCTGGATGCAGTGACCGTCGCCGTACGTGAAACCGGCCGGCTTGCCGCCGATTCGCTGGGCATGATGGCCCGCATCGTCACCGGCAAAGCCTCGCTGCAGAACGTTTCCGGGCCGGTCACCATCGCCCGCGTGGCCAATGTCTCGGCCAAACGCGGCCTCGACTGGTTCCTGCAGTTCCTTGCCCTGCTGTCACTCAGCCTGTGCATCATCAACCTGTTGCCGATCCCGATCTTGGACGGCGGGCACCTGCTGTATTACCTTATCGAGTTGGTCAAGGGCAGCCCGCTGAGCGAGCGTGCCATCGCCGCCGGCCAATACATCGGCCTGGCGTTGCTGGCCGGGCTGATGGGGTTGGCGTTCTACAACGACATCCTCGGCCTGGTCCCGCGATGAACTTTTCCACGTTGTTGCCGTCTACAGCGTCGGCATCCCGCACCAATGAAATCGACCTTCCTACCGGACGTGACATGACGCGACTCCCCAATCGCCGCCTGCTGGCCCTCGCCCTCGCCGCCGTCACCGGCGCTCCCGCCCTGGCCCAGGCAGCCGAGCCCTTCACTGTCAGCGACATCCGCGTCGATGGCCTGCAGCGCATCAGCTCGGGCACGGTGTTCACCTACCTGCCGGTGGAACGGGGCGAGACGATCACCGACAACAAGGTCGGCGAGACCATCCGCGCGCTGTACAAGACCGGCTTCTTCGAAGACGTGCAGCTGGACCGCCAGGGCAGCATCCTGGTGGTGACCGTCAAGGAACGCCCGGCGATCAACAAGCTGACCGTGACCGGCAACAAGGACATCAAGTCCGAGCAGCTGCTCAAGGGCCTGTCCGACATCGGCCTGACCGAGGGTGGCACCTTCGACCGCCTGAGCCTGGACCGCGTGACCCAGGAACTGCGCCGCCAGTACAACGACCGCGGCAAGTACACCGTCGAGATCACCCCGACCGTGAGCCCGCTGGACCGCAACCGCGTGGACATCGCGATCGCCATCAAGGAAGGCAAGGCGGCCAAGATCCGCCACGTCAACCTGGTCGGCACCGAGAAGTTCGAGAGCAAGGACATCCTGGAGACCTGGGAGTCCAAGGAGCACAACTGGGCGTCGTGGTACCGCCGTGACGACCAGTACTCCAAGGAAAAGCTGTCCGGCGACCTGGAAAAGCTCAACTCGTGGTACCTGGACCGCGGCTACGTCGACTTCAGCATCGATTCCACCCAGGTTTCGATCAGCCCCGACAAGCGCGACATGTTCCTCACCGCGGGCGTGACCGAGGGTGCGCAGTACAAGATCTCCGAGATCAAGGTCAGCGGCGACACCATCCTTCCGCAGGAGGACGTCGAGCGCATGGTGATCCAGAAGCCGGGCGACACGTTCTCGCGTGCCCTGCTGGAATTCAGCTCGGACACCATCACCAACTCGCTGTCCAACATCGGCTACGCGTTCGCCAAGGTGAACCCGATCCCGACCACCAACCGTGCCGAACAGACGGTAGGGATCAACATGCAGGTCGTGCCCGGCCCGCGCGTGTCGGTGCGCCGCATCCTGTTCCGTGGCAACACCCGCACCTCCGACGAAGTGATGCGTCGCGAAATGCGCCAGTTCGAGAACAGCTGGTACTCGCAGGCCGCGATCGACCGCTCCAAGATCCGCCTGCAGCGCTTGGGCTACTTCGAGTCGGTGGACGTCGAGACCCCGGCCGTCAGCGGCAGCAACGACCAGGTCGACGTCGTCTACAACGTCAAGGAAACCACCTCCGGCAGCTTCGTGTTCGGCCTGGGCTATTCGCAGTCCTACGGCATGACCACCTCGGTGCAGCTGTCGCAGAACAACTTCCTCGGCGGCGGCAACCGCGTGTCGGTCGAAGCCTCGCGCAGCAGCTACCTGCAGCGCTACGGCTTCAGCTACACCAACCCGTACTTCACCGACGACGGCGTTTCGCTGGGCTACAACCTGTCCTGGCGTGAACTGGACTACTCCGACTTCAACACCGCGCAGTACAACAGCACCAATGGTTCTGCGCAGGTGGTATTCGGCGTGCCGCTGACCGAGACCGACACCGTCTCGCTGATGTTCGGCATCGACAGCAACCAGATCACGACCTACCGTGGCTCGACCCCGGCCTCGATCATCGATTACATCGATGCGGTCGGTTCGCGCACCTTCCATGCCTGGCGTACCGAGCTGGGCTGGGCGCGCGACTCGCGCAACGATTACTTCATGCCGACCCGCGGTACCTACCAGCGCGTCGGTCTGGAAACCACGCTGCCGGGCTCGACCATCGAGTACTACAAGCTGAACTACCAGATCAGCAAGTACTGGCCGATCATGCCGTCGCTGGTGATCAACACCCGCGCCGAAGTGGGCTACGGCGATGCCTACGGCAAGGACTACACCCGTACGATCACCGACGCCGACGGCAAAACCCGTACCGTCACCGCCAGCGGCCTGCCGTTCTTCGAGAACTTCTACGCCGGTGGTACCAACTCGGTACGTGGCTTCGAGGACAACACCCTCGGTCCGCGCGAAGTAACCCAGGGTTATCCGGAAGGCCAGCCGCTGGGTGGTTCGCTGAAGACCGTCGGTTCGGTCGAAGCCTACTTCCCGCGCCTGTTCGACAGCCCATCGGCCCGCGTGTCGGCCTTTGTCGACTTCGGTAACGTCTACAACGGCACCAAGAACTTCAAGGCCAACGAACTGCGCGTCTCCACCGGTGTGGCCCTGCTGTGGCGCGCCCCGGTCGGCCCGATCTCGATCAGCTACGCGTTCCCGCTGAAGAAGGAAGACGGCGACAAGATCGAACGCCTGCAATTTACCTTCGGCGGTCAGTTCTAAGAACTGACCACCGAAGGTGCGCCGCGGCTTGCTGCGCAAGCAGCGGGTCCCGACCTACCTCCTATCCCCCGCGCCATTGGCGCGCCCCCCTTAACAGAAGGGGGGCTCTCCACCAGACGGGGCGCGAAGCGCCGGGCATTGCCCGGCGTTTTCGTTTAGTCCGGATGCGGGAAGCGCGCACCCCGCTTTTGATTTTTTCTGTTTTTCCGTGGCTGGCACTCGCGCCAGGCCGTCGGAGGTCGGACGGGGTGGGGCTGCGGGGGTGTGAGCCGCATGGATGCGGCGACCAAGGCTACATGGACGTACTTGCGCCGCCCCCCGCAGTCCCGCCCCGTCCGACCCAGCCCATGACACTGGCTCTGCCGGCCGCGAGGGGCCCTGCCGTTGGCTGCATATGCCCCCCGCATGACCGCAATGGCGTCACACGTTAAACTCCCGCCGTGAATACTCCCACCTACACCGCCCAGCAACTCGCCGAGCAGTTCGGCCTGCAGGTCCATGGCGACCCCGCCACCGCCATCCACGGCGTGGCCACCCTCGCCCACGCCGGTCCTGGCCAGCTGACCTTCCTCGCCAATCCACGCTACCGCGCCCAGCTGGCCGACAGCCAGGCCTCGCTGGTCGTGCTGCGCGCCGACGACGCCGAAGCCGCCCCCGGCGCCGCGCTCGTGGCCAAGGACCCGTACACCACCTTCGCCAAGATCGCCGCGCTGTTCGACATCGCGCCCACGCGCCCACCGGGCATCCACCCCAGCGCCGTCATCGATCCCAGCGCCCAGGTCGCCGCCAGCGCCCACATCGGCCCCTTCGTCTCCATCGGCGCGCGCAGCGTGGTCGGCGAGAACTGCATCATCGGCACCGGCAGCGTGATCGGCGAAGACTGCAGCCTGGACAGCGGCTGCGAACTGATCGCCCGGGTCACCCTGGTCACCCGGGTCAAGCTCGGCAAGCGCGTGCGCGTGCACCCCGGTGCCGTGCTCGGTGCCGATGGCTTCGGCCTGGCGATGGACGCCGGCAAGTGGATCAAGGTGCCGCAGCTCGGCGGCGTGCGCATCGGCGACGATTGCGAAATCGGCGCCAACACCTGCGTCGACCGTGGTGCACTGGAAGACACCGTGCTGGACGAAGACGTGCGCCTGGACAACCTGGTACAGATCGCGCACAACGTGCAGATCGGCGCGCACTCGGCCATCGCCGGCTGCACCGGCATCGCCGGTAGCGCCAGGATCGGCCGCTACTGCCTGCTCGGTGGCCACGTCGGCGTGGTCGGCCACCTCGAGATCTGCGACAAGGTCGTGATCACCGGCAAGTCGGTGGTCCGCAATTCCATCCATGAGCCGGGCGAGTACTCGTCCGGCACCCCGTTGACCGACAACCGCACGTGGCGCAAGAACGCCGCGCGCTTCAAGCAGCTGGACGCATTGGCTCGCCGCGTCCTGGCTGCTGGCAAGGAGAAAGAATGAACGACACGCTGCAGCTTCCGATCGACGTCTGCCAGATCCAGGAACTGCTCCCGCACCGCTACCCGTTCCTGCTGGTGGACCGGGTGCTTGAGCTCGACATCGACGCCAAGCGCATCCTGGCGCAGAAGAACGTCAGCATCAACGAGCCGTTCTTCCAGGGTCACTTCCCGGGCCGCCCGATCATGCCCGGCGTGCTGATCATCGAAGCGCTGGCCCAGGCCGGTGGCGTGATGACCCAGCTGACGCTTGGCCGCGATGCGCAGTCCAAGCTGTTCTACATGGTCAAGGTGGAAAACGCCCGCTTCAACAAGCAGGTCGTGCCCGGCGACGTGCTGATGCTGGATGTGCAGATGAAGCGCCTGATCCGCAACATGGGCTGGTACTACGGCGAGGCCAAGGTCAACGGTGAAGTCGTTGCCTCGGCCGAGGTCATGTGCGCCGGTGCCAAGGGCTGATCCACGGGAGGCAGCAATGACTGACAACGCACCACGGATCCACCCGACTGCCGTCATCGATCCGGCCGCGCGCCTGGCCGACGACGTCCAGGTCGGCGCGTTCACCCTGATCGGTGCCGATGTGGAAATCGGCGCCGGCACAGTGGTCGGCCCCCATTGCAGCATCCACGGCCCGACCAGGATCGGCCGTGACAACCGCTTCATCGGTCACGCCGCGATCGGTGGCGAGCCGCAGGACAAGAAGTTTGCCGGCGAACGCACCGAACTGGTGATCGGCGACCGCAACGTGTTCCGCGAGTTCGTCACCCTGAACCGTGGCACCGGCGGCGGCGGCGGCATCACCACGATCGGCAACGACAACTGGATGCTGGCCTACACGCACGTGGCGCACGACTGCCATGTCGGCAACTTCTGCGTGTTCTCCAACAACACCACCCTGGCCGGCCACGTGACCGTGGGCGACTACGTGATCATCAGCGGCTTCGCCGGTGCCCACCAGTTCTGCCGCATCGGTGCGCACGCCTTCCTCGGCATGGGCGCGCTGACCAATGGCGACGTACCGCCGTTCACCATGGTCGGCACCGATTCGCTGGGCCGCCCGCGCGGCATCAACAGCGAAGGGCTGAAGCGTCGTGGCTTCGACGCCGAGCGCATCTCCGCCATCAAGCGCGCCTACCGCACCCTGTACGTGGCGGGCCTGCCGCTGGCCGAAGCCAAGGTGCAGCTGACCGAACAGGCACGCGACAGCGATGACGTGAAGGCCATGCTGGACTTCATCGAACACGCTGAGAGGCCCTTGCTGCGATGAGCAGCACGACCGGCCAGGCGCCGGCCGGCGCCGCCGTGATTCCGCTGGCCTCGATGGCCGGCAGCGTTCCCGCGCAGCGGGTGCTCAGCGAGCGCCCGTTGCGGATCGCTCTGGTGGCCGGTGAGGCCTCCGGTGATCTGCTGGGTGCGGGCCTGGTGCGCGAGCTGAAGGCACGCTTTCCGAATGCCGAATTCGCCGGCATCGGTGGCGATGCCATGCGCAGCGCCGGCTGCCTGACCTGGCACGATGCCAGCGAGCTGGCGGTGATGGGACTGACCGAAGTGCTGCGCCACCTGCCACGCCTGCTGAAACTGCGTTCCGCGTTCCGCCAGCGTGCACTGGAATGGCAGCCGGACGTGTTCATCGGCATCGACGCGCCCGACTTCAACCTGGGCATCGAACGCTGGCTGAAGCAGCGCGGCGTGCGCACCGTGCACTACGTCAGCCCCTCGGTCTGGGCCTGGCGCGAGAAGCGCGCCGAGAAGATCGGCAGCAGTGCCGACCTGGTGCTGTGCCTGTTCCCGATGGAACCCCCGATCTATGCCAGGCACGGCATCGACGCGCGCTTCGTTGGCCATCCGATGGCCGATGACATCCCCCTGCAGGGCAACCGCGAGGAAGCGCGCGCCGCGCTTGGCCTGCCGACCTCGGCCAAGGTGCTGGCAGTGCTGCCAGGCAGCCGCCTGGGCGAAATCTCGCGCCTCGGTGAACCGTTCTTCGAGGCCGCCTGGCAGGTCTCCGAGCGCATCCCCGGCCTGCACGTGGTAGTGCCTGCCGCCAACCCGGCCTGCAAGCGCCTGATCGAAGAACAGCTGTCACGCTCGGCGCTGCCGGTAGCCTTCTCGCATGTACTCGACGGTGAGGCGCGAAACGCGATGATCGCCGCCGATGTGGTGGTGCTGGCCTCGGGTACCGCGACGCTGGAGGCGATGCTGGTCAAGCGGCCGATGGTGGTCGGTTACCGCGTCAACGAGCTGACCTACCGCCTGGTCAAGGCGCTGGGCCTGATCAAGGTCGACCGCTTTGCCCTGCCCAACATCCTGGCGGGCCAGGACCTGGCACCGGAACTGATGCAGCACGACTGCACGCCGGACAAGCTGGCGGCGGCCATCCAGCAATGGTTCGACCACCCGCAGCGGGTGACCGACCTGCAGGACACCTATGCCCGCCTGCATCAACGACTGCGCCGCAATGCCTCGGCCCGCGCGGCCGACGCTGTGGGCGAGCTGTTGATGCGCGACCAGGCCCAGGCATGAGCCGCCGCCACGCCGCAGCGGCCAGCCTGGCCCTGTTCGACGGTGCTGCCGTGGTCGAGCCGGAGCGTCTGGTCGCCGGCGTCGACGAAGCCGGCCGCGGTCCGCTGGCCGGACCGGTCGCGGTGGCGGCGGTGGTGTTCGACCCGGCACGGCCACGCATCAACGGCCTGGACGATTCCAAGCAACTCACCGCAGCCCGCCGCGAGCAACTGCATGACCGCATCATCGAACGTGCCCTGGCCTGGCACGTGGTGCTGGTGGACGTGGACACCATCGACCGCCTGAACATCTACCAGGCCACCCTGCAGGGCATGCGTGACGTCGTTGCAGCGGTCGCCCACGTGGCCGGCTTCGCCCGCATCGACGGCAACGTGGTGCCCAAGGGCCTGGTACTGCCGGCGCAGGCACTGGTCGGCGGTGATGGCATCGACCGCGCGATCATGGCCGCCTCGATCCTGGCCAAGGTCTCGCGCGACCGCTACATGCAGGACGTGCATGCCCGCCACCCGCAATACGGCTTCGAGCAGCACAAGGGCTACGGCACCCCGGCCCATCTGGCCGCCCTGCGCGAGCACGGCCCCTGCATGGAGCACCGGCGCAGCTTCGCCCCGGTGCGCGAGTGCCTGGAAAACCCGGCAGCTGTGACCGCAGACATCGCAATCGCCTGAATCGCCTGAACGGTCGCTGCACCCGGCTGCGAAAGCAGGGTCAGGCGGGGCCCGCGGTTCGCCTGCGAACCGTGGGGAGCGATAGCGCGGATGCGATATCGCATGCCGTCAAGAGCTTGTCGCGCCCTCCAGCCCTCGCTACCCTGACCGGGCACTCCAGCGCTTCCCGACCCCGGCGACGATTCCCCCGTCAGCACCCGGGGCCCGCGCGCTCCAACCTGGTCCGGCATGTCCAACTCCCGCTTCGTACATCTCCACGTCCACACCGAGTTCTCGCTGGCGGACTCCACCATCCGTGTGCCGGCCAAGCCGGACCAGGCGGACCCGAAGAAGGCCAAGCAGGCCAACCTGCTGTCACGCTCGGTCGAACTCGGCCTGCCCGCGCTGGCGGTGACCGACCTCAACAACCTGTTCGCCCTGGTCAAGTTCTACAAGGCGGCCGAAGGCGTGGGCATCAAGCCTATCGCCGGCGCCGACGTGCTGATCGCCGAGGAAGGGCAGGATCCGTGGCGGATGACCCTGCTGTGCCGCGACCGCGAGGGCTACCTGAGCCTGTCGCGGCTGCTGACCCGCGCGTGGATGGAAGGCCATCGCCCCGAAGGCGGCGTGGCCATTCATCCGGACTGGCTGAAGGCCGGCAACGCCAACCTGTTCGCGCTGGCCGGCCGGCAGAGCCTGGCCGGGCGCCTGGCGCTGGACGGCAAGCATGAACTGGCCGAGCAGCAGCTGGCCGATTGGCAGCGCGTGTTCGGCGATGGCCTGCACCTGGAGCTGACCCGCACCGGCCGCGAGGGCGAGGAAACCTTCAACCAGTTCGCGCTGATGGCCGCCGGCCAGCGTGGCCTGCCGGTGGTGGCCAGCAATGATGTGCGCTTCCTGGCGCCCACCGATTTCAGCGCGCACGAAGCGCGCGTGTGCATTTCCACCGGCCGCGTACTGGACGACCCCAAGCGCCCGCGCGAGTACAGCGACCAGCAGTACCTGAAATCGGCCGAAGAGATGTGTGCGCTGTTCGCCGACATTCCCGATGCCATCGACAACACGCTGGCGCTGGCCGAGCGCTGCAACATCGAGATGCGGCTGGGCACCTACTTCCTGCCCAATTACCCGGTGCCCGACGACGAGACCCTGGACACCTGGATCCAGAAGATGTCGCGCGACGGCCTGGAAGAGCGCCTGGAGAAGAATCCGCTGGCGCCGGGCAAGACCCGCGAAGATTATTTCGAGCGCCTGGAGTTCGAGCTCAACACCATCATCAAGATGGGTTTCCCCGGCTACTTCCTGATCGTGGCCGACTTCATCCAGTGGGGCAAGAACCAGGGCATCCCGATCGGCCCTGGCCGTGGTTCGGGTGCCGGTTCGCTGGTGGCGTGGGCGCTGAAGATCACCGATCTGGACCCACTGCCGTACAACCTGCTGTTCGAGCGCTTCCTGAACCCGGAACGCGTGTCGATGCCCGACTTCGACATCGACTTCTGCATGGACCGCCGCGACGAGGTGATCGACTACGTCGCGCGCAAGTACGGGCGCGAGCGCGTCAGCCAGATCATCACCTACGGCACCATGGCCGCCAAGGCGGTGGTGCGCGACTCCGGCCGCGTGCTCGGCTTCCCGTACGGCCTGGTCGACGGTGTTTCCAAGCTGATCCCGAACATCCTCGGCATCCACCTGAAGGATGCACTGGGCAAGGGCAAGGAAGGCCCCAGCTCGGAAATGGCGTCGCCGGAACTGATCCAGCGCTACGAGACCGAGGACGATGTCCGCGACCTGATCGACCTGGCGCTGCAGCTGGAAGACCTGACCCGCAACGCCGGCAAGCACGCCGGTGGCGTGGTGATCGGGCCCGAACCGCTGAGCGAGTTCTGCCCGCTGTACGCCGAACACGACGAGAACGGTCTCGGCAAGAACCCGGTCACCCAGTTCGACAAGAACGACGTGGAAGAAGTGGGCCTGGTGAAGTTCGACTTCCTCGGCCTGCGCACGCTGACCATCATCGACTGGGCGGTGAAGGCGATCAACAAGCGCCATGAGCGCGCCGGCATTCCGCCGGTGGACATCGCCGCGATTCCGCTGGACGACACGCCCACCTACAAGGACATCTTCGCCAACGGCAATACGGGCGCAGTGTTCCAGTTCGAATCCTCGGGCATGCGCCGCCTGCTGAAGGACGCGCGCCCCGACCGTTTCGAAGACCTGATCGCGCTGGTGTCGCTGTACCGCCCCGGCCCGATGGACCTGATTCCCTCCTTCAATGCGCGTAAGCACGGCCAGGAAGAAATCATCTATCCCGATCCGCGCACCGAAGCGATCCTGAAAGACACTTACGGCATCATGGTGTACCAGGAGCAGGTGATGCAGATGGCGCAGATCGTCGGCGGCTACTCGCTGGGCGGCGCCGACCTGCTGCGCCGTGCGATGGGCAAGAAGGTGCCGGCCGAAATGGCCAAGCACCGCGAGATCTTCCGCGAAGGCGCGGCCAAGGACGGCGTGGACGAAGCCAAGGCCGACGCGATCTTCGACCTGATGGAGAAGTTCGCCGGCTACGGCTTCAACAAGTCGCACGCCGCCGCCTACGCGCTGGTCAGTTACCAGACCGCATGGCTGAAACGCCATTACCCGGCCGAGTTCATGGCGGCCACGCTGTCGTCCGATCTGGACAACACCGACAAGGTGGTCGGCTTCCTCGACGAGGTGCGCAACCTCGGCCTGACCGTGCTGCCGCCCAAGGTGAACCAGTCGGCCTTCATGTTCGAAGCGGTGACCCCGGACACCATCCAGTACGGCCTCGGTGCGATCAAGGGCGTCGGCCAGGGTGCCTGCGAGGCGGTAGTCGAGGAGCGACTGAAGGGCGGCCCGTTCAAGGACCTGCTCGACTTCTGCACCCGCGTCGGCTCGGCCAAGCTCAACCGGCGCACGCTGGAAGCGATGATCAACTGTGGTGCGTTGGACGAGCTCGGCCGCAACCGTGCCTCGCTGATGCTGCAGCTGCCGGAGGTGATCAAGGCTACCGACCAGATGGCCCGCGAGCGCGCTTCGGGACAGAACTCGCTGTTCGGTGGCCCGGACCCGAGCGCGACCACGATCCAGCTGGACCTGCCCGAAGCCGAAGAATGGCCGCTGCTGCAGCGCCTCAACGGCGAGCGCGACACGCTGGGCTTCTATCTCAGTGGCCACCCGTTCGATCCATGGCGCGACGATGTACGCGATCTGGTCGGCAACGACCTGGGTTCGGTGGAGAAGATCTGGAGCGCCAACAGCGGTGGCGGCGGCGGCGGCGAAAAGCGCTGGCGCCCGGAAGTACAGACCGTGCTGGCCGGCCAGGTGGTCGGTGTGCGTCGCAAGGGCGAGAGCCAGATCTTCATCCAGCTGGAAGATGGCCGCGGCCGCGTCGAGTGCAGCGCGTTCTCCGACGCGATGGCCGAGTTCGGGCACCTGATGACCAAGGACCGCATCCTGGTGGTCAAGGGCGGCTTGCGCGAGGACGAGTTCAACGGCGGCTACGCACTGCGCATCCGCCAGTGCTGGGACTTCGACGAAGTCTGCGCCAACTACGCCACGCGACTGTCGCTGCGCCTGGACCTGCGCCAGCAGCGTCCGGTCTGGGAGCGCATCGATGCGCTGCTCGACCGCCATCGCCCGGGGCGCACACCGCTGCGCCTGGACCTGCTGCTGAAGGGCCCGCACGGCGGCGTCGCCGGCATGCTCGATGTGTCCGGGCAGAGCGCGGTGCGCATCGATTCCAAGTTGATGGAGGCGCTGCGCGCCGACCCCGCCGTGCGCACGCTGAAAGTGCGCTACAGCCCACCGTGGGCCAGCTGAGGTCGGCTCCTCCGTATTCCTGTTTTTCCCGTTCCAGTCATCAAGGACGATTGCCAATGAAGACCCTGCTGTTCCCGTTCGCCGCCGCGCTGGCCCTGGCCGCCTGCTCGCCATCGAAGGTCGAGTTCCAGATCGACAACCCGACCGATGCGCCGCTGGCCCTGAGCATCGATGGCAAGGACCTGCCGGTGGCCGCACAGGGCTCGCGCCCGATCTCGCTCGCTGTCGGTGAGCACCGCCTGCACACCGACAAACTGGGCGACGTGCGCTTCATCGTCTACGTCGATGGCCGTGGCGGCCTGATCAACCCGACCCTGAGCGAGTACGTGATCGCCCGCGAGGTCTATGTCACCGACGAGAGCAAGCTGAAGAACTTCGGCGTCGGCAACAAGGGCATCGAACTTGGCGGGGTCGACTTCGAAGGCCCGTTCGAAAAGAGCCACGACCTGTTCATCGACAAAACCTGGACCTACGGCGTGCGCGAGCCCTTCCCGAAGGAAAAGGTGGTGGCCCACGTCGACGCCAGCGGTGGCCAGATCGTGGCCAAGGTGTTCACCGCGCCAGACTTCATCGCTTACGTGGAAGAAGGCATGGGCGAGCCCGGCGCGTTCAAGCGCGAGCAGCCGGCCGGCTACGTGGCCCCGGCGTTCAGCCTGGAACCGGCCCCGGCCAGCCTGCCGGCGCTGGTGCCGGCCTTCGAGGCCCACGCCGCGCCGCTGCGCGAGGTCTATGCGCGCTGGCTGAAGGCTACCACCGCCGATGAACAGAAGGCGCTGCGCAAGCAGGACTTCGCCGCGCAGATGGCCTTCACCTCGGCCACCGCCACGCTGGGCAGCGGGCTGGGCCGTGACGCCAACGAGGCCTACAACGACTTCGTTTCCCAGCGCAGCCAGCTGATGGGCCGCAGCGCCCTGGTGGTGCCCTGAGCTGACTGGCGCGCCCCGCCCGGCTGCGCTACCGTCGCCTTCCAGACGAAGGCGTACGGGTGGTTTGCGCGCATTCGGCTAGAATTCCCCTCTTCTTTACACGACGGCTTCCGATGAATCCGAACTACCTCGACTTCGAGCAACCCATCGCCGACCTGGAAGCCAAGATCCAGGAACTGCGCAACGCCAGTGCCGGGCCGGCGGTCAATGTCGAGGCGGAAGTGCACGCGCTGCAGGACAAGCTGCGCATGCGCACCGCGCAGATCTTCCGCAACCTGACCTCGTGGCAGGTGCTGCAGCTGGCACGTCATCCGTCGCGCCCTTACACCGCCGACTACCTCCGCGTCATGTTCGATGAGTTCCAGGAGCTGGCCGGCGACCGTGCCTTCGCCGACGACAAGGCGATCATGGGTGGCCTGGCCCGCATCAACGGCCGTGCAGTGATGGTGATCGGCCACCAGAAGGGCCGTGACACCAAGGAGAAGATCAAGCGCAACTTCGGCATGCCCAAGCCGGAGGGCTACCGCAAGGCCCTGCGCCTGATGAAGATGGCCGAGCGCTTCGGCCTGCCGGTGCTGACCCTGATCGACACCGCTGGCGCCTGGCCGGGCATCGACGCCGAATCGCGCGGCCAGTCCGAAGCGATCGCGCGCAACCTGATCGAGATGGCCGAACTGAAGGTGCCGATCATCTGCACCGTGATCGGCGAAGGCGGCTCCGGCGGCGCGCTGGCGCTGGGCGTGGGCGACCGCACCGTGATGCTGGAATACGCGGTGTACTCGACCATCACCCCGGAAGGCTGCGCCTCGATCCTGTGGAAGGACGCCGGCAAGGCCAAGGACGCGGCCGAACAGCTGGGCCTGACCGCCCCGCGCCTGAAGAGCCTGGGCCTGGTCGACAAGGTCGTGCGCGAGCCCACCGGCGGCGCCCACCGCAACCCGACGCAGATGGCCAAGCGCCTGAAGGCCGTGCTGCTGAACGAACTGGACGCGCTGGAAAAGCTGTCCACCGAGCAGCTGCTGGAACAGCGCTACGCGCGCCTGCGCAGCTACGGCACGTACGAAGCGGCCTGAGGTAGTGCCGGCCGCTGGCCGGCAGCATCCGGGTAATTGCACAAACGAAAGAGCCGGGCAGATGCCCGGCTCTTTCGTTTGTACCCTCACGGCATCCACGCATGGCGTGGATCTACCGGGCGTGTCCACGCGTGGCGTGGATCTACCGGTTGGGTCAGAACGGCTTGGCCAGCACCAGCCACACGATCGGAATGAACGCCAGCAGCGGAATCTCGTTGATCCAGCGCAGCGCGCGCGAGGACGGCAGCGCGCGGCCCTTGGTCACGCCCTTCAGCAGGCGACCGGTCCAGCCGAAATAGACCAGCAGCAGCACCACCAGGCCCAGCTTGGCGTGCAGCCAGCCGGCGCCACCGGGCGCGACCATGGTCGGGAAATCGGGGATCACCTTGTAGCCCAGCCACAGCACCAGGCCCAGCAGGAAGGCCAGGCCGAACATCGAATGACCGAAGCGGTACAGGCGCAGCCCCATCAGCTGCAGGCGCTCGGTCACGGCCGGCTGGCCAGCGGTCTCGGCCAGGTTCACCAGGATGCGCGGCAGGTAGAACACCGTGGCCATCCACGCCACCACGAACACGATGTGGAAGGTCTTGACCCAGTAGTAGCTCTGCATGCGCTCGCTCCGGCGGCTGGCGTAGATTGGCGGCCATTCTCGCATGCCGTGGCGAAGCCGCCGCAGGCACGTACGCCGCGGACACATCGACGCATGGCGCGTCGCAACACCGTACGATAGGCGCCGTTTTCCCCGATCGCGCACCGCCCCATGGACAAGACCTACGACGCCGCCTATTTCCAACGCTGGTACCGCCGTGCCGACATCGGCGGCAGCGCCCGCCTGGCGCGAAAGGTCGCCCTGGCCGTGGCCAGTGCCGAGTACTACCTGGAACGACCGATCCGCAGCGTGCTGGACATCGGCTGCGGCGAAGGCGCCTGGCGCGCACCGCTGCTGAAGCTGCGTCCGAAGGTCGAATACCTGGGCTTCGACAGCAGCGAGTACGCTGTTCGCCGCTACGGCAGGACCCGCAACCTGCACCTGGCCAGCTTCGGCGATTTCGCCTGGCTGCGGCCCTGCGCTCCGGTCGACCTGCTGGTCTGCTCGGACGTGATGCACTACGTGCCCGACCGCGAGCTGCGCGCCGGCCTGGCCGGACTGTCTGAACTGACCGGAGGGGTAGCCTTCCTGGAAACCTTCGCTGCCGAGGACGCGTTCGAGGGCGACCACGACGGCTTCCAGGACCGCCCGGCGCGCTGGTACCGCCGCACGCTGGGCCGGCATGGCCTGCAGCCGGTAGGGTCGCACTGCTGGCTGGGCCCCGCGCTGGCAGGCGATGCAGCCGCGCTGGAACGGATGTGAATCCGGATTCATTATTTTCAGCCAACTTAACCTGCGGGACACCCGGATGGGATATGCTGCGCGGCAACATATGACCATACATATTCGGTCGTCATGCTCTATCAACTGCACGAACTGACCCGCAACCTGCTCGCCCCCTGGGTGCACCAGGCCCAGGCCAACGCCAGATTCTTCGCCAACCCGGGCCACTGGTGGTCGCAGATGCCGGGTGCCGATCGCCTGGCCGCGGTCAACGAGTTGTTCCATCGCATCGGCAAGGATTACGAGAAGCCCGAATGGGGCATCAACGAAATCGATGTCGATGGCGAGCGCGTGCCGATCGTCGTGCACGAAGAAGTGAGCAAGCCGTTCTGCAAGCTGCTGCGCTTCAAGCGCCACAGCAATGAAGCCGACCAGCTGCACACGATGCTCAACCAGCCGTTCGTGCTGGTCGTTGCGCCGCTGTCAGGCCACCATGCCACGCTGCTGCGCGATACCGTGCGCACGCTGCTGCGCGACCACCGCGTGTACGTCACCGACTGGGTGGACGCGCGCATGGTGCCGGCCAGCGAAGGCGAATTCGGCCTGGACGACTACATCGCCTACATCCAGGAATTCATCCGCCACCTCGGCGTGGAGCGCCTGCACGTGGTGAGCGTGTGCCAGCCGACCGTACCGGTGCTGGCCGCGGTTTCGCTGATGGCCAGCCGTGGCGAACCGACGCCGCGTACGCTGGTGATGATGGGTGGCCCGATCGATGCGCGATGCAGCCCGACCGCAGTGAACAACCTGGCCACGCAGAACCCGCTGTCGTGGTTCGAGAACAACGTCATCCACACCGTGCCGGCCAGCTATCCCGGCGCCGGTCGCCGCGTGTACCCGGGCTTCCTGCAGCACGCCGGCTTCCTGTCGATGAACCCGAGCCGCCACTTCAGTTCGCACTGGGATTTCTACACCGACCTGGTCAAGGGCGACCTGGAAGACGCCGACGCGCACCGTCGTTTCTACGACGAGTACAACGCGGTGCTCGACATGCCGGCCAGGTACTACCTGGATACGATCCGCGTGGTGTTCCAGGACTTCCTGCTGCCGCGTGGTGAGTGGGTGGTCAACGGCGAGAAGGTCGATCCGTCGGCGATCCGCGATACCGCGCTGCTGAGCATCGAGGGCGAGCTGGACGATATCGCCGGCCTCGGCCAGACCGAAGCAGCACAGGCGCTGTGCACCGGCATCACTGCGGACCGCCGTGAGCATTTCATCGTCGAAGGTGCCGGCCACTACGGCATCTTCAGCGGCCGTCGCTGGCGCGAAGTGGTGTACCCGAAGGTGCGCGACTTCTTCGCCGCGCATGCCGAAGCACCGGCGGCGAAGGCCACGAAGAAGAAGAGCAACGTGACCCCGTTGCGGCGAAAGGCGGGCTGATTCCCGGCAGGGGTCGGATCCCTTTCCAGCGGAAAGGGCTCTGACCCCAGCATGATAGGATCCGGGGTCAGAGCCCTGTTCTGCGAACAGGGATCCGACCCCTGGCCTGTTACAGCCGCACCAGCAGGTTCTTGGCAATCAGCCCATGCAGCTTGCCGATGCCGCGTGCCAGATGCATCGTCAGCAGCAGCAGCAGCGCGCCCGCCGCAGCAACCGTGATCGCCACCAGCGGCGATGCAGCCATCGGCAGTACGTTCACGCCATCGACGTACACGCCCGGAATCTCGCCACTGAAGATCGCCGCGACCGGCGCCCAGATCAGGCTCAGCGACAGCGACAGCAGCGTCACCGCGAGGGTGAAGTAGATGACGCCCAGCGGCAGCATCAACACGAAGTACAGCAGGGTCAGCCAGGTGCGGCCATCGGTGAACATGTCGCCGATGCGCTGCAGCCAGGTGCGGCTGCGATCGGTGTAACGCGGACGGCGCGGCATGCGCTCGCCCAGCAGCGCTTCCACCAGCCGCCCTTCCAGCAGCGCCAGCCCGCGCACCGAGCCGAAGAACAGCACGGTCAGCGGAATGCCCACGATCAGGATCAGCAGGCCCAGCGACAGCGACAGGCCGGTCACCACCCAGGTGAAGAAGAAGACGCCGGTAGCCAGCGACAGCAGCATGTAGAACAGCGCACCGTAGGTGTGCGGATCGGTCACCACACCGAAGAAGCGCGCCAGCAGCGAGCGCTGCACCGGCGCCGGCGGCGGTGCGGCCGGCTCGACGCCACTGGCTTCCGCCGCCGCGCGCAGCACCGGCGCGGTATCTGCACGTGGCGTACGCAGCGCGCGGTTCACCGTCACTTCGGTCTCGCGATAGATCTCGGCCACTTCGTCCGGGGCGCCATAGCTGCCAGCGACGTCGGCGATCACCTCGGCCTCGCTGCGGCCGGGCTGCGCCGCCAGCTCCGAGCGCAGGTATTCCTCGGCGTCGTACAGCGCGTCCTGCACCATCGCCGGGTCGGCACCTTCCAGCGCCACACGCAGCTGCGCCAGGTACTGCGGGATGGTCGTGGGCAGGGCTCGGCCTGCCAGGCTCGGGTCGTTCATTGCGGTACCCCCTCCAACACGGAATCGACGGAATCGCGGGTGGCCTGCCAGGCGTGGCGCCACTGCGCCAGCACCTCGCGGCCACGTTCATTGATGCGGTAGTAGCGCCGCGGCGGACCGCTGCTGGACGGCTCCACGTGGCTTTCCAGCAGACCGGCAGCCTCCAGGTTGCGCAGCACCGGGTACAGCGCGCTCTGCTTGCCGCTCAGCACGCCCTCGCCCACCCGCTCCAGCTCCTTGGCAATGAGGTAGCCGTACAGCGGCTCCCCGGCCCGGGCCAGCACCGCCAGCAGGGCCAGCGACACCGTTCCGGCGCTGAGCTCCTTCTGGAACTTCTTCAGCTGGACATCGTCCTCGGACATGACCGGCCCTCCACTACGTTGAAGTCCACAGTAGTACGAAGTTCGGTATAGCGAATGTGTCGTTAGTCATCGTGCCGGTTGGCGTGGCCGGGCCGCTCGCGCAGAATCGAAGCCTCGTTCATGTTCCGGGGATCCCATGCCGCACCGTCGCCGTCTTGCCCTGACCGCCCTCGCCCTGGCCTGCCTGCTGCCCTCGCTGGCCAGCGCGGCAACGCCCTACCGCAGCCCGCAGCAGATCCTTGATGCCTCCGCGGCCAGCGACTGGCGTACCCCGGACCCGGCCAACCTGCTGTACATGGACCTGCCGGCTGGACGGGTGATCATCGAGCTGGCGCCGCAGTTCGCCCCGCGCCATGTCGCCAACATCCAGACCTTCGCCCATGAGCACTTCTGGGACGGCACCAGCATCTACCGCTCACAGGACAACTTCGTGGTGCAGTTCGGCGATGCCGACGCCGATGACGCGGCCAAGGCCAGGCCGTTCGGCAGTGCCGCGCGCAAGCTGCCGGCCGAATTCGAACGTGCCAGCGCGGGCCTGAAGGTAAGCGTGCTGCCCGACCGCGATGGCTGGGCCGCGCAGACCGGTTTCGTCGACGGCTTCCCGGTGGGCCAGGACCCGCAGGCCGGCAAGGCCTGGCTGGCGCACTGCTACGGCATGCTCGGCGCCGGCCGCAGCAACGAGGAAGACAGCAGCATCGGTGCCGAACTGTACGTGGTGACCGGCCAGTCGCCGCGCCAGCTGGACCGCAACATCACTGTGGTCGGCCGCGTGCTGAAGGGCATGGAACTGCTCAGCGCAACACCGCGCGGGCCCGCGCCGATGGGCTTCTACCAAGACCCGAAACTGCGCACGCCGATCGTGTCGATCCGCCGCGCCAGCGATGTGCCGGCAGCCGAGCGCACGCCGATCCAGGTACTGCGTACCGACTCGAAGACCTTCGCCGATACGGTGGAGGCGCGGCGCAACCGCGTGGATGATTTCTACAAGCGTCCGGCCGGGCATATCGATCTGTGCAATATTCCGGTGCCGGTGCGCTGATGGTTTCCTGCGCGTGACGCGTGCTGAAGGTGCTTCACTGTTCATGGGCGTCACTTTTCTTTTCGCGCGAAAAGAAAAGTAACCAAAAGAAACGCGCCGCCAGGTCGCGAGCCGCCGTGCTTCGCACGTCGGTCCCCTGCGCTTCTCGGTGAATCAGGGGACGGTGCCGAACTCGCTGCGCTCAGACATCGGCACCTCTTCGCCCCTGATTCCCCTGCGATGCTCGGCTCACTCAAGGCGGACCCAAGGTCAAGAGCCACAGCTGCACGACGATGCATGGTAGTGCCGGGCCGGGCCCGGCGAGCGAAGCGACCGCTTCTGCCTTTGATCTTGGATCCGCCTTGAGCGAGCCGAGCACCGCAGGTCCGGCGAGGGCGAAGAGGCGCGGGTGTCTGAGCGCAGCGAGTTCCCGCGCCGTCCCTCGACGGGCCGAGGAGCGCAGGGCACCGGTGCGCAGCACCGGCTCGCGGCCGGCGGAACGTTTCTTTTGGTTACTTTTCTTTGCGTACAAAGAAAAGTAACGCCCATGAACAGTGAAGCACCTTCAGCACGCGCAACGCGCAAAACGCCAATTCCTCAGCCCTTCTGGCTCACCGCCACGCTACCCAGAATCAACACACCCGCAATCAACATCTGCACCGTCACCGCCTCCCCCAGGAACAACCACGCAAACGCCGCGCCGAACAGCGGAATCAGGTAGGTCACCGTCGACGCCCGTGACGGGCCGATACGGCCGATCAGGCGGTAGAACATCAGGAACGCCAGCCCGGTGCAGGCCACGCCCAGTGCGACGGCCGCGCCCCAGGCCTTCAGCGGAATCGCCGCCTGCGGCCAGTGGCTCACCGCCATCGGCAGCATCCACAGCGAGGCACACGACAGCGTTGCCGCCGCCGCTGCCGCCGACGGCAGGCCGGTCATGTGCCGCTTCACCAGGTTCACGCCCAGGCCGTACAGCAGCGAAGCCGCCGCACCGGCCAGCACCGCGGTGCCGATACTCAGGCCGGAAACCTTGGCGGTGGCCAGCACCACTACGCCAGCGAAGCCAACCAGCAAGGCACCGGCGCGGCGCATGCCGATCTTCTCGCCGAAGAACAGGAAGGCGATCAGCGCGGCGAACAGCACGGTCATCGCATTGCAGATCGCGCCGATCGCCGCCGGCGCCTGTTCCGCTGCATAGGCGAACAACACGAACGGCAACGCCGAGTTGATCAGGCCGATCGGCGCCAGCCACAGCCAGCGCCGCGGCGGGAACTGCGCGCGGGCGCGCCACAGGAACGGCAGCAGCACCAGCGCACCCAGCACCAGCCGCACCTCGACCAGCGCGAACGGGCCGAACGACGGCACCGCCACCCGCATGAACAGGAACGAGCAGCCCCAGATGGCGCCCAACAGGGTCAATTCCAGCGGCGTGCGCCAATCGCGCTCGGCCGCCTGTGGGACCGCATTCATGCCTTGCCTCCGTACATCGTCAATTCCTCGCCAAGGGGAATAGGATCAGGCGCAGACGCCCGCCGCACAAGCGCGTAGTATCGCTGCCAGCCACAAATATGGTTTGAGGCTCGACATGCTGCTACGCCCTTCCCTGCTACCCGCACTGGCCGTGTTCGCGGTCGCCGCGCGCCACCAGAACTTCGCCCAGGCCGCGCAGGAGCTGCACCTGACCGCCAGCGCGGTCAGCCACCACGTGCGCCGCCTGGAAGAGGTGCTCGAGGTGCGCCTGTTCCTGCGCCACGCGCGTGGCGTGCGCCTGACTGCCGAGGGCCGGCAACTGGCCGACGCCGCCAGCGCCGCCTTCACCGATGTCGCGGCCGTCGCCCATCACCTGCAGCCGGATGCCGACAGCGTGCCGCTGCGGATCACCACGCTGCGCTCGCTGTCCTACTGCTGGCTGCTGCCACGGCTGCCGCGCTTCACCCAGGCCTACCCGCACATCCGCATCGAACTGCATACCGGCAGCGGGCTGGATCGCTATGACGACAACGGCCCGGAAGTGGGCATCCGCTACGGCCTGGGCCAATGGCCCGGCCTGCGTGCGCAGCACCTGATGGATGACTACCTGTTCCCGGTCGCCTCACCGGCACTGGCCGGCGTCGAAACGCTGGTCGATCCGGCGCGCATCGCCGACCTGCCGCTGCTCACCGACCTGTCGCCGCAGGGCTGGCGCGACTGGTTCCGCCACGCCGGCGTGCGCACGCCGTCGCCGCTGCCGCCCATGCACACCTTCGCCGACAGCACCGATGCGATGCGTGCAGCGGTGTATGGCATGGGCGCGGTGCTGGCGCGAACCCACATCGCCCAGCCCTATCTGCAGCGCTACGAGGTGGTGCGCCTGCCCGGCCCGGCACTGAAGGCGCGCTATGCGTATCACGTAGTGCATGCCGAAGGACAACCGCCCAGCCCGGCCGCACGCCTGTTCATCGACTGGCTGCTGGAGCAGGCGCAGGACGAACGCACACCGATTCCCGCATTGCCGGACAGCCTGCTCGGACGCCCGGCCACACGCGCCTGACTGCACCCTCACCCGTTCTTTGCCCGGCGCTGGCTAGGCTGCAGGCAACTCCACAACGTACCTACGCCATGGCCATGCTGCGACTGCGCATCACCGGAACTGAAGACGACGCCCGTGCCATCAGCGACCTGCTGCTCGGCCTGGAGGGCATCGAGCATGTCGAGGAAACCGACGATCTGATGCCGCACATGGACGACGACGATTCCAGCTCGGCCGGGCTGTCCGACGACATCGGCCCGGGCATCCATGAGCTGGAAGTGGAAGTCGGCAATGAAAGCACCGCGCAGAAGGTGCGCGACGCAGTGCAGGAACTGGCGCTGGAGCTGGATGTGTTCGTCGAGTACGAGACCGACGAGGGCTGATGCCGGCGGGCTGCCGGCATCAGCCCCCATCTCAGAGGTTGGGCGGCAGCTTGCGACGGCGGCGGCGCCACCATGCCCGCACACCCCAGGCCGCGATCAAGGCCAGCACCGCCACCGGCAGCAGCGCGGCAACGGCTCGGATCAGGAACGCAACGCTGGTGCTGAGGATGCTGCCCGACTCGCTCAGCGCCTCGCCGATCTCGCTGCGGCTGCGCTGGCCGGACGTGGTATCGAAATGGATCGTCACCAGCTGGGTATCGATGCGCCGGCGCTGCTGCGCGGCATCCTTGCTGGCCTGCTCGACACCCGCCTCGATCTCGGACAGCCGCGTGGTGATCGCCATCAGGTCCTCGATCTTCAGGTCCTTGCGGTCCTGGTAGGCCAGCAGCCGCGCGTGTTCCTTCTCCAGCCGCGCCTTGGTCAGCGCGGTGTCGGCCACGGCCTGCGCGAGGTCCTCGGCACGCGTGTTGCGCGACTGCAGCGTGCCGCCCTCACCGGCCAACGCGATCAACGGCTCGGTGCCCTTCGGTGCAATCCGCACCTTGACCTCGCCGCTGGGCTGCTCGCCGCTGCGCTGGTCTACCTGCAGCACCGCGCAGTCACCGAACTTCGCGCTCTGGCAGGCCTGTGCCACCTGCTGGATGCGCGGTGCGATCTGCGCCGCTTCCAGTTGCACCTGCACGTCGTGTTCGTAGGCGAGGAATGCGCCTTCCGGTGAAGCGATGGCAGCCTCGGCCGCCGTGGCGCCCGCATCCGCCGCCATGTCGCCCTGCTTGGCGCAGGCGCCCAGCGCCAGCAGCAGCACCGGCATTGCTGCCATGCACGTCCACGCGCGCACCGGCCTCACAGTGCGGCCCCGTCGTAGGAGGTCACCGCCAGCGTGGCCAGATCCACTGCAGGCACGCAGCGCACGTTCACCGCCACCATCGGCATACCGCTGCGTGGATCCACCGCCTCGCTGTAGGGGGCAATGCCGCATTCGCGGCAATGGTGATGGTCGATGTGGGCCTTGTTGAAGTGGTAGGTGGCCACGTCCGCCGGATCGGTGCTCAGCTGGAACGCTTCGCGCGGGGCGAACCACAGCAGGCTGCCACGGCGGCGGCACATCGAGCAGTTGCAGTCGATGACGTCGCTGATCGGCGCCCCGGCCTGTACGGTGAATGCGATCCTGCCGCAATGGCAGCTTCCCTGGTATTCCATGTTCTGCGCTCCTTTGGAGGGTCCTTGTCTGCGCCCATGGTAATCCTATGGCACGGGGACAAAGCAGCCACGCGGCCCTATGCTCAGGGTTTGACCCTGTACAGGAACGCCGATGCGCCCGCATCTTCTTGCCCTCGCCCTGGTCGCCGCGCTGGCCGGTTGCCAGCCGGCCGACGCCCCGACCAACGCTTCCACCCCGGCCACCAGCCAGCAGGCCGGTGACGCGGCGGTCGATGCCGCCTTCGCCGACCTGTCCAAGCGCGCCCTGGACACCTGGATGCAGCTGTCGCCGGTCAGCGCTACCCAGATCGGTGACCACCGCTACGACAGCGAGCTGGACGACCTCAGTGCCGCCGGCCAGCAGAAGACCCTGGCCGCCTACAAGGCGCTGCTGGGCGAGCTGGACAAGATCGAGGTGGCCAAGCTGGGCCGCGAGAACCAGGTGGACGCAGCGATCCTGCGCAACCAGCTGCAGTCGGAAATATGGAACGCCGAAGTGCTGCAGTCCGGCAAGTGGGACCCGCAGCTGTACAACGGCATCGCCGGCAGCGCGATCTACGGCCTGATGGCGCGCGAGTTCGCGCCGCTCCCGGAGCGCCTGAAGTCGGCCACCGCGCGCATGGAAAAGCTGCCGGCGATCTTCGCCCAGGCCCGCGAGAACCTGGATCCGGCGCGCGTGCCGAAGATCCATGCCGAGACGGTGGCCAAGCAGAACAAGGGCATCCTCAGCATCGTCGATACCTTCATCACCCCCCACATCGGTGAACTGCCGCAGGCCGACCAGCAGCGTCTGCAGGCCGCCATCGACGGCCTGAAGAAGGCGGTGGACGAGCAGCAGACCTGGCTGGACAAGACCCTGGTGCCGAATGCCAAGGGCGACTTCCGCATCGGTGCGGAAAAGTACGACCAGAAGCTGAAGTTCGCGCTGAGCTCCTCGCTGTCGCGCCAGGAGATCGGTGAGCGTGCACGCGCCGAACTCAAGCGCGTGCGCGAAGACATGTACGGCATCGCGCAGACCGTGCTGAAGGACAAGCCGGGTGCGCCGGAGATGCCGGCCCAGCCGACCGACGAGCAGCAGCAGAAGGCCATTGAAGCTGCGCTGGAGCTGGCCTACGCCGACAAGCCGGCACGCGACAAGGTCGTCGACGATGCCAAGGCCGCACTGGAGCAGTCCACCGCGTTCGTGCGCGAGCACGATCTGATGACGCTGCCCGACGCGCCGGTGGACATCATCCTGATGCCGGAATTCCAGCGTGGCGTGGCCGTGGCCTACTGTGATTCACCGGGTCCGCTGGACAAGAACCTGAAGACCTTCTACGCCGTGTCGCCGATTCCGGACGACTGGAACGACAAGCAGGTCGACTCGTTCCTGCGTGAGTACAACTCGCGCATGATCCACCTGCTGAGCATCCACGAAGGCACCCCGGGCCACTACCTGGAAGGCTGGCATTCGGCCAAGTTCCCCTCCACCCTGCGTGCGGTGCTGCGTTCAGGCCTGTTCGCCGAAGGCTGGGCGGTCTACACCGAGCGCATGATGCAGGAGCAGGGCTACCTCAACAACGACCCGCTGTTCCACCTGGTGCAGCTGAAGTTCTACCTGCGCACGATCTCCAACGCGATCCTCGACCAGGGCGTGCACGTGGACAACTGGGATCGCGAGAAGGCAATGCACCTGATGACCCACGACGCGTTCCAGCAGGAAAGCGAAGCGGCGGGCAAGTGGGTGCGTGCACAGCTGACCTCGGCACAGCTACCGACCTACTTCGTCGGTGCGCAGGAACACTTCGACACCCGCAAGGCGGTGCAGGAGAAGCTGGGCGACAAGTTCAACCTGAAGGCGTACCACGACCAGGTACTGTCCTACGGCGCACCGCCGGTGCGTTTCGCACGCCAGCTGATGCTGGACCAGCCGATCGAGTGATCGGGGTGGTGTGAGTTGAAGCGGAGCGGCCCGGGGAAACCCGGGCCGATCTGTTTGTGGGGGATCGCCAGACCATCTCCGCATCACATGCCGGCAACATGGCCAGGCGCATCGTTCGCCGGATTCCCCCTTCCGCCGGTTTCCAATGTCTCTCCCCTTGCGCCTCGCCCTGCTGCCCACGCTGCTGGCCAGTGCGGGTGCCTTCGCCGCCTGCCCCGCGCCGCCGCCCGGCCAGCTGGACATCCGCGCGCTTGGCTACTACACCGACAAAGTCGGCTCGATCATCGACCCGGTACTGAACCAGCAGAACAAGGACGCCACTGCACCGCTGGACCGCTATGCCGCCGACGTGGCGCGCATGAGCGATGACTACCTGCGCAACGGTGACCCGGCAGCGGCACAGTGCACGCTGAGCTGGTTGGGTGCGTGGGCCGACGACGGCGCCATGCTCGGGCAGATGATCCGGGTCAACAACGATCAGTCGTTCTACATGCGGCAGTGGATGCTCGATGCGGTAGCAATGGCCTACCTGAAAGTGCATGACCAGGCCAACCCGCAGCAGCGTGCGCGTATCGATCCGTGGCTGCAGAAGCTGGCACGGGCCAATCTGGCGTACTGGGACAATCCGAAACGGCGCCGCAACAACCACTACCACTGGGGCGGGCTGGGCGTGCTGGCCACCGGACTGGCCACCGACGACGACGCCCTGTGGCAGGCCGGCCACGCCGCGTTCCAGAAGGGCATCGATGACATCCAGGACGATGGCAGCCTGCCGCTGGAGATGGCCCGCGGGCAACGGGCCCTGCACTATCACGACTACGCATTGGCGCCACTGGTGATGATGGCCGAGCTGGCGCGGCTGCGCGGCCAGGACTGGTATGCCAGCAAGGACCATGCAATTGACCGCCTTGCCCGCCGCGTCATCGAAGGCAGCAAGGACCCTGCATGGTTCAACCAGCACACCGGCGTTGCCCAGTTGCCCCTGCAGGCCAGCGGCTGGGTCGAGTTCTACCGCCTGCGCTCACCTGACGGCGGCGTGTTCGACGCCGCGCATGCACGCGGCCCGTTCCACTCGCCACGGCTGGGCGGCGACCTTACGCTGATGGCCACGCAGGGCATCGTGCGCACGCCGCTGCGTTAGCAGCGCGCCTCAGCGGGCTTTCGGATGCAGCAGGCGCTGGAACTCGGCGACGGTGCACCCCTGAGCCGCGCACCCCGGCACACGCAGCACGACGCGGCCCGGCGGCTGCGCGTTGGCCAGCGGCAGCGCATCGCGCAGCTGCGCGGTGGTCGGGTAGACGTAGGCCAGGCGGATCCGTTCCACCCCGCTGTGGCGATCACGCCAGCGTTCGAACTGCAGCAGGCCACCGATCGGTGTCTTCTCGTACTGCCCCGGCAGGCTGTAGTCGCTGATTCCCAACGCCGCCAGCACCGAGCCGATGTTGGAATCGTGACCGACCAGCAGGGTCACCTTCGGCGACGCCGGGTCGTCGAACAACGCATTCACTCTTGTCAGCAGCGGAGCGGCCACATCCCGCGCCAC
The DNA here is from genome assembly GCF_059368495.1 of Stenotrophomonas sp. YJH_SMC_91. Classification (NCBI taxonomy): domain Bacteria; kingdom Pseudomonadati; phylum Pseudomonadota; class Gammaproteobacteria; order Lysobacterales; family Lysobacteraceae; genus Stenotrophomonas; species Stenotrophomonas sp. YJH_SMC_91. The sequence continues at coordinate 31,732 of NZ_JCAFRT010000010.1, read as the reverse complement.
CTCGGGCGTTCCGAACAGGATGTCCTGGTAGCGGTTGCGGATCTGCGCCAACGCCTGCCACTGCGCCTCGGTGGTCAACCGGCCCCAGCCTTCGCGGGGGATGCCACTGCCCTGGTAGTGCTCCATCAACAAGGCATCGACCAGCCCGCTGGCCAGCGCCAGTGATCCGGATGCGCGAGGCTCCTTGCCCGGTTCCGTACTGAAGGTGGTATCGGCCAGCGCCAGATGGCAGTCGCTGTGCCCCTTGCATGCCGCCGACTGCGGATAGCGGGTGATCTCTTCCACCACGGACAGAGCCGGTGCCAGGTCCGCTGCGGCCAGCGCTCGCTGCATTGACTCCAGCGCGCGCGTGCGGAATGCCGCGTCGTCGCGGCGGATCACCGGATCGAACAACGGATCCATCGAGCCCAACGGCATGCGCTGTTCGACCGAAACATGGCAGCCCGGGAAAGCACCGGCAACGAAGAACTGCGCGGTGGCCTGGGTGCGCTGCAGGCTGTTGGCGTACGCGTGGAAGTCATCCTCCTGCGGGCAACCCGACACCGGCAACAGCTGTGCCTGGCGCAGCCACTCGGCGATGTAGCGGCCCATGTAGACCTCCAGCACGCCTCCCTTGGTAGTCAGCTCGCCCGGTGCCACCTCCCAGCGCGGCCAGGTCTCGGGCGTCGCGTTGGCGAGCGCGCCGGAGGCTACCACCGGCGCGCGCAGGTTGTGACGGCTGAGCAGGACGACCTGCTCGAGCTGGTCGCCGTCCATGGGTGCCGGCGCAGCCGTGGCAACCGTGGCAACCAGGCTGAGTGCCAGCAACAGGGAGCGCAGGGGGCGGATCATGCAGGTCTCCGGAAACACGCTGGGGTCAGAGCCCTTTCCTGCGGAAAGGGATCCGCCCCCGAAGCGATCATTGATCGGCAGCAACAAATCCACCGGTCTGTCGCGCCCACAACCGTGCGTACAGGCCACCGGTCGCAATCAGTTCGGCGTGGGTGCCGGTCTCCACGATGCGTCCCTGGTCCATCACCACCAACCGGTCCATGCGCGCGATGGTCGACAGCCGGTGCGCGATCGCGATCACCGTCTTGCCGCCCATCAGCTCATCCAGGCTGTCCTGGATCGCCGCTTCCACTTCCGAGTCCAGTGCCGAGGTTGCTTCGTCCAGCACCAGGATCGGGGCGTCCTTCAGCAGCACGCGGGCAATGGCGATGCGTTGGCGCTGGCCGCCGGACAGCTTCACGCCGCGCTCGCCGACATGTGCGTCGTAGCCACGACGCCCCTGCCCGTCCACCAGCGTATCGATGAAGGCTTCGGCACGTGCCTTGGCCACCGCAGCGCGCAGCTGCTCATCGGTCGCGTCTGGACGGCCGTACAGCAGGTTGTCGCGGATCGAGCGATGCAGCAGCGAGGTGTCCTGGGTGACCACACCGATCTGCTGGCGCAGGCTTTCCTGGGTGACGTAGGCAATGTCCTGGCCGTCGATCAGGATGCGGCCGCTTTCCAGGTCGTACAGGCGCAGCAGCACATTGACCAGGGTCGACTTGCCGGCACCCGAAGGACCGACCAGGCCGATCTTCTCGCCCGGCTTCACCACCAGGTCCAGGCCTGCGATCACGCCACCCTTCTTGCCGTAGTGGAAGTGGATGTCCTGGAAATGCACGCCGCCACGGGTCACCTGCAACGGCACTGCATCCTCGCGGTCCTGCACGGTCAGCGGCTGGGCGATGGTGGTGATGCCATCCTGCACCGTGCCGATGTCCTCGAAGATGCCGTTGATGGTCCACATGATCCAGCCGGACATGTTGTGGATGCGGATCACCAGGCCGGTCGCCAGCGTGATCGCACCGACGGTGATGTGGCCGCCATTCCACAGCCAAAGCGCCAGCCCACAGGTACCGGCGATCAGGAAACCGTTGACGATGGCGATGGTCAGGTCCATGCCGGTGGTCACCCGGGTCTGCGCGCGGTGCTTGACCGCCAGTTCCTGGATCGACTCGGCCACGTAGGCCTGCTCGCGCCCGCCATGGGCGAACAGCTTCAGCGTGGGAATGTTGGTGTAGCCATCGACGATGCGGCCCATCGCCTTGGAACGCGCTTCGGACGCAATCCAGGCCCGTTCCTTCGCGCGCGGCACGAAGTAGACCATGATCACCGCATAGGCCAGCAGCCACAGGATCAGCGGCACCATCAGCCGCCAGTCGGCCTGCGCGAACAGGTACAGCGCGGTGCCGGTATAGACCACGATGTACCAGAGCGAATCGACCATCTGCACCGCCGACTCGCGCAGCGAGGTACCGGTCTGCATCACCCGGTTGGCGACGCTGCCGGCGAAGTCGTTCTGGAAGAAGCTCAGGCTCTGCCGCACCACATAGTTGTGCATCAACCAGCGCGAGCGGTTGCTCAGGCCGGGCACGATGGCCTGGTTGACCAGCAGGTTGTGCAGGCCGACCAGGATCGGACGCGCGATGACCGTGATGAACAGCATCCAGCCCAGGTCGTTGGCATGGCGCTTGAAGAAGTCGGCACCGGGCTGCTCGGCGACCATGTCGACGATGCGGCCCAGGTAATCGAACATCGCCACTTCCACCAGCGCCAGCAGCAGGCCGGCGATGAGCGTGGCCAGCAGCACCGGCCACACCGGGCGCAGGTAGTGCAGGTAGAACGGCAGCACCTTGCGCGGAGGCATCCGCCCGTCCACGGGCGGGAACACCGGAATCAGGGATTCAAACCAACGGAACATCGCATTCCCTCGCCATCTTTAGCTGGCGGAGTATCCCATGCCGCATGTGTACGCCGGCCGACGATCGCTGCGGCTGCGGTCGTGCCGGCCGCTGGCCGGCACCCTTGCGACGCATCCGGGGATCATGAGGTTGCCGGCCAGCGGCCGACACTACCCATCGGATTCGTCAAACGTCAGCGCCGGGCCACGCCCGGCGGCGTCATTTCACTGGGGTGAACAGCAGGTCCTGGAAATCGAAACTGAAATCGGTCAGGTCGGAAATCGGCTGCATGCGCACCTCGCGCACCTTGCCGTCCGGGTCCAGGCTGAAGTTCACGAACGCGTCGGCGTTGAGCGAACGGTCGTCCCAGCGCACGATGAAGGTGTCGTGCTGCCAGTGCTCCAGGCGTCCGCTCAGCTGCGCGGTCCTGGCAAAGCGCAGGCGCAGTCCCTTGCCCCCGGCACTGACCTGCATGTCGCCATACCAGCGGTCGCGGAACATGCCTGTGTAGCCGGCCAGCGCCAGCGACGGCCTGCTGCCCTTGTCGCGCGCGCTCTGGTGCTTGGCCCACGCCTCGTCGGCCTTGTCCTGTCCCTTGGCCACGGCCTTGGCATAGGCGTCCACCCAGTCATGCTTTTCACCGCCCAGGTAGGCATCGAGCACACTCAGGGTGATCGCATTGAACGCCGCGCCCACTTCCTGATTGGTCAGCACCACCACGCCCAGTTTCTCGCCCGGTACCAGGGTCAGCCGCGAAACCATGCCCGGCCAGCCACCGGTGTGCCAGACCAGCTTCTGCCCGCGGTAGTCGCTCAGGCTCCAGCCTTCGCCATAGCCGGCGAAGTTGGCCCGCGCCGGTGCCAGCTCCGGCACGCTCGGCGCCGGGATCGACTGCGGCGTGATCATCCGCCACATCTGCTGCTGGCTCTTCTCGGAGAACAACGGCGTGCCGTCGGCCAGTTTGCCTTCGGCCAGCTGCACCTGCATCCAGCGCGCCATGTCGTGCGCGCTGGAATAGATGCCGCCGGCGCCGGCATTGTTCGACCAGGTCAGCGGCGCGACGGTGCGCAGGTCCTTGAAATCGTACTTGGCGTGGCCGACCGCGGCCTTGTCGCCCGGCTTCAGGTGATCGGCGTTGTAGCGCGTACCGGCCATGCCCACCTTGTCGAAGATGCGGGTCTGCAGGAACTGCTGGTAACTCATGCCGGAAACATGCTCGATCACCTGCTGGGCGACCGCGTACAGGATGTTGTCGTACGCATAGCCCTCGCGGAATCCACCCTTCAGCGGCACCTTGCCCAGCCGCTCCACCACTTCGGCATTGCTGTAGGAGGTGGTCGGCCAGAACAACAGGTCACCGGCGCCCAGGCTTAGTCCGCTGCGATGCGACAGCAGGTCGCGGATCGTCATCTGGCCGGTCACGAACGGATCGGACATGCGGAACGACGGCAGGTGGTCGATCACCTTGTCGTCCATCTTCAGCTTGCCGTCCTCGGCCAGCAGGTTCAGCGAGGTAGCGGTGAACGCCTTGGTGTTGGACGCAATGGCAAACAGCGTATCGGCCTGCACCGGTTCCGGCTTGCCCTGCTCGCGCACGCCCCAGCCGCGCTCCAGCACCACCTCGCCATCCTTGACCACCGCCACCGCAATACCGGGCACGTCGAACTGCGCGCGCACGCGCTCGACGGTTGCATCCAGCTCCTGCAGCTGCGCCGGGGTGGCAGCGCTCGCCATGGTCGTGCACGCCAGCAGCACGGCTCCTCCAATCCAGGGTTTCATCCAGCACGATCTCCGAACAGGGGTGGCGGCCATGTGCAGGCCGTCACCGGGGTTTCGCGGGATGGTAACGTTCTGCGTTGCACCCTGCCCTGTGCCATAGGAGGGGTGTCATGGGCGAGAACGGCCAACCGAGCAGCGGCTCCACCATCATTCCGTGCCTGCGCTACCGCGATGCGCAGGCTGCCATCGACTGGCTGCAGCGCGCCTTCGGCTTCCATGCCCAGGCCGTCTACGCCGATGGCGATACGGTGTTCCATGCGCAGCTGACCTTCGGCACCGGCATGATCATGCTGGGCTCGGCCAGCAACCAGAGCGCGTGGAGCGAGCATGCGGCGATGCCTGATGAGGTCGGCGGCCGCCAGACGCAGAGTGCCTGCGTGATCGTCACCGATGCCGGCGCGCACTACGCCCGGGCCAAGGCCGCCGGTGCCCGAATCGTCATCGACATCGCCGACCAGGACTACGGCGGCCGTGGCTATGCCTGCGCCGACCCGGAAGGCTACCTGTGGTGGTTCGGCAGCTACGACCCGTGGCGCGCGGACCACGGCCAGTGACCGCCGGAGCGATCCGCTGCGGCATCGGTGGCTGGGTGTTTCCCGAATGGCGCGGCGGCGTTTTCTACCCCGTGGGCCTGCCGCAGCGTGAAGAACTGGCCCATGCCAGCCGTGCCCTGCGTTGCATCGAAATCAACGGCACCTTCTACCGCACGCCCACCGCCGCGCAGTGCGCGCAGTGGGCCGCGCAGACGCCGGAAGGCTTCAGGTTCTCGATGAAGGCGCCACGCTACCTGGTGCAGCGCCGCGACCTGTCCAGCACGGTCGAGGCGGCCGCGCCCTTCCTGCAGGCGGCGACTGCGCTCGGTGACCGGCTGGGCCCGCTGCTGTGGCAGTTCGATCCACGGCATCCGGCCGACGCCGAAGCACTGGAACGGCTGATGGCACAGCTGCCGAAGCATCTGGAAGGGGTGCCGCTGCAGCATGCGCTGGAGGTCCGCAACGCCGAGGCACATGGCCCGGCACTGGTCGACGCCGCCCGCCGCCACGGCGTGGCGCTGGTGATCGAGGACAGCGACGAGGCGCCATTGCACGGCGATGTCAGTGCCGGCTTCGTCTATGCGCGGATCAAGCGCAGCCAGGCCCGCTTGAACGAGGGTCTGCCGGCGCCCGTGCAGCAGCGCTGGGCCGAACGCGCACACCGCTGGTCACGCGGCGAACCGGTGGATGACCTGCCCTGCCTGGCCGCGCCAGCTCCGGAAACCCCGCGCGAGGTCTACCTGCTGTGCATCGGCGCGGGCAAGGCACGCAACCCGGCGGCGGCGATGGCCCTGCAGCGGCGGGTTGACCAGGGCAGCGATCCCACACGCGGGTAGCGCTGCGACGTTCGCCTTGCCTCACAATAGGCGGATGAGCACACCCGACACCCGCAAAGCGCTGTGGCAGATCCACTTCTGTGTCCTGCTGTGGGGCGTCACCGCCATCCTCGGCAAGCTGATCACCCTGCCCGCATTGCCGCTGGTGTGGTGGCGCATGCTGCTGGTGACGGCGATGCTGGCGCTGCTGCCACGGGTGTGGCGCGGGCTGCGCACCCTGCCCCTGCGGCTGGTGGCCGGCTACGCCGGCATCGGTGCACTGGTTGCCCTGCACTGGCTGACGTTCTACGGTGCGGTGAAGCTGGCCAACGCGTCGGTGGCCGCCACGTGCATCGCGCTGGCGCCGGTGTTCACCTCGATCATCGAACCGTGGGTGGCCAAGCGGCCGTTCCAGCTGCGTGAACTGGCCTTCGGCCTGGCAGTACTGCCGGGCGTGGCGCTGGTGGTGGGTGGCGTGCCCGATGGCATGCGCCTGGGTGTACTGATCGGCGCGATCTCGGCGTTGCTGGTAGCGGTGTTCGGCTCGCTCAACAAGCGCATGGTCAGCCACGCCGATCCGCTCACGGTCACCGCCCTGGAGCTGGGGGCCGGCACCCTCACCCTGACCCTGCTGGCACCGCTGATGCCCTACCTGCTGCCAGCACTGGCCAGCCCGCTGTGGGTGGTCCCGAATCTGCACGACGGCATCCTGCTGCTGGTGCTGGCCGGGTTCTGCACGCTGCTGCCGTTCGCCCTGGCCCTGGTCGCGCTGCGCCACCTGAGCGCCTATACGGTTCAACTGGTGACCAACCTGGAGCCGGTCTATGCGGTGGTGCTGGCGGTGGTGCTGCTGCGCGAGCAGCACGAGGTCACGCCGTGGTTCTACCTGGGCGTGGCCATCATTGTCGGCGCGGTGTTCCTGCATCCGCTGCTGAACCGCCGCAAGCCGGTGCAGCACCCGGAAATCCTTGGCACGGCCGAAGCACGCAACATCGCCGATTGAGTGCATCCCCGCATGGCGTGGATCTACCGGATCCGGATCGATGTCTCAACGCTGCGGCCAATGCCAGGCCGGCGCATCCAGCAGGCCCTGCCCGCTCAGCAGCGTGCGGCCCTGCTCCTTGTGCAGATGCAGCGAGTGGCAGCCCGGCGCCTGCTCCAACGCCGCGATCAGCCGGCTGGCGTGTGACACCACCCACACCTGGCTGCGCGCACTGGCGGCGATGATCAGCCGCGCCAGCGCCGGCAGCAGGTCCGGATGCAGGCTGGTCTCCGGCTCGTTCAGCACCAGCAGCGGCGGTGGCCGCGGCGTGTGCAGTGCCGCGGCCAGCAGCAGGAATCGCAGGGTACCGTCAGACAATTCGGCCATCGACAACGGCCGCAGCAGCCCGGGCTGGTGGAATCGCAGGGCCAGTCGACCGTCCAGCTCTTCGAAGCCGACCGTGGCGCCGGGGAAGGCATCATCGACACTGCGTGCCAACGCAACCGGATCTCCGATCTCGAGAATGGTCACCCAGGCCGCCGCCAGATCCCGCCCGTCGTGATGCAGCACCGGCGTGCGCGTTGCCATCGCCGGTTGTCGCGCCGGGGCATCGGCGTCGCTGCGGAAATGATCGTAGAAGCGCCAGCGACGGATGTACTCACGCAGGGCGATGGTTTCCGGCATGCGCTGCGGATCGCCGACCTGGGTGAACAGGCTGTCGAACAGCGACAACCGGTCATCCACGAGATCCCAGCCGTGCGCATGGCGTTGGCGCACCATTGCCCCACGGCGATCGACCAGCAGGTTGGCGCTGCGCAGGAACGGCCCGGCCCAGATCGCCTCCGCCTTGATCTGCGGATCCAGCGCAAACGCGGAACGGCTGGGTGGCGGGTAGCCCAGGTCGATGGCATAGCCGAACTCGTCGGTGGTGAATCCCAGCTTCAGCCCCACTGACGCCTGCCGGGGCCCGCCCTGCAGCGGGATCTCGCCGGCCGCGACCCGGCGATCGATGGATTCGGGGCCGGCCCACAGCGCCGAACCAAGTCCCCCTTCGCGGGCCAGCACCGCCGCGACGCCGCCCTGGGCGGTTTCCGCCAGCAGGCGCAGCGCGCGGTACAGGCTGGATTTGCCACTGCCGTTGTCACCGGTGACCACGTTCAACGGCTGCAGCGGCAGTACCAGCCCGTGCAGCGAGCGATAGTGAGCGATGGCCAGGGTCTGCAGCATGGCTGGTGTCCGTGGAAACAGGGACGTCATGCTGGCCGGTTCTGATCGCAGGAGCTGCGACGCCAAGTGAAACGGGAAGAGCATCCACGCATGGCGTGGATCTACTGGAGCGGCATCGAATCATCCACGCGTCGCATGCGTTCAGCGCGCGAACCGCCGTGTTTCAGCCCGCCAGCTCCACCCGGTTGCGACCGTTGCCCTTGGCCCGGTACAGCGCCTTGTCGGCGCGCGCCAGCATCTCATCCACGCTTTCACCGGGCTGGTGCTGGGCCACACCAATGCTGATCGTGACCGGGAATCCCAGCGGCAGATCCGCCACGGCCAGGCGCAGGAACTCGCATTGCAGTTCGGCCGTGCGCAGATCAGTGCCCGGCATCACCGCCACGAACTCCTCCCCGCCATAGCGCGCGGCCATGCCACGGCCGGCAAAATGCGAACGCAGCAGCACGCCCAGCTCAGCCAGTACCCGGTCGCCGGTGGCGTGGCCCTGGAAGTCATTGATGTGCTTGAAATGATCGATGTCCAGCAGGGCCACGCAGGCTACTCCCGGTTGCCCATCGATCTCCGCCACCGCCTCTTCCAGTGCCGCTGCCATCGCGCGGCGGTTGGGCAGGCCGGTCAGCGCATCGGTGCGGCTCTGTTCGGCCAGGTCGGCATTCTGCGCCAGCAGCACGTCCTGGTACTCCGACAGCAGGCGCTCGTAGTCATCGCGTTCCAGCATGTGCTTCTGGATGTCGAGCGCGAAACGACGCAGCTCCATCACCAGCATCACCTGCCGTGACAGCGCGGCCAGCGCCTCGGCCTTGTCGCTGGGCAGGTGCTGCGGCTGTGCATCGAACACGCACAGCGTACCCAGCGGCAGGCCATCGGAACTGATCAGCGGCGCACCGGCGTAGAAGCGGATGTGCGGGTCGCCGGTCACCACCGGGTTGTCGTGGAAGCGGATGTCCTGCAACGCATCCTCGACCACCATGATTTGGTGCGGCTGCAGGATGGCGTGGCCACACATCGATTCGCTGCGCAGGTTTTCCGCCGCGTCGATGCCCTGGATCGACTTGAACCATTGCCGTTCGACGTCAATCAGGGTCACCGCTGCCATCGAGGTACCGCAGACCGCCTTGGCGATCGCCACCAGGTCGTCGAATGACTTCTCGCGCTGCGAATCAAGGATCCGGTAGCGGTACAGCGCCTGGAGCCGAAGGGCTTCGTTGGCAGGCTTGTCGGGCTTGATCATGCAGCGTCACGTTCCGGCAGGTCACTGCAAAGTCTAGCTGATGCCGGCGCGTAAACCGCACGACGGGTAGTGCCGGCCGCTGGCCGGCATCCCGCACTCATTCGATGCCTGGAGCAGCCGGCCAGCGGCCGGCACTACCGCGCGTTACCAGTCCAGCTGCTTCGGCAGCAGGCCCTGCAGTTCCTGCTCGGTCAGGTTGCGCCACTGGCCCGGCTTCAGCGCGCCGATCTTGATGTTGTCGATGCGCACGCGGCGCAGCTGGGTCACGCGATAGCCGAATTCGGCGGCCATCAGGCGGATCTGCCGGTTCAGGCCCTGCTGCAGGGTGATACGGAAGCCGAACTTGGCGATGCGCGAGGTCTTGCACGGCAGCGTCATCTGGTCGTGGATGCGCACGCCGCGCGCCATGCCGCGCAGGAACTCATCGGTGACCGGCTTGTTCACCGCCACCAGGTATTCCTTCTGGTGGCCATTTTCGGCGCGCAGGATCTGGTTGACGATGTCGCCGTTGCTGGTCATCAGGATCAACCCCTCGGATTCCTTGTCCAGGCGGCCGATCGGGAAGATGCGCTGTTCGTGGCCGACGAAGTCGACGATGTTGCCCTTGACCGAAGTTTCGGTCGTGCAGGTGACGCCTACCGGCTTGTTCAATGCGATGTAGACGTGGCGGCGGGCGCCGGGCTTGCGTGCCACGCGGGCGCGCAGCGGCTGGCCGTCGACCAGCACCTGGTCTTCCTCGCCCACCACCGCGCCGGTACCGGCCGGATGGCCGTTGACGGTAACGCGGCGCGCGGCGATCAGGCGATCGGCCTCGCGGCGGGAGCAGAAGCCGGTGTCGGCGATATGTTTGTTGAGTCGGGTGGTCATCGGCCCATTATCCGGCATCGCCGCCCGCTGCGCTTCATGCCAGGGCGGGCGGATCGAGCTCCTCACCGTCGAAGACCCGGTTGCGGCCCGCCCGCTTTGCCACGTACATGGCATGGTCGGCGCGCCGCAGCAGCCCGGCCAGATCGTCCTCGCCCGGTCGCCACTGCGCCAGGCCGATGCTGGCGGTCACCTCCAGCCCCGGCACCTGCAGGGCCTGGCCAGCCTCGGTGATGCGCTGGCGCAGGCGGTCCAGCCGCGCCGACGCCGCCTCGCGCGGCATGCCGGGCATCAGCAGCAGGAACTCTTCGCCGCCCATCCGCACCACTTCGTCCTGGCTGCGCACCGCCGCGCGCAGGGCACGCGCCACCGCCACCAGCACCTGGTCGCCCACTGCGTGGCCGTGGCGGTCGTTGATGTCCTTGAACAGGTCGATGTCGAGGAAGCCGATCACCAGCGGGCCGCGCTCACGGTCCACCCGTTCCAGATGGCGGGCCAGCTGCTGCAGTCCGGCGCGACGGTTGGGAAGCCCGGTCAGGCCATCGGTCTCGGCCAGCTGGCGAAGTTCATCACGCTGCTGGCGCAGCCGGCCCAGCCGCTGGTTCAACGCATACGCGGCCATCATCAACAGCCAGGTCACCGCCAGCTGCAGCGCCTCCACCCGGTATTCCAGCAGCCACGCCGCACCACAGGCATCGGCGATGATCAGTACCAGCATCGGTGCCAGCGCGGCCAGACCCGCCTGTGCCCAACGGTCGCCGCGCCAGCGTGCCCAGACGCCGACCATCAGTGCCAGGCCACATCCGGACAGATAGGACACCTGCAAGCCCTTCGCGACCCAGGCCAGATGCTCCCAGCGCAGCCACGGCACCAGCACGGCCAGCGCCATCAGGGTCCACAACACCGCCAGTTGGGCCGGGCGCGATCGAGGCAGCACGCGGTCGCCTCCGTTCAGCCGCCACAGCGCCGGCAGCACCAGTGCCTGGGTCGCAGCGGTCAGCGCCAGCATCCACCAGGCGCCGTGCTCGCCCACCGGCAGCCAGGGTTCCGGATAGCCGCTCAGCCCGCCGAGGATGGCCTGCCACAGCACCATCACGGTGGTGCCGGCGATGTAGACCAGGAAACTGCGGTCCCGGGTGGTCAGGAAGGCCATCAACGCCGACAGCGCCAGCGCGATCGCCACCGCGATGCAGGCCGCGCGCACCAGCAGGCGGGCGGTGTCGTTCTGCTGCACCGGGCTGGGCGCGCCCAGCCGCAGGGTCGGTACCCAACGTGCCTTCAGCGGTGTCTGCCAGGAGACCAGGAACGGCTCATGGCTGCCGGCCGGCGGCACGGCCACCAGGCCGATGCCAGCCCGGAAACGTGAATCGCGGGTGCGCGCATCGTGCATGTTGCCGCAGATCTCGCGGTCGCCATGCTGGACGCGCACTTCACCGGCAAAGACGTTGAACACGTCCAGCGCCTGCGGTTGGCCTGACCAGCCCTGCGGCGGAGCCGGTACCAGCACCTGCTGGCGGGCGCCGGACAGCATCTCCGGCGTGCATGCGCGGTGGGGCGTCGGCTCGTCGGTAGCGCCGCCGACCAGGAGATAATCATGGCCCGGCACGGCCTCTGCAGCCTGAAGCGGCCACGGCAACGCCAACCACACCATCAGGACGGCCAGCACCGCTCCTGTTCCATACCGCCACTGCCTGCCGCCCACGCCACGTCCTGTTCCTGCTTACGTCCGCGCCCACTGCGCGCCGCCCCTGGCGCGCATTATCGCAGCCGGGCACGCCACGCATGTGTAGACCAAAGTCGGCGCCCGCGGTTCAGCCAGCCGCCGGCGGCCCCTTCACCGCGACCAGCCGTACCGGGCGCAGATCGACCAGGGTCAGCCGCTCCAGCGGCTGCGGCCGTTCGATGGCATAGCCCTGCAGCCCCTGCACGCCAAGCCGGGTCAGCGCACCGGCAACCTCGGCGGTCTCCACCCACTCGGCCACCACTTCCATCTGCAGCTCGCGCCCGAGCTCGCTGATCGCGCGCACCGTGGCGTGGCTGACCGGGTCGGTATCCATGTCGCGCACGAAGGCGCCGTCGATCTTCAGGATGTCCGCCGGCAACTGGCGCAGGTAGCCGAAGGAAGACAGGCCGGAGCCGAAGTCATCCAGCGCCATCCGGCACCCCCGTGCCTTCACCGCATCGATGAAGGCGCGGGCCTGGCTGAGGTTGCTGATCGCCGCGGTCTCGGTGATCTCGAAGCACAACTTGGAGGCCAGCGCGCGGTTGCGCTCGAGCAGGTCGCAGACGAAGGCGAGGAATCCCGGCTCGGCGATCGACTGCGCGGACACGTTGACGTTGCACAGGCCCAGCTGGCGCACGTGCGCCGGGCACACCTGCAGGTGGCGGAACAGCAGCCCGAGCACGTGCCGGTCCAGCGCCACTGCCATGCCATAGCGCTCCACCGCCGGCATGAACTGGCCGGGCAGATGCAGACTGCCATCGGTACCACGCATGCGCACCAGCACCTCGTAGTGCAGGTAGGACGGATCGCCCACGCGGGCGATGCGCTGCGCATACAGCAGCATGCGATTCTCGGCCATCGCCAGGCTGACGCCCTGCAGGCGCTCGGCCTCCTGCCGCCGCTCCTCCAGCGCCATGCGGTTCTCATTGAAGCAGTGCACGCGGTTGCGCCCGGCCTGCTTGGCGGCATAGCAGGCGCTGTCGGCGGCACTCATCAGCCAGTTCACATCGGGGGCGTCGGCGCTGACTTCAACCACGCCGATGCTGCAGCTCAGCTGCGGGCTGCCCTCGCTGATCGGGAACGTGGCCTGGCCCAGATTGCGGATCACCCGTTGCAGCACCCGCTTGGCCTCGTCCTGCCCGGCATGAGCGAGGAACACAGCGAACTCGTCGGCGCCCAGGCGGCCGACCCAGTCACCGTCACGTACCGCGGCCACCAGGTAGTCGGCGAAACTGCGCAGCATCTGGTCACCGGCGGCGTGGCCGAAGCTGTCGTTGACCAGCTTGAAGTGGTCCAGGTTGATGTAGCACAGCGCATGCGTACCGCCGTCGCTGCGCACCTGCAGCAGCGAACGTTCCAGCAGCCGCTCGATCTCGCGCCGGTTGATCAGGCCAGTCAGTGGATCGTGGCTGGCATGGTGTTCGATCTCGCGTGCCAGGGCATGGTTCTGGCTGACATCCTCGATGATCGCAAACACCGACAGGCCGCCTCCTGCGCTGCGCACACCGGTACCACTCCAGCGCCCCCACACCAGGCTGCCATCGCGGCGGCAGAAGCGCAGCTCACTCGGCCGCAGCTGCCGATCCCAGTCAATGCGGCCGACACCATCGATGACCAGTTCGCCTTCCATCAACAGATCGCCGAGCGACATCTGCAGCAGCACGTCGCGTCGGTAGTCGAGGATGTCGGCCATCGCCTGGTTGGCTTCGATCACCTTGCCGTCGGTGTCGAGCTTGAGCATGCCGACATTGGCCTGGTAGAAGGCCGCACGGAAGCGGCTTTCATGCTCGGTCAGGTCCTTGCCGACGCGGCGCGCGAGGGCCACCGCCATCAGGCTGATCGCCAGCACCGACAACCCGCCCACCACAAGCGTGGCGATCCGTACCATCGTGGCCATGCGCAGCAACGCTTGCGAAAATGCCTGCGCCTGCACCTGCAGCCGCCGGTCCAGATCACGCAGTTGTTGCAGGTACCGATCGCGGTCCGCCGCTGGCAGCACGCCCTGGGCGTGCCCCGACTGCAGCTCGGCAACCAGCCGCTGCACGGCCAACAGATCATCGTCGGTCTGTCGCCACAGCGTGGTTGCTTCCCGGAATGCACCGATGTCGCGTGCATAGCGGAACGAGAACACCAGGCGTGGGATATCGGCGCGCGCGTTGCCACCCTGCAGGAAGCCCTGCCTGGCCTTTTCCTCGTCCGGTACCGCCTGTTCCAGCGCCAGCCGGGCCTGCAGATCGCCCAATGGAATCCGCAGCGCCTGGCGCGCGTCGTCCAGGTCCTGGGCATGGCCACGCGCCAGGTAGCGGCTCAGCGCAGCGGTTGCATCCTGCTGCCCTCGTGACCAGTACCCCTGGCCGGCAATCCAGGCCGTCGAGGCTGCCTGCAGTTCCTGGATCAACGCGGACAACGCGACCAACCCGATCGCCATGCCCGTCAACAACGCAAAGCGCAATCCCAGCCCACGGGTCATCGGCACCCGCCGGCTCTGCTGGTCCGTGCCACTTCTACCCATCCCGGATCCCCCCGAATGTGCTGCGGTGACAACCTGCCTTGGAACCGGCCCAGCCTATGACCGGCAATGTGTGGGCCATGCGAAAAAGGGGACGGAGGGGATTAAGTCGTTTTCGGCATAAGCGCATGGCCTGCCATTTACGACTTAATCCCCTCCGTCCCCTTTTCCTGGACGCCAGCCCGGGGGCTGGCGTTGTTATGGACGGCTGCGGGTGCGGCTTAGAAGCTGCGCGGGCCGCGCGGCTTGAAGCCGTCACGACGCGGCGGCCGGCTGTCGCGGTCACCGCCGCGGTCGCCACCGTGGCCACCCGGACCACCCGGGCCACCACGACGCGGACCACCCGGGCCGCCCGGGCCACGCTTGTCGAAGCGCGGCTTGAACGGACGCGGGGCCGGGTTGGTGTCTTCACCCGGAGCCAGCGCACGCATCTGCAGCTGCTGGCCGGACACCCACACCTTCTGCAGGTGCGACAGCACGTCCGGCGGCATCTGTGCCGGCAGGTCCAGCAGCGAGAAGTCGTCGTGGATGTCGATGCGGCCGATGAAGCGGCTTTCCAGGCCCGCTTCGTTGGCGATGGCGCCGACGATGTTGGCCGGCTTCACGCCATGCTGGTGGCCCACCGAAATGCGGTAGGTCTCCATGCCCTGCTCCGGTGCACCACGCGGCGGAACCTCACGGCGCGGACGCTGCTCGAAACCACCTTCGGCGTCGTCGCGACGCGGGCCACGCTCGAAGCGCGGACCACGCTCGTTGCGGTCGAAGCGATCGCCACGTTCCGGACGGTCGCCACGGTCGAAACGCTCGCGCGGGGCGCGCTCTTCACGCGGGGCACGCACCGGCGGCTGCAGCAGGAACGGGGTGTCACCCTGCAGCATCTTGGCCAGCGCGGCGGCGATCTCGATGGCCGGCACGTTCTGCTCGTTCTCGAAGCGCTCCAGCAGCTGGCGGTAGAAGTCCAGGCCGCCGGCACCGAGGGTTTCGCTGATGCGCGAGGTGAACTTGTTGATGCGGGTGTCGTTGACCGCTTCCACGCTCGGCAGCTGCATCTCTTCGATCGGCTGGCGGGTGGCGCGCTCGATCTGGCGCAGCATGCCCTTCTCGCGCGGGGTGGCGAACAGGATCGCCTCGCCGCTGCGGCCGGCACGACCGGTACGGCCGATACGGTGCACGTAGCTTTCGGTGTCATACGGAATGTCGTAGTTCAGCACGTGGCTGATGCGCTCCACGTCCAGGCCGCGCGCAGCCACGTCGGTGGCAACCAGGATGTCCAGCTTGCCTTCCTTCAGCATGGCGATGGTGCGCTCACGCTGGGCCTGCTGCATGTCGCCGTTGATGGCGGCAGCGGCCAGGCCACGGGCCTGCAGCTTGCTGGCCAGTTCTTCGGTGCCGGCCTTGGTGCGCGCGAAGATGATCATCGCGTCGAACGGCTCGACTTCCAGGATGCGGGTCAGCGCATCCAGCTTGTGCATGCCGCTCACCCACCAGTAACGCTGGCGGATGTTGGCCGAGGTGGTGGTCTTGGCCGCGATGGTCACTTCCACCGGGTCCTGCAGGTAGGTCTGCGCGATGCGGCGGATCTGCGGCGGCATGGTGGCCGAGAACAGGGCCACCTGGCGCTGCTCCGGCAGCTTCTTCAGCACCGCTTCGACGTCGTCGATGAAGCCCATGCGCAGCATTTCATCGGCTTCGTCCAGCACCAGGGTCTTCAGCTCGGACAGGTCCAGGGTGCTGCGGTCGAGGTGGTCGATCACGCGACCGGGGGTACCGACCACGATATGCACGCCACGGCGCAGCGCCGACAGCTGCTGCCCGTAAGGCTGGCCGCCGTACACCGGCAGCACGCGGAAGCCCGGGATCTTCGACGAGTAGGACTGGAACGCCTCGGCGACCTGGATGGCCAGTTCGCGGGTCGGCGCCAGGATCAGGGCCTGCGGCTTGATCTGCTGCAGGTCGATGTTGGACAGTACCGGCAGCGCGAACGCGGCGGTCTTGCCGGTACCGGTCTGGGCCTGGCCCAGCACGTCGCGGCCTTCCAGCATCGCCGGGATGGTGGCGGCCTGGATCGGCGACGGGGTTTCGTAGCCGATGGCGGTGACCGCCTGCATCACGGGCTCGGACAGGCCGAGCTGCGCGAACTGCAGCGGCGCTTGGGAATCTTGGGACATGGGGAACTCCGAAGGCACTGCCGTCTTCCTGGCAGTGCGATAAAAAAGGGATGGTCCGCGCTTTGGGCGCCCTTCTTATCGCGTGCCCTGGCGCTGCTCGGTCGGAGGAGATTTCACTCGCTCAGAGCGGGATGATACCGCATTGATCCTGAACGAGGCGTACAGCTTTCCGTGCGCGTGCCGTCATGCCCCGTGCTGGCGCACAATACGCGCCCTCTTCCCGGCCCGGCCGCTGGCCTGCGCCCCTCTTCCCAGGAACCCCGCTCCATGCAGATTCTCGAATTCGACCTCGACGGTGACTACGTCGAACTCAAGCAGCTGCTCAAGCTGGCCGACCTGGTCACCAGCGGCGGCGAAGCCAAGATGGTCATCAGCGAAGGCCTGGTGCGGGTCGACGGCGAAGTCGAACTGCGCAAGGCCTGCAAGATCCGCGCAGGCCAGGTGGTCGAGTTCGCCGACAGCCAGATCCGGGTGCTGGCCGCCGGCTGATGTGAGGCTGTTCAGGCTACGCGCTGGGTCAGGTGCGAGGCAATCAGCTGCCTGAACGGTGCCACGCCCTGCGCCAGGCGCAGGCCGGCCGCCCGCAGCAGTCGCGCCGGGCGGCGATCGTCGGTGTACAGGCTGGCGATCGCATTGGTGGCCTCGTACAGCGGCCGCGACGCCAGCCGGTGACCCCGCTGGTAGCTGGCCAGCATGCCGGCGGCGGCAATGTCGGCACCGCGACGCTGCTGCGCGACGATGCCCTGCGCCAGCCGCTGTGCGCTGGCCAGGCCCAGGTTGAAGCCATGCGCGGTGACCGGGTGCATGCCGACGGCGGCATCGCCGATCAGCGCCGAACGCTCGCCAACAAAACGGTGCGCGTACACACCTACCAGCGGATACGCCTGCGGCGTGGCCACCGGCTGCATCCGACCCAGCCGATGTTCGAAGCAAGCACTGATGGCCTCGCCGAAGGCCACCTCGTCCATCGCCAGCAGCGCGTCGATCTGCCGCGGCGGCAGCGTGATCACCGCCGAGGCCTGGCCCTCGTTGAGCGGCAGCAGCGCCATCGTGCGGCCGTAGCCGAACCATTCCCAGGCAGTGTGGCGATGGTCGCGCTCGACCTGCATGCGGCACACCAGCATCGACTTGCCGAAGTCGCGCATCTGCGCACCGATGCCGAGCATGCGGCGGGTGGCGGAGAAGCGGCTGTCAGCGGCCACCAGCAGCCGCGCATGCAGTTGGCTGCCGTCATCGAGTTTGACAACGTGGCCCTGCGCATCGGCTTGCACGCCCTGCACCTTGCGCCCGTCGAACAGTTCCACGCCGTCCTGGCCCTGCACCGCATCCCATGCGGCACGGCGGATCAGATGGTTGGGTACCAGCCAGCCCAGCGGCTGGCCGTCGACCTGACTGCTGGCGAAGGTCAGCGCGAACGGCGAGCCGCCGTTCATCACCTTGGCATCGCGCAGTTCAGCGACTTCGGCCTGCGGCAGGCGCTGCCACAGACCCAATTGCTCCATGCTCTGCCGCGAGGCATGGGTCAACGCGATCTCCCTGCCATCGAAGGCGGCCTCGGCCAGGGCCTGGCGCGGTTGCACTTCGACCAGCCCGACCTGCAGCCCGCTGCCGGCCAGCGCGCGCGCGAAGCACAGACCTGCCGGTCCGGCGCCGACCACCACCACGTCCATCCTGCGCATGCGCGCCTCCTGCCGTTGATTCAGTCCGCGCCAGCATAGCGCCGCGCACCTGAGCGGCCTTGATCTGGATCAGGCCGACTTACAGAAGTGCGAACACCAGCGCCAGGATCGACAGCAGCGACACCAGCCACACCAGGCTGCGCACGTAGGGCACGCCTGCGGCGTACAGGGGCAGATAGACCACACGCGCCCAGAAGTAGGCCTGCGCCGCCAGTGCAGTGGTGTCGTTGCCGCGACCGGCCACGACCACCGCGATGGCGGCGGCGGCGAAGAACGGGAACGTCTCCAGGAAATTGGCCTGCGCACGCTGCAGGCGCCCGGCCAGTGGGCTGACCGGCTTTGCGTCGCCATCGCGTGCCGAGGCATTCCACTTCATCCCGCGCTCGCGGGTGACCACGGTGGAGGTGGCGAAGATGTAAACGAAGCCGAGCAGGACCGACCAGGCCAGCATCGTCAATTCAGTTGCCATCATTCATCTCCTCAGGGTGCCGACGCACGCAGGCTGTAACCGGCCAGACGCCACACCTGGTCCTCGTCGAAACGGAACGAGACCAGCTCGCGCACCGGCTGCGCGCTGTTGGCGAAACGGGTCGGGAAACTGACGTTGATGTACAGCCCTTCCGGCACTGCGGCACCTGCGCTGTACTTGACCCGGGTGATGGTGGGCTGGCCACGCCCAGCCAGCGCACCCAGGCGCGTGCGCTCGGTGGTCAGCTGGCTGACGAATGCGGCCTTCGGTACTGCACGGCGCGCGACGGCGGAGGCGCCATCCCACAGTTCGCCGGCGCGGTTGGCATCGACCAGCTGTGCGGCTTTCAGTGCAGCAGCGCCCATCTCGGCATCCTGTTTCTGCACCTGGGCCTGCTGTGCAGCGGTCAACGCCGGAGCACCGGCGGTGGCTGGCTTCGCAGCCGCTGGCGAGGCCGGGGCCGGGCGTGCCGGAGCCGGTGCAGGCGTGGCCGGCGCAGGCGTGGCCGGCGCAGGTGCCTGCGCCAATGCGGTCAGGGGCAGCAGGGACAGCAGCAGGAGCACGCGCTTCATGGACACCGCCGGTTTTCTGGAGAGAACCGCAGTCTACGCCAGCGCGGTGACTATGCCGTCAGCGTGCCGGGGCGTTGCCCTCCACCGCTGCCGCATCAGCCTGCGCGGCGGGCGCGGCGGTGTTCACTGGCGCCTGTTCGGCCACCGGCGGCGGCTCCGACGGTGCCGGTGGCAGCGTTGCCACATCGATCTCCGACAGTGGGCTTTCTTCCGGGCACACCGCATCCGGGAAACCGAAGCGCTGCTTCAGTGCCTGGCCGCAGCTGTTGATCGATTCCATGTCGGCGCCTTCGCGCTTGCACTGCTGGTCGAAGGCAATCAGGAACGCGTCCTTGCGTTGCACGAAGTCGTCACCACAGGCCCGCATCTGCTTGATCCGTTCCAGATCGTCCTGCACCGCGTTGGTGCCGTCCAGGCCGTACTGGCGCAGCTCATCCTGCGTAAGCAGGCGCAGGCTGCGGTTGGGCACGGTCATCATCAGGTCGGCCACACCCACCGCCACGCCGTTGCGCTGCAGGTAGTCCTTCACGTTGTCGTAGACCTCGTGCAGCTCGCGGTTGAGTTCCGCGCGCGAGGTGGCCTTGGAGCTGATCCGCATCATGCGGTGGATGCCGACCTTGCCCGACAGCAGGCGGTTGTCACCGGCAGCCAGCACGAACACGCAGGCACTGTGGCAGATCGAGCCCTCGCGCACCCAGATCGTCCAGCCCGATTCACCGATGCTGTCGCCGGCGACAATCGCCGATTCCACCTGGCCGCCGCTGGAATCCAAGTCGAGGATGCGCTTGTGGATCTTCTGCTCGTCAGCGACCACGGCCAGTCGCCACATCATCTCGGCGAAGCCCGGATTGATCTTGCCGGCGTAACGCACACGCATCAGGCCGCGCTCGGCGCACGGCGCCAGTGCCTGGGTGATCTGTTCGCGCTGCAGGCCCTCCAGCTCGACGCCATCGCCCGCCTCACCGGCGTACTCGGTACTGCAGCTGACCCAGGCGCGGCCATTCTCCAACTGCGCCTGCGGCCACGGCCGATCCGCCCGGCTGCGCGGCGGCGCCGGCGGTGGTGGTGCATCGGCGGCATTGATCGACACCATGTTCTCACCATCGCTGGCCGGCGCCCGCGCGGCCTTGTCGGCGGCGGTGACATTGCCCGGATTCTCCAGCTGGCTGCAGCCCGCCAGGGCAAGGCACAACAGGGGCAACCAGCGGAGTTTGGCGGACATCGGGCAACCGGTCTTCACGTGAGCAAGAGCCACAGTCTACCCGTCCGGGGCACGCATTCAGCGCGTGGCACTGAACCCCTTCTGACCCTTGGGAAAAGCGTGTCGACCAAGGTCGACACCCACCAACAGCAGCGCAGAACGCCCGCAAGACATGTCGCAGGAACCTCTCGAAGGCGGGGTGGGTCCGGTTGCAGGGGCGTGAGCGCCATGGGCCCGAGGCATGCCTCGGGCGGGTTGGGCAGGACGCCCAACCCCGGTCTTGCCGTGTGCGCAGGACAGCGCACACGAGCAAGCGGCGACCGAGCTACATGGGTGAGGGCGCTTTGCTTGCGAAGCACTGCTTCGCAAGCGCCCGAACGCACAGCCGCCAGCGGCTGGGCCGGGCCCCGGAGGGGTACTTGCAGCGTCCCCTGCAACCGGACCCACCCCGCCCTGCCGCAGGAAACCAGCTTCTGCTGTTGCCGTTGCCGGCCAGCGGCCGGCACTACCACGGGGGCAGGGCGCAGCCCGGCCTGACGCCCTTCAGCATCCATGTCCGAATGTGGCGAGTATCGCCGTCGCCAGAGGCCTAGACTGGCGCCATGGACACCGCCCTCGCCCTCGACACCGCCGCCTGCGACCGCGCCCGTCTGGCCCGCGACGCACGCTTCGACGGCGTGTTCTTCACCGCCGTGCGCAGCACCGGCATCTACTGCCGCCCGGTGTGCCCGGCACCGCCACCGAAGCCGCGCAACATCACCTACTACCCGACCGCCGCTGCGGCCGCCGCCGCCGGCTACCGCCCGTGCCTGCGCTGTCGTCCCGAACTGGCGCCGCAGGCACAGCAGGCATTGGCCGGGGAGACCGTGCAGCGTGCCCTCGCCCTGATCCATGGCGGTTTCCTGCAGGAGCAGCCCGTTGCCGACCTCGCGCAGAAGATCGGCCTCAGCGCGCGCCAGCTGCAGCGCCTGTTCGTTGAACACCTGGGCGCGACGCCGGGGCAGATCCACGCCACCCATCGCCTGCTGCTGGCCAAGCAGCTGCTGACCGAGACCACGCTGCCGGTGACCGATGTTGCGCTGGCCGCCGGCTACAACAGCCTGCGCCGCTTCAATACCGCCTTCCTGCAGGGCTGCGGCATGGCACCGACGGCACTGCGTCGCCAGCATCAGCCGCCGGCCGCCGATGACGGCTGCCTGGTACTGCGCCTGGTGTACCGTCCACCGCTGGATTTCCCGCGCATGCTGGCCTTCCTGCGCAAGCGCAGCCTGCCCGGCATCGAACTGATCGGCGAAGACAGCTACCAGCGCGTGCTCGGCACACCCGAGCGCCCCACCCTGCTGCGCGTCACCGCCGACCCGAAACGCCCGGAGCTGCGCCTGCAGCTGGGCGCGGTCGATCCGCGCCTGATCCCCGACATCGTGCGCCGCGTGCGTCGCGTGTTCGATCTGGATGCCGACCTGCAGCAGGTGCATGCCGCGCTGGGCGAGGAACCGCTGCTGGCGCGAGGCATCGCCGAACGTCCCGGTCTGCGCGTGCCCGGTGGCTGGGATGGCTTCGAGGTGGGCGTACGCGCCGTGCTCGGACAGCAGGTCAGCGTGGCCGCAGCCACCACCTTCGCGCGGCGCCTGGTCGATGCCTATGGCGCACACCTGCCGGGCATGCCATCGGAATTCGATCGCCAGTTCCCCGCGCCCGAGGTACTGGCTGAGGCGCCGCTGGAATCGATCGGCCTGCCGCGCACCCGCGCCGCCACCGTGCGTGCGCTGGCCGCTGCCTGCGCCAGCGGCCAGCTCGACTTCGGGCCCGGTCAGGCATTGGAGGAATTCGTTGCGCGCTGCGTGGCACTGCCCGGCATCGGCCCGTGGACCGCGCAGTACATCGCGCTGCGCGGACTTGGCCAGCCCGATGCCTTCCCCGCCGGTGACCTGGTGCTGCAGCAGGTCCTCGGCCACGCCCAAGGCCAGCGCCTGAGCGAGCGTGCGACCGAAGCCCGCTCGCAACCGTGGCGCCCGTGGCGCGCCTATGCCGTGCTGCATCTGTGGCACCTGTCCGGCACCTTCGTTGGAGAACCGACATGACCCTGTTGTTCGATCGTTTCGACAGCCCGATCGGCGTGTTGACCATCGCCGGTGACGAGCGTGGCCTGTCGCATGTGCTGTTCCCGGAAAACCGCCATCCGGCACGCGGCCGCGAAGACTGGCACTACGCCCCGGATGCACTGCCGGAAGCACGCGATCAGCTGCTGCAGTTCCTTCACGGCGAGCGCAACAGCTTCGACCTCGTGCTGGCACCACGTGGCACGCCGTTCCAGCTGCGTGTATGGCAGGCGCTGGCGTTGATTCCGTTCGGCCAGACCTGGAGCTACCTGCAGCTGGCGCAGCACCTCGGCCAGCCCAGTGCGACCCGTGCGGTCGGCGCTGCCAACGGCCGCAACCCGCTGCCGATCATCCTGCCCTGCCATCGCGTGATCGGCAGCAACGGTGCACTGACCGGTTTCGGCGGCGGACTGCAAACCAAGGCCGCGCTGTTGCGGCTGGAACAACGCCAGGCACCGCTGTTCGCCTGAGAGGGCTGGCCGGGCTGCGCCCGGCACCCGCAGAGGCTAGAGCAACAGCAACAGCAACAGCGGGCTTCCTGGGGGGAGGCAGGGTGGGTCCGGTTGCAGGGGACGCTGCAAGTACGTCCCTGTAAGCTCGGTCGCGCCATCCATGGCGCTCACGCCCCTGCAACCGGACCCACCCAGCCTTCGACAGGTTCCGGCGATCTGTCCGGACGTCATTCTGCGCAACTGTTGGTAGGTGTCGACCTTGGTCGACACGGTAGATCCACGCCATGCGTGGATGGAAGCATCAGGAATTATGTCTGGAGAAAGGCCCCCTTCCTGTTGAAGGGGGCGCGCCGACAGGCGCGGGGATAAGGAAAAATGCGCGGACACGGCGCGCGATAGTGCGCCGTGTCTTGGGCGCGTCATTACCTCGCACTATGATGGACGGATGACTTCCGTACGCCTGACCTGCGCGCTGGCGCTGCTGCTGCCATTGGCCGCCTGCACCACCGCGCCCGCCCCTTCCGCCTCTGTTCCCACCACTGTTGCAACGGCTGCACCGCCGAAGCTGCTGCTGATCTCGATCGACGGCCTGCGCGCCGATGCGCTGGATCGCGGCCTGACACCGAATCTGCAGCGACTGATCGACGGCGGGGTACGCGCGCGCTGGATGACGCCTTCGTACCCGTCGTTGACCTTCCCCAACCACTACACCATCGTCACCGGCCTGCGCCCGGACCACCACGGCATCGTCAACAACAGCATGGACGATGCAACCCTGGGCCGTTTCGAACTGAGCAACCGCGACGCGGTCACTACCAGCGGCTGGTGGGGTGGCGAACCGATCTGGGTCGGCGCCGAGAACGTCGGCGTGCGCACCGCCACCACCTCGTGGCCGGGCAGCGAGTCGGAAATCCGTGGCGTGCGCCCCAGCCAGTGGCGCGTCTACGATGGCAAGGAACCACTGGAGCAGCGCGCCGGCATCGTGCTCGACTGGCTGGCGCAGACCGATGCCGATGCACCGCGCCTGACCACGCTGTACATGGAACACGTGGACAAGGCAGGCCACAACTACGGCCCCGAGTCGAAACAGTACGCCGACGCCATCGTGCGCGCCGACCAGATCGTCGGCCAGGTGATCGATGGACTGCAACAGCGCGGCCTGGTCGCGAC
This sequence comes from Stenotrophomonas sp. YJH_SMC_91, assembly GCF_059368495.1. Lineage (NCBI taxonomy): Bacteria > Pseudomonadati > Pseudomonadota > Gammaproteobacteria > Lysobacterales > Lysobacteraceae > Stenotrophomonas > Stenotrophomonas sp. YJH_SMC_91. The sequence continues at coordinate 7,545 of NZ_JCAFRT010000010.1, read as the reverse complement.
CACCAACATCATCGTCGTCTCTGACCACGGCATGGCCAGTGTCGCCGACGGCCACGTGATCGCCACCGAATCAATGGCCGATCCGGCCATCGCGCGCAATGTCAGCCAGGGCCAGTCGGTAGGTTTTGCGCCGGTCGCGGGCCGCGAAGCGGAAGCGGAACGCGCCCTGCTCGGCCGCCATACGCACTACGAGTGCTGGAAGAAGGAGAACCTGCCGGCGCGCTGGCACTACGGCACGCATCCGCGGGTTCCGGCCATCGTCTGTGCCATGGATGAAGGCTGGGACGCCCTTCACCAGGAGAAGATCGCCAAGCGCGCCAGGCAGGATCGAGGCTCGCATGGCTACGACAACGCCCTGCCCTCCATGCGCGCGGTGTTCGTGGCCAGCGGTCCGTCGTTCCGCCAGGGCCTGGTGATCGATGGCTTCGACAATGTCGACGTCTACCCGCTGCTGGCGCACCTGCTGCAGGTGCCGGCCGCGCCGAACGACGGCAATCCGGAAACGCTGAAGAACACCCTGCGCTGATCCGGTTGTAGAGCCAGCCCACGCTCGGCTGCATTGCGCCAGCCGAGCATGGGCTCGGCTCTACAAAAACGTGCATAAAAAAACGCGGCGCCAGGCGCCGCGTTTTTCGTTGAACCGGTCTGGGCCGGATCAGGCCTTGGCGACGGTCTTCTTCGCCACAGCCTTCTTCGCCGGAGCCTTGGCCACGGTCTTCTTGGCAACCGGAGCGGCGGCGCCTACGGCGACCTTGCTCGCGGTGTGCGAACGGGCGTTGCCGTAGCTGGCGTTGTAGCGCTTGCCCTTGGCGGTCTTGCGGTCACCCTTACCCATGTCTTCAACTCCTCAAATGTGAAATCTGGTTACCCCGTACTGACACGGGTTCGGCGGGGCCGCCTTGCTGGGCGCCCCCGCGCACGATCGAAAATCCTACCATGGAGCGCCTAGTGCGCGCAGCTGGCGTCGTGCACGTGACCGTGGTTGAGGCGCAGGTTGACCAGATGGGCCACACCCACCAGCAGGCCGCCGACGGTCATCACCACCGCGTGTGGCACCGCATTGTGGTGCAACGGGTCGTACAGCACGCCGGCCCACAACGCCACCAGGCCGGGAATCAGGAAGCCCAGCGCACGCAGCGCACCGTGGCGACGGTAGCCCCAGACCAGGCTGAACAGCCCCAGCAGGGTCACGAACACCACCAGCGCCTGTTCCACGCCGTCGCTCAGCCAGAACGACAGGCCCAACGAGGGCGCTGCGGCCAGCAGCACCGGAATCACCGCGCAATGCACCGCGCACAGCATCGAACCAGTGGCGCCGAAACGGTCGAGCAGGTGGCGCAGGCGTGAGGACAGGGACATGACTTCCAGCAGGGTCGGCGAATCGTTATGGAATAATATAACATCCCTTCCCGACCCGCACGGTTTCCCTCCCCCTGTCCCGCTGACGGGATGCGTGCGCCCAGCGATTGATACAGTGTAACAAAGGACCCACCGATGCCCGCCCGTACCCCGCGGTTGAAGCCGCATTCCCTCGCCCTGGCCCTGACCGCCCTGCTTCCGACCGTTGCCTTCGCCGCCAGCGAAGACGATTCCCATCGTGACCGCCACCTGACTGAACTGTCGTCGGTGCAGGTCACCGCGTCGCCGCTGCAGGGCGACGCAGAATCGCTGGCACGCCCGGTGGAGGTTCTGGCCGGTGAACGCCTGGACGAGCAGAAGGCCGGCACCCTCGGCGATACCGTGGCCAAGCTGCCCGGTGTACAGAGCACCTTCTTCGGTCCCGGCGTCGGCCGCCCGATCATCCGCGGCCAGGAAGGCCCGCGCGTGGCCGTGCTGTCCAACGGCATGGGCAACATGGATGCATCCACCGTCAGCGCCGACCATGCCACCAGCATCGAGCCGTTCCTGGCCGACCAGATCGAAGTGCTGAAGGGTCCGGCCACGCTGCTGTTCGGCAGCGGCGCCATCGGTGGTGCGGTCAATGTGGTCGATGGCCGCATCGCGCGCGAACTGCCGGAGCGCCCTCTGAGCGGCCGCGCAGAACTGCGCGGCAATTCGGTGAACAACGAACGCAGCGGCATGTTCCGCCTCGATGGCGTCAGCGGCAATGTCGTGCTGCACGTGGATGGGCTGGTCCGCAATGGCGACGACTACCGCATCCCCGGTTATGCAGTGATCGACAGCCTTGAAGATCATCATGACCACGATCACGACCATGACGCGGCCGAGGGTGAAGAGCCGCGTCGCGGCCGCCTGGACAACAGCTCGATCCGCACCCGCGCCGGTGGCGTCGGCGCAACGTGGCTGGGCGACGGCGGCTACTTCGGCGCATCGGCCAGCACCTACCGCACCAACTACGGCATTCCCAATGGCGCGCACGTGCACGCCGATGGTGACGATCATGGCCATGACCACGGTCACGACCATGGCGACGAAGAGGAAGGCGGCGACGAGCACGACGTGCGCATCGACATGGTGCAGAACCGCTTCGAGACCAAGGCCGGCATCTACAACCCGGTCTCGTTCCTGAAGAACATCAACGCACGCGTGGCCTACACCGACTACGAACACGTGGAGCTGGAAGCCGGTACGCCGTCGACCCGCTTCACCAACCGCGGCATCGAAGCGCGCCTGGAAGCGGTGCAGCAGCAGATCGGCGGCTGGGACGGCGCCTTCGGCCTGCAGTTCGGCAACAGTGATTTCGGTGCCAAGGGCGAAGAGGCGTTCGTTCCGGATACCGGCACGAAGAACATCGGCCTGTTCGTGCTGCAGGAAAAGCAGTTCGGCCCGTTCAAGCTGGAACTGGGCGGCCGCCACGACCAGGTCAAGCTGGACCCGACCGGTGACTACCGCCGCCGCACCTTCGGTGCCACCAACCTGTCTGCCGCTGGTATCTGGAAGCTCAACGATGCCGTTGACCTGCGCATCGGCGTGGACAGCTCCGAGCGTGCACCGACCAACGAAGAGCTGTATGCCGCCGGCGCGCACATCGCCACTCGTTCGCTGGAAATCGGCGACGCCAACCTGAAGACCGAGCGCGGCCAGCGCGTGGAACTGGGTATCCACACCCACAGCGAGCGCCTGGACTTCTCCGCGTCGGTCTACCAGACCAGGTTCAAGGACTTCATCTACCTGGCCGACACCGGCATCACCGAGGGCCTGCCGGTGCGCACCTGGACGCAGCAGGATGCGGTGTTCCGCGGTGCCGAGGCCGAAGCGCTGGTGCACCTGTTCGAGGGCGGCGCCGGTGACTGGGATCTGCGCCTGTTCGGCGACTACGTGAAGGCCAAGCTGGATGGCAGCGGCAGCCGCAACCTGGACATCGCCGTGCCGCACGGCGACCACAACCACAACTACACGGTGGAGCTGGCCAACACCGGTTACCTGCCGCGCATCGCACCGGCCCGCGTCGGCGCCGACCTGCGCTGGTCGAAGGACGGCTGGCGCGCTTCGGTCGGTGCGGTCCGCTACAGCCGCCAGAAGGACGTCGCCCAGAACGAAGCCCCGAGCGACGGCTACACCCTGGTCGACGCGCACCTGGCCTACCGCTGGGATCGCAACGCCAGCAACAGCTACGAGGTGTTCCTGGATGGCAGCAACCTGACCAACCGTGAAGTGCGCCCGCATACCTCGCTGCTGCGCGACTACTCGCCGCTGCCAGGCCGTGGTGTCGCATTCGGCATCCGCGCGTTCTTCTGATCGCGCACGGCGGGGTCGCAGCCCTTCTCGAAGGAAAGGGCTCTGACCCCCACGCCATTCCACGGGGGCCTTCGGGCCCCCGTTTTCATTTCGACCCAAGCCATCACACATTCGTCACAAAGATGTGCGTACCACAACAAGCGGACAATCCCGTCACCCAATGTCTCGCCAATCGGACATTTTTGTCCGAAAATAATTCCATGACTGCCCAACGTGCCGATGCCGCCGCCCGCCGTGCCCTCATCCTCGACGCCGCCGATCATGTGTTCGGCCAACACGGTGTCACCGCCCCGCTGGACCTAGTGGTCGAACGCGCCCAGGTAGGCCGCGCCACCCTGTACCGCAACTTCCCCGACCGCACCGCGCTGATCCAGGCGCTGCTGCAGCGCACGGTCGACCGCATCCGGCGCCAGGTCGAGCAGCTCGGCGACCGCGACGACGCCCTGTTCGAGGTGTTCGAGGGCATGGCCCAGCGCATCATTGATTCGCCGGCATTGGCCGATTACTGGCGTGCGGTCGATTCGGACGTGCCGTCCATGCGCGCCGCGCGCGAGACCGTGCGCGACCTGCTGGAGGAACCGATCGCGCGCGCCAAGGCCGCCGGGCTGTGCCGTGCCGACCTGGAAAAGACGGATATTTCACTGATCTCGGGCATGCTGGGTGCGGCCCTGCGCGGCAAGACCCGCGACGAGCGCGCCCAGTTGGCCGGGCGCGCCCTGCAGCTGCTGCGTGGGGGTCTCCAGGGAGCTGCCAGCGAGGCCCGTTGATGGTCCAGCCGTATCTGAAGCCGGTTCCGGATTGGGAGGAGCACGAAAAGCCGACCATGCCCGGTTCGGCATCGATGCCCTGGCACCCGCCGTATCGGCGCGCGGCCTATGCGCTGGTATCACTGCTGGTGGCGATCACCGGCGGCCTCGGCAATGCGCTGGTTACCGCCAACCTGCCGTTCCTGCAAGGCCAGCTGGCACTGACCCCGACCCAGGGCAGCTGGCTGGTGGCGGCCTATGCCATGGTGAATGTCACCGCCAACCTGTTGGCCTTCAAGTTCCGCCAGCAGTACGGCATCCGCCTGTTCGCCGAGATCGGGCTGGGCCTGTACGCAGCGCTGGCGGTACTGCACCTGTTCGTCGGCAGCTTCGAGACCACGATGCTGACCCGCGCCGCCAGCGGCTTCGCGGGTGCGGCCTGTTCGACACTGGGCACGCTGTACATGCTGCAGGCGCTGCCGCGCCGCTTTACCGGCAACCTGCTGGTGGTCGGCGTCGGCCTTTCGCAGCTGGCGGTGCCGATCGCCTGGATCGTTTCGCCAGGCCTGGTCGATACCGGCCAGTGGCACCAGCTGTATTCCTTCGAAGCCGGGCTGGCACTGTGCGCGTTCGCGGCAGTGGTGGTGCTGAAGCTGCCGCCCGGCATCCAGGTGAAGGCCTTCGAACCGCTGGACTTCCTCACCTTTGCCCTGCTTGCACCGGCCGTCGCGCTGCTGGTGATCGTGCTGGCGCAGGGCTACACCCGCTGGTGGCTCAACACGCCGTGGCTGGGCTGGGCCCTGGTCGCCTCGATCGTGCTGTCCACCACCGCCTTCGTCATCGAGCACTACCGGCGCAATCCGCTGCTGCAGACACGCTGGCTGGCCAGCCTGCCCGTACTGCATTTCATCGTCGGCGCCTTCCTGATCCGCTTCCTGACCACCGAGCAGTCCTACGGCGTGGTCAACCTGATGCGCACGCTCGGCATGGGCCCTGATCAGTTGCGGCCGCTGTTCGTGGTGATTCTTGCCGGCGTGATCACCGGTATCGCCGGCACTGCACTGACTTTCGGGCCCAAACGGCTGATCCCGCAGCTGCTGATGGCGATCCTGCTGCTGGGCGCTGCCGCGTTCTTCGACCAGCACCGCACCAGCATGGATCGGCCGCACGACTTCTACGCCAGCCAGTTCCTGGCCTCGGTCGGTGCCGGCATGTTCATGGGCCCGTTGATCATGCTCGGCATTTCCGCCGCGCTGAAACAGGGCGTGGACCACATGATCACCTTCCTGGTGACGCTGTCGATCACGCAGACGCTGGGCGGCCTGGCCGGCTCGGCCGTGCTGGGGACCTTCCAGCTGCATCGCGAGCAGCTGTATTCCAGCGCGCTGACCAGCCAGCTCGACCCGGCCGATCCGGTGGTGGCACAGCGCCTGCGCATCCAACAGCAGCTGTACAGCGCCCAGATCACCGATCCGGTGCTGCGCAGCGCGCAGGGCAGCGCGCAGTTGGCGCAGACGACGCGCCGTGAAGCCAACGTACGCGGCTTCAATGATGTGTTCACACTGAGCGGTTGGTTGGCCATCGGCTTCCTGTGCTGGTTGCTGCTGCTGTCGCTGCGCACCGCCGTGCTCAAGCAATGGCGTAAGCGCCACCCCACTTCCCCCGCTGTGGCCACGCCGGCCGCGCCCCGCTGAGTTCTCGACCATGCCTCCCGTCCCGCCCCGACCCGACGACGCCGACAACGTGACCCCACCGCCGCCGACCGACGCGGCGCCTGCCCCCACGCCGGTAGAACCCGCTGTCGCGCCGAAGTACCTCAAGCCCAGCGCGCGCAGCGTGGTGGTGATGGTGGTGGTGGCCCTGCTGGGCATTGCGCTGATCCTGCGCGCCTGGCACCTGTGGCCGTTCACCAGCAGCGTGATGGTGACCGACAACGCCTACGTGCGCGGCCAGATCACGGTGATGGCGCCGCAGGTGAACGGCTACGTGACCGAAGTGCTGGTGAAGGATTTCCAGCATGTGACGCAGGGCGAGCCGCTGCTGCGCATCGATGACCGCATCTACGCGCAGCGTGTCGCCCAGGCGCAGGCGACGCTGGACAGCGCACGCGCGGCCCTGGCCAACTCAGACCAGTCCCAGGCGCAGAACCGTGCGCAGATTGCCTCCGCCCGCGCCACGTTGTCGGCCGGGCAGGCGGAGCTGCAACGCTCACGCAACGAGACCAAGCGCTACGAGGAACTGGCCGCGCAGCAGCTGGTATCGATCAACGATCGCGACAAGTTCCGCACCGCGCAGGCTTCGGCGCAGGCCAGCGTGCAGCAGTCGCAGGCGCAGATCCGCATCGCCGAGGAGACCCTGGTATCGACCCAGGTAGCGCGCAAGAGCCTGGAGGCCCAGGTGGAGAGCGCGCAGGCGCAGCTGGAACTGGCGCGCATCGATCTGGCCAACACGGTGATCCACGCGCCGCGCGACGGCCAGATCAGCGAAGCCAGCGTACGCGTGGGCCAGTACGTTGCCGCCGGTTCGCAGCTGCTGTTCCTGGTACCTGACACGCTGTGGGTGGTGGCCAACTACAAGGAAGGCCAGACCTGGGGGATGGCGATCGGCCAGCCGGCCACGTTCTCGGTGGACGCGTTCCAGGGGCAGGTGCTGCGGGGCCGCGTGCAGGAGATCGCGCCGGCTACCGGGTCGGAATTCAGCGTGCTGCGCCCGGACAACGCCAGCGGCAATTTCACCAAGGTGGTGCAGCGGCTGCCGGTGCGGATATCGATCAACAGGGATCAGAAGCTGGCCGCGCAGCTGCGCCCCGGCATGTCGGTGATCGTGCGGGTGGATACGGCAAGCAAGCCCATGGACTAGGGCGCGACCCTGCAGGACTCGGCTGGGTAGAGACGGCTGGGTAGAGTCGACTGTTAGTTGTGATCTCTCTGTACGTTGTTCATCCGGGACATCTTTGGAGAATGGTGGTTACCACACCTCTCCAGACCCCAAAGAGCCCGGATGAACCACCATAAAAATGCCCGTTTGACCGTCCATAGTCGAGCACTTCTTATTCGCCGCATCCTCCACGAGGGCCTGCGCCCAGAGGAAGCAGCCCAAG
>NZ_JCAFRT010000009.1:0-169858 GCF_059368495.1 Stenotrophomonas sp. YJH_SMC_91 | reverse complement strand
GTCGGTGTCCTGCTCGCTGATGATGGACAGGTTGCCGCCGATGCTGGCCACCACCTTGTCGCCACTCAGCTGGGCACCCTGCAGCGTGGTGTCCTTGCCACTGATCACGGTCAGGTTGCGGTCGGCGTCCACCACGGTTTCGACGTGCGTGGTGCCGTTGCCGCTGCCCTTGCCCTTGGCGGTGCTGGCCGACACGTACCAACCGGTCTGCGCGCCGATGCTGAAACCGATCTCACCGCTGCCGCTCTTGTTCTTCGACGACTGCGTGTGGTCTTCCGCTTCGCTGCGCAGGGTGATGTTGTCCCGCGCGGCCAGCGCCACGTTGTCACCCTTCACCTGGCTGCCGATGATGCTCAGGTCACCGGCGGTGGCCACGATGCTGACGTCGCCCTGGCTGCGGATGGTACTGCCCACCGCCGACTGGTCGTGGCTGGTCTGGCTGGCACTGGAGCTGGAGGCGCCGATGCCGATGCGCAGGCTCACGCCGTCGGTGGCGCCGGAAGCGCCTTGCTGCATGGCGCCGCCGACGCCAGCGGCGGCATTGGCCGCCTGCACCGCGTACAGCGCCTTCAGGCGGTCATCCTGCGCATTGCCGGCCGCCTTGGCCGCACCGTAGGCGGCCAGGGCGGCATCCACCACACCGCCGGTCAGGCCGACGTTGATACCGGCACTCTTCTGCTTGGTGCTCTGGTGTACGTCAGTGGTGCCCTGTGCCGCGTCGATCACCACCTGCCCGCCCACCAGCTGCGTACCGGTCTTCGACAGCACGTCCGAACCGGTGATGTGCAGCGTGTTGCCGGCGCTCAGGTTGACCCGGCCATCGGTTGAGCCGATCAGGCTGCCCTGTGGCGCGCTCTGCTCGATCTCCAGGCCCTTTTCCAGCTTGCTCTTGCCGATGGTCAGGTTGAAGCCACCACCGCCGAACACGCCCGAGCGCTTGACGGTCTTGTCATGCTCTTCGCTGTGCGTGGAGGTGGCCGTGCCGATGGTGAGGTCGCGGGTGGCGGCCACCACCACATCACCGGTGGCAGCCACCTGCGCCGCCTGCGCGACGACGTCACGTCCGGCGCCGATGGTCACCGTCTCGCCGCTGAGCGTGGTGCCCACCACCAGGCTGTCCCGGGTCGCGTCGTAAGTGGTGGTGGTCTTGCTCGACAGCAGGCCCTTCTTCCTGCGCGTGGTTTCCTGCTCCCAGCTGTGGTCCTCCTGCGCCGCCAGCAGGTTCACGTCGCGCGTAGCGGCAATGCTGATGCCGCCGTCGGTGCTGCCGACCTGCGTGGCAGTGAGGTTGGCATCGCGCCCGGCCACCAGCGCGATGTCACCGCCGGCCTGCAGCGAAGTGCCGTGCACGGTCTCGTCCATGCTCTGCGTGGTCTGCGAGAAGCGCTTGCCACGGCTCTGCTGCTGGCTGGTGTTGGTGGTGGTTTCGGCCTGCAGGTTGAGATCGCGCCCGGCCACCACGGCCAGGCCGTCGCCGGCCTTCAGCTGCGCGGCCTGCAGGTTCACGTCCTGCCCGGCCTGCATGCCCAGCGAGCCACCGGCCTCGATGCCGCTGGCGTTGAGGGTTTCGCGCGTGTAGCGGTTGCTGCCCCAGCCGCCCTGTTCGGTGGTGGTCAGTGCGTTGAGGTTGATGTCGTTGCCGGCCGTGGCATGGACGCTGCCGCCGGCCTTGGCTGTCACTGCCGTCAGGTTCAGATCGTGGCCGGCGTCCAGCGACAGGCCGCCGCCCACGTCCAGCGTGGTGCGACGCAGGCTTCCATCACCCTGCATCTGCGTGGTGAGATTGAGGTCGCGGCCGGCCTCCAGCGCCGCGTTGCCGCGGGCACGGGTCTGCGAACCGACCAGTGCCAGGTCACGTCCGGCTTCCAGCGCCAGGCTGCCGCCGCTGCGGATGCTGGCCACGTCGATGCCGCTGACACTCTTCAGGTCACGGCCGGCCACCAGGGCCACGTTGCCGCCCTGGATCAGGCCGCTGTTGTTGAGGATGTCCTCCACGGCGGTGATGCGGGCATTGCCGCCCGCGGAAATGCCACCGCGATCGTTGAGCAGGCTGCCGGTATCGATGGTCAATCGATCATCGGCGCGGATCATGCCCTGGTTGGACACATTGCCGGCGCGGATCTCCACCGACTCGCCAGCGATGGCGGCGCCCCCCAGCTGCAGGCGGTTGGCGGTGGCCTGGGACAGGTACACCACCGGCACCAGCACCTTCTGGCCGTCCACTTCCTGGGCGACCATCCACACGATGTCTTCGTTGAGCGCGGCCACCTGTTCGGCCGACAGCGCCACGCCCACGCTCAGCTGCTGGCGCGCGGCTTCGGTCACGCCGGCATCCATCATGGCGCGGTACTGGCCCATGCCATCGCCCTGGTCGGCATCCAGGTAGCGACGCCCGGTCAGGCCGGTGATCTGTTCCATCACCAGGCGCTGCTCGTAGAAGTCGTCACCCATCCGACGCAGCTGCTTGTCCGGGTCCAGGTTCAGGCGCTGGAACATGTAGTCCGAGCCGATCCACTGCCCGAAATTGGCGAAGCGCGGATCGGTTTCCACCAGCCAGCGCTGGTTGCCCGGATTGACCGTGTACAGGCCGCCACTGGGCAGCGACAGGCCCGGCAGCGGATTCTGCGGGCTGCCCACCACCTGCGGCGGCGGCACCGGGGTGACACGGCCAGGGCCCGGGGAGCCGGTATCACCGGCCGTGCCCGCACCCTGCGCCTGCGCGCTGGCAGGCCCGGTGGCCACGCCCTGCTGTGCACCCGGTGCGCCAGCATTGCCGCCGACCGCGCCGGCGCCCTGCTGCTGGCCCAGTTCGGGTGCGTAGGCGTTGTTGCCCTGCCAACCGGCAACGTCCAACGGTGTGCCACCGCTGTGCGCGGTGACCACGGCGTTGTTGACCTCGCGCGCTTCGATCTGCACCTTGCGGCCGGCGGTGATGCTGGCATTGCCGCCGGCCAGCGTGACCTGCTTGGTGACCGTGCTGGTGCCCAGCGCGCGGCTGCCGCCATAGATCTCGAAGTCGCAGCGGCTGGGGCAAGGGCGGTAGGTGTAGTCGATGGTCGACGTACGCTGGACCACCTTGTAGCCGGCCAGCGCCTCGTTGTTGACCACGCCGGCCCAGTCATTGGGGTCTTCGCTGTTGGATGAGCCGCGGCCGTTGATCGAGAGGTTGCGACCGGCGGCGATGGCCGAGTTCCGGTTGTCGACCGAGCCGCCGGTCATCTGCATGTCGCGACCGGAAATCAGCTGCGATGCCGCGCTGGCGGCGATGACGGTGGTGCCTTCCAGCACCAGGTCCTTGTGCTCGGTCCAGACTTCCAGCACGGCACAGTCGCCCGGGCACAGCTTGCCCGGCGGTGCCGGGCCGTCGATGCCGTCGACCCTGAACGTCCCGCTGTCCGGGTCGGCAGCGCCTTCGTTGCCGCTGTAGACCTTGTGCTGGGTGACCAGCACACGACGCTCGTTGGCCACGCCCAGTGCAGCCAGGATCAGATCGTTCTCGGCCTGGATGCGCCCGGAACGGTTGCGGATCTGCTGGGCGTTGCCGCCGTTCCAGCCCTGCAGGCGGATGTCGCCCAGGCTGAAGAGCTCGCCGTCGAGGTTGTCGATGTAGTTGGCATACAGGTTGATGCGGCCGGTGGCCGCCATCAGCCCTTCGTTGTAATCGCGTGCGACCAGCGTGTTGGCCAGGTCGCGGCCGTTGGTGATGCGCGAGGCGCGCAGTTCCAGCGCGTTGCCCATCACGGTGCCGGTGTTGGTGATGTTGGCAGCCGACACCTCCACCGTATCGCCATCCACGCGACCGGCATTGCTGAAATCGCCGGCCGTACTCAGCGCGACACGACCACTGCCATTGCCTGCCGTGGCGTTGAACTGCCCGCCAGCGGTGTTCTCGATCCGCGCCGCCGAGACTTCAAGCGTGCCCTTGCTCTCCAGGCGCCCCTGGTTGACCAGTGCGCCGGCCACGTCCAGCTTCAGCAGCCCGTTGCTCTCCAGGCGCTGGCCATTGCCATGCACGTAATCGCCCGCCAGCGTCAGGCGCAGCTCGCTGCCGCCGAACAGGCGGCCGATGCCGCTGAAGGCCTGCAGGCGTGCGCCGAGTGCTTCATAGGCGCTGATTTCGCCGCCACCATTGGCCAGGCTGCCCAGCGTCAGCTGGCTCTGGCGACTGAGCAGCCGGCCGTTGCTGTTGTCCAGCGCGGCAAGATCCAGGCGCAGCAGGTTGCCTGCGCTGAGCTGGCCACCAACGTTGAATACCTGTGCGCCTGCGCGCTCCAGGTACAGGGTGTTGGCGGCGTGGACCATGCTGCCGGCGTTGTCCAGCGATGCGGTCTGCAGGCGCAGGTCGGTTCCGGCCACCAGCTTGGCCTGGCCGCCTTCGGCGCGGTTGTCCACGCTGCCTGCGGTCAGCGTCAGCGCACCACCGGTGCTGCCCAGGGTGCCGCCACGGTTGTCCAGCGCACCGGCTGATTCCAGCGTCAGCTGCCCGGTGCCGTTGGCCACGATGCGGCCGCCACGGTTGCCCACTGAGGCAGCGCGGATGTTCGCAGGGCCCTGTGCTTCGATGTTGCCCTGGCTGTTGTCCAGTGCCTGGCGGATCTGCAGATCCAGCGAGGTGCCGCCGTGGACCAGGCCACGCTGGTTGGCCAGCGCACCGGCCACGTCGAGCGCGAGTTCCTGGCGGGCGTACAGGTTGCCATCCACGTTGCGCAGGTCGCCCGTGCGGCTGGTCACGCGCGCATTGCCCTCGGCGCCCAGCAGGCCATTGCTGTTGTCCAGCTGGGAGGCCAGCACCTGCAGCTGGCCGGCGCCGCGCTGCACGATGGTGCCAGTGCGGTTGTCCAATGCCCCGGCAGCGTCCACGGTAAGGTTGCCGCCAGCATCGAGCCTGCCACCGGTGTTGACGATCTCCGTGCCGGTTACGCGTGCACCGGTGCCCGCTGTCAGCGTACCGCCGCTGTTGTCGAGGCGACCGGCAACGGCCACGTCCGCCTCGCCGTTGCCGACGATCAGGCCTGCAGTGCTGTTGTCCAGCGTGCCGGTCTCGATCTTCAGCACACCCGTGCCCGCATGCTCGATGCGGCCACCCTGGTTCAGCAGCTGCGCAGCCTTCAGGTGGACACTGCCGGCATTGGCGGCGATGCGCCCGCCGGTGTTGCGCAGGGCACCTGTCAGGCCAAGTTCAAAGGGATCGGTGCCGGTCTGCAGCAGTTCGCCGGCGCTGTTGTCCAGCGCGGCCGCCAACAGGCCGATGCGCGTGCCCTGCAGGCTGCCCGCATTGCGCAGCAGGTCGGTGGCACGCAGGTCGAGCAGACCGATGGCGGTCAGGCTGCCGCCGATATTGCGCCACTCACCGCTGCGCGCCTGCGCCAGCAGGGTGCCACCGGACCAGACCTGGCCACCCTCCAGCAGCAGGCTGTCGCCCAGCAGGTGAACCTGCTGGCCGGCGTTGATCTGGCCGGCGTTGCGCAGCTGCTGACGCGCATCAAGGGTGACGCTGCCGGTGCTGCCAACCTTGCCGTCGGCCAGCAGGCCCGCCACGATCACGCCGCTGTTGTCGATCTGCCCCGCCCGCAATTCGATGTCACCCGAGGCCAGCACGCGCCCGCGATTGCTGGCCTGGGCGGCCTGCAGCGTGAACGTGCGCGCCTGAACGTCGGCCGCAGTGCGCAGTGCCTGCGCAGCCTGCAGCGACAGCGCGCCGCTGGCGAACAACGCCGCCTGGTTGTCCAGGTCGCCATCGCTGCGCACCTGCAGATCAGCGGCGCTGTCGATCGTTCCCTTCAGCGTCACGCCGGCATCGGCGGACAGCACGACGCCCTGCTGCGCAAAGACCTTGCCCGACTGCTCCAGGCTGCCGCCCGCGTGCGCGGTCAGTGTGCCGGCCGCCAACGTGCGCCCGCCCAGCACCAGGGCCTGGTCACTGCTGAGCTGCACGTTGCCGCGCTCGCTGCCCAGTTCACCCTCGCTGCGCAGGGTCCGGCCCCGCACCTGCAACGTCTGGCCGGCCACCAGGCTGCCCTGGTTGTCCAGCGAATCGCGCACGGTGACATCGACATCGCCGGCGCCATAGAGGTCGCCACGGTTGTCGATCACATCGGCCTTGGCCGTCAGTGCTCCCTTGGCGAACACGTTGCCGGCGTTGTCCAGCGTCACCGCATCCAGCTGCAGCGACTGCGCACTGGACAGGTTGCCGCCGGCGCGGTTGTGCAGCGCGTCGGTGCGCACGTCAAGCGCGCCATCGCTGGCGATCACGCCGGCATTGTCCAATGTGGTGGTGCGCAGCTGTGAGCGGTCACGACCGTAGATCACGCCACTGTTGCTCAGCTCAGTGGCGCGCAGGTCCATTGCCTGCTGGCCATGCAGGCGACCGTCGTTGATGACCTTCTGCACGTCCACGGCCAGCACGCGTGCCAGCGCCGTGGCGGCCGCCTGCTGGTGCAGGACGCCGCCCTGCAGGGTCAGGGTGCCGCCGGCTTCAAGCCGGTTGCGGTTGTCGAGCGTGGCAACGGACAGACGGGCATCGGCTGCGCTGCCGATGATGCCGGCGTTGTCCAGCACATCGGCGTCGACCTGCAGGCCCTTGCCCCCCTGGATGCTGCCGGTGGTGTCATTGTCGATGCGTGCGTTGGACTTCAATGCCAGCAGGTCCACTGCCTGCAGCGTGCCGCTGTTGCGCAGACGATCGACCGTCAGCGTGGCCTGGCGGGCCTCAAGGGTGCCTTGGTTGTCCACGCCGCCGGCAGACAGTTCCAGCGCCTGCTCGGAGAGGATGCGTCCGGCGTTGTCCAGCTGCTGGCGCGCCTGGATCTTCAGCAGCACGCCCGCAGACAGCTCGGCGTCCTTCAGCTGGGTGATGCGGTCGGCCGCTGCACGCAGGTTGGCACCGGCACCGATGATGCCCTCGTTGTCGATGCTGGCCGCGTCGAGTTCCACGTCGGCGTCGCTGTACAGCTGGCCGGCGTTGTGCAGCTGCGCGGCCTGCATCCGTACGCCCTGGTTGCCCAGCAGCAGGCCGGCGTTGTCCACCTGGCGGGCCTGCACGTCCAGCGCCTGCGCGCCCAGGCGCGCGCCCTTGTCCTGCGTCAGCGTGTCGGCGCGCACGGCAAGCCCGGCGCCTGCGGTCACCTGTGCATGGTTCTGCACCTGTGCGGCAGCCAGCGCGATGCTGCCCGCGCTCTTCACCGTGTCAGCCAGGGTCAGCATGCCACCGGCGTCCAGCTGCATCTGCGCGGCCTGCGCACTGCCGGCCAGGTCCAGATTCTGGTTGGAGCGTACGGCCAACGCAGCGCCCGCCGACGTGGAACCGGCAAGCGACGCCTGCCGGGCACGGATCTGAAGATCCCCCTGCGCGTACTGGGTACCGTCGGCCTTCAGGTCACCGCCGGTTTCGATCTGCAGGCGGCCTGCGGCCGCCGTGCGTCCACTCAGGCGGACATCGCCGGCCTGGGTCAGGATGAAGTCGCCTGCGTCGGCCACCATCTGGCCCGTGCTGCGCACGCCCACGCCGGCCTCGGTACCGACCAACCGGATCTTCCCTGCATACATGCCCCCGAGGGCGGCAACATCCAGGCCGAACTGCGGGCGTTCGCCTTCTCCGGTGATCGCCTGCGTCGCCAGGGTCTGGGCATCGATCTGGTTGGCGCCGGTGACCACGTTCACCTGGCGCGCCCAAAGGCCCGCGTTGAGCTGCACCGCGCGGGCCAGCAGGTCGACGCCTTCCAGGTTGCCGGCATCCAGGCCGTTGCCTTCCAGGCGGATCGTTCCGCGCGACACCCGGAACGCAGACAGGCTGCCATCGTTGCCGAACACCGGGGTGCCGGTGGTCAGCGTGCCACGGGTGGTATTGATGAAGCCGCAGCCATCGCACGTGATGCCATTGGGGTTGGCGACGATCACCGCCGCCGAGCGCCCCGCCACCTCGATGTGGCCCTGCAGGCGCGACGCGTTGGTGGATGTCACCTCATTGAGGATCAATCGCGCCGACTGGCCCGGCTGCAGGTTGCCGTTGCCCTGGATGTAGCCACCCAGTTGGGTCTGCACGGTGCTCGCGCTGTTGTTGAGGATCTGCCCCTCGCGCCCGACGTTGTAGTCCTGGAAGCGGTTGTGCGATACGCCGCCCGCGTTGGGCCGGTTGATCTGGATGACCGGCACGCCGTTCGCCGCCTGGTCGGCCCGCGCCTGCTCGCCGGCCTGTACCTGCACCTGGGCAAACGAGCTGCCCGGGGCCAGGAACGCCAATGCCAGGGTGGCGCTCGCCATCGCGGTGCGCAGGCGCGTGGCCCAACCGGCGCCCGAAGCGGACAGGGACAGACTGCGGAATACGTTCTTCATGCCAGGTGCTTCCATCAACCCAGGGGGGAACTGCACACACAACAACCCGATCACGTCGCCACGCGGCGACGGTGCTTCCAGTCGAATCAGAACTGCCAGGACGCGCGGAATCCGATCACGTGACCGCGTGCCTCATGCTTGAGCCACGCCGGGCGGCTCATCGGTACGCCGACGAAGCCATCCCACGCCAGCCCGCCCAGCTCGCCACGTGCACCCAGGTGGGCGCCGCTGAGGGTTCCGCCGCCGATACCCTGGCGGTCGTCGCGCTCGATGTGGCCGATATCGATGCCCGCATAGGGCGCGATGGCGCGATGTGCCATCCAGCTGATGCTGTTGCGCCAGTAGCCACCACGGCTGCCGCCAAGTGGCACCTCGCCGTCGAAGCCGTTGACGGTATAGCGGCCACCGACGCTGATGAACTCCGAGCCGTACAGGGTGTCCTTGCTCCACTGGTAGCGGAGCGCGGTGTTCCATGCCAGCGGACGCGGCCCGGATGTCAGGGCGCCACCGGCGCCGATATCCAGCGTGGTCAGCCCATAGCGGAACGTCGGCGCCAGGTCATCACGGCCCACGGCGTCATCATCGCCTCCCAGCCACGGCACGCCGCGGCGGTGCGCCAGGCGGATATCGGCCTGGACCCGCCCCAGGTACTGGCGGTGCAGCAGCGCCAGCTCGACCGAGGTGGTACGCCGGCGCTGGCCTTCGATCTCCACGCCTTCCACGTAGCTGTGCGACGACCGTTGCGCCACGCGCAGCTCGATGCCGCTGCGATAGCTCTGGCCACGCACCAGCAGCCGTTCCACGGCCAGGTCGACGTTGCTGGAGGTGCCGGTGCTGGCGAACGTGTCGGCGTTGCTGGCGATGGTCTGCTTGTAGCGCGAGCTGTAGGTGCTGGTGCTGAAACGCCAGTTGCCCAGCGGCACCGACCACGATGCATTGAAGCCGTGGGTACCCCGGCCCTTGTCGGCACTGCCGTCGCTGCTGACGCCAATGCTGAGCAGGTCGTTGACGCGAGCCAGGTTGTCTACCCACGCGGTCGCGCCGACCTGCTGCTTTCCGGTCGCACGGCTGCCGGCATCATCCAGCGACACCGAGGCACGCCATCGCTTGCCGTGGCGGATGCTGATGACCACGTCCGACTCGCCGGGCGCCTCGCCCGGCACCAGTTCCATGTTCACGTCCTGCGACGGAACGCGCTTGAGCTGCTCCAGGCCCTGTTCCAACGCGCGCAGATTGAGTACGTCCCCCGGCCGCGCGGGAAACGCACTCTTCCACATCGAATCGGGTACCTCTTCCGCGTTGAAGCGGATCTGCCGGATCACGCCCGGCACCAGCTGCAGGCGCAGGGTTCCGCTGCCCAGGCTCTGCTCAGGCAGGCCGATGCGGGTGGTCACGTAGCCCTTGGCCAGCGCCAGATCCGAAGCACGCCGCACGATCAGCGCGATGCCCTGCTGGCCCACGCAGCGGCCACGGTAGCGGTCGAGATAGCGCTGCAGGAACGCGAACTGCCCCAGATGCGCGCCGTCAAGCTGCAGCTGCTGCAGGGTGAAGCACGGTTCTTCGTCCGGCAGTTCCAGCGAATGCAGATCGGTGGCGGCGTCCGGCTGTTCGCGTGATACATCCGGCAATGCCTGCCGTTGCTCACGCTCGCGCGCCTCGCGCTCGGCGCGTTCGCGCAGTTCCTGCTGCTCGGCGAACGAGGGACTGGCCGACTGTGCATGCACGACGCCGATCCACAACAGTCCCGCGGTGCCCAGAACAGCACGCATGCCGCATCCTGCTTTTCTGTTACCCATCAACGACTTCCTTGTCCAGCATTGGTACAGACCTGGGGCTGTGAACAGACATCGTGCAGAGAGAACATGCGGCCAGCACCGACTCGACCGCCAACCGCTATCGGCGGGAGTGCGCGGAACTTTAGGGTCTTTGCATCCGTGTACCCATTGCGGCGACGCAGTCGAGCACCACACGCTGAAGGATGGGCATCCTTCAGCAGCCGTCATACGTCGTCAATCGCTGCGGCCGTTACGGCACACGTGCGCACACCCATACCCGCACGTCCCTGGCACCGGCCAGCCGCAACGTCTCGGCGATTTCCATCACTGTGCTGCCGGTGGTCATCACATCGTCCATCACGGTCAGCCGTGTCGGCGGCGACAAGCGCGTGCCGAATGCGTCAAAGAGGTTGTCCCTGCGCTGTTCTGCGCTGCGCTCGGACTGCGGCGCGGTGTGGCGGCGCCGGTAGAGGCCCTGCCAGACCGGCATCGGCAGCAACCGGCACAGTTCGGCGGCCTGGTTGTAGCCGCGCTGGCGCAGGCGCCGCCCATGCAGCGGCACCGGCACCAGCGGCGCGCACGACCAGGGGGGTGGTGCGCGCTGCATCAGCTGCGCGAGCAGGCGACCTGCCGCCAGATCCTGATGGAACTTGTAGCGCACCAGCAGCTGATCCACGGGTGGAAGGTACAGCAGGCTGGCATGTGTGGCGGCCTGCGGCGGCACCTCCTCGCGACAGATCCCGCAGACGATCAGGGCGTTCCCGGGTAGCGGGAGTGCGCAGCGCAGGCAGGCACGACCGGCCCAGGGCAGTTCGGCAAAGCAGGCGCGGCACAGGTCAAGTTCATCGTGGCCCGGCTCGCCACAGACCAGGCAGCGCAGCGGGAGCAGCACACGAAGTGCCGCCTGCAGGAGGCGAGTGGACTTGAACAGGGCCGGCATGCGCTACAGCGTGACCGCGCCGCTGCCCTGAGGCCATCAGACGCACGCTCCTTGACCTGTAGGCATCTTTACCCGTTTACGGAGCACTTCACCGCGTTGGCGCAGGCTTCGCATCCACCCGGGTGCGATACACCATGTACGGCGTCTGCCGGCGATCCACGCCGCCATTGAATCCGGCCTGCCGATGCAGCTGGTTGGCGGTGAAATACAGATAGCCGTCCGGCCCCATCGACAGCGTATCCGGCCACAGGATGCGCGGGTCGTGCACCACCGTCGTCCATCGCCCCTGCGCGTCGCGGGCATGGATGGCGTTGTGCTCGTAGTCGCTGGCATACAACCGCCCGTTGGCGTCCATCTCCATGCCATCGGAGGCGCCCTTGTCGCCCAGGTCGACCACCGCTGCCGCCAGTTCCGCTTCACTCAGCTTCGGGTCGCGCAGCAGAGCGGTCGACACGCTGTACAGATGACGGCTGGACAAGGGCGTGTAGAACAGGGTGCCACCATCGGGCGACAGGGCGATGCCATCGGCGGCCACGGTGAACGGCGCCGACGAACCGTCGGCGCTACGCAGTCGCATCTGCTGCCCTTCCACGATCGGCACGAAGGCGGCATCGGCCGAGGTGGACACATGACCGACCAGTCGCTTGGACGCGACGCCAGTGGCGAGGTCGATCACGATGATGCCGCCGATACCGCTCAGCGACGAGTCGGTCACGTAGGCCACGCCCTCGCGGCCAACCCGGAAATCGAAGCGCACATCGTTGACGTAGGTGCGCGCGTCGATGACGTTGGCCGGGAACACCAGCGTCCTGGCCACGGTGTTGGTGGCAAGGTCGATCGCCACCAGTTTGGCACCGCCGGCCTGTGGCGCAGAGAACCCGGGCGCGGCGGTATCCAGCACCCACAACCGGCCCTGACCATCGGCCACCACGCTCTGCACGCTGATGAAATGGGCCGCCGGATCGGGACCGTCCTTGCGGTTGATGCGCGCATCCGGATAGGGAACGGCGCGGCCGTCGCGCCATTCCGCCACGCTGTAGGCCACCTCATCGCCCCAGCGCGGGAAGTTGACGAAGATCCGCCCGGTCTCGGACACCGCCACGCTGGTGGGCATGGCACCTTCGAAACGCGCCACCGGTTCGAGGGTGCCGATGCTGCGCTCGCTGGGCAGCAGGGGCGCGCCGGACATCGCCAGCGCGGGGGAACTGGCCAGGGCCAGGACGGCAGCCGCCAGGCTGCGGATACGGCAGTTGATCATGGTCGCGCTCTCGATGCAGGTCCGGGTGCAGCCCCGGCGTGGACGCATCTTCTGCGTCGCGCGTGGCATCGGGTAGACGGTGCAACGCGGAATCAGCTTCACTGCTGGAGTGAAGATGGAGGGCTGATTGATCGCGTTGATTGAAGCAATGATCGTTGTCTATCCGTTGCGTGCCTGCCTTTCGGCAAACCCGCTCAAGAAATCTCAACGGCTGCCAACGCGGTTTCGAACCTGTGCTGACCCTCTTCACCCCACCAGGGAACGGTCATCACGCCACCCCGCCGCTGCAACTGGTGCAGAAGGAGCAGGAAGGCCTGGACCTCCCGCTGGCCCCATGACGCTCCCATGCGGTAATCGAGCGTCAACCCATGGCGCATGACGAGCACACCCAGTTCTGGCAGAAGAACGCCGCCGCAGGCAATGTCTGCAAGGCCGACATGGAAAGGTTCCACTTCGTCCTGGAGAACGCGTCGCGCGTCGCCCGGTCCCATGAACGGCTGACCAAGATCTTCCGCACGGTGCCAGAGCTGCACGCTTCCAGAACCCGCGACGCGGGCACCGCAGGCAAACAGATAGGCGAACGCATCGGCCGTTCCGGCGGCCTCACGGTACGCGAGCTCCACTTCCGGAAGCGAGCCATCATCGGTCACGAAGTAGCACCGTAACGTCGCCAACACCTCCTCTGGGAGGAGAATTGCTGCTCCAGGCTGCATTGCTCCTAGTCATCTCCATTTTCGCGGGTGCGGGAGGTTCGCACAGCAGGCGCCTCGACAGCCACATCTTCAGCCGTTTTCGGCACCATCAACAACTCCGCCAACCCGCGGTAGATCGGCACGCGGCACACCAGCCCGGACACACCACGCGCGATCAGCACCGTGGCCAGGATCGGCAGCAGCAGATCGCCGCTGTCGGTCAGCTCCAGCGAGATCACCGCCGAGGTCAGTGGCGCCTGGGTCACACCGGTCAGGTAGGCGCACATGCCCAGCAACACGAACGCGCGCGGGTCCACACCCGGCATCAGCACTGACAGGTTGTGGCCGAGTCCCGCGCCGACCGCCAACGCAGGTGAGAACAGGCCACCGGGAATGCCCGCCACGTACGAGGCCAGGTTGGCCAGCAGCTTCATCAACCCGAACTCGTGGCCGACCAGCGCCTGGCCCTGCACCAGGCTGCGCGCTTGTTCGTAACCGGTGCCGAACGCGCCTTCGCCGAACACCAGGGCCAGCACGACCACCACCAGGCCGCAGCCCGCGGCCAGCAATACCGGATGCCGCTGCCGCAGCTGGCCCAGCCAACGCGGACGGCCCGCCGCGCTGGCCAGTACCGCACGTGCGAACAGCCCACCCAGCAGGCCCGCCACCACGCCGCACAGCAGGATCGCCAGCCAGCCCTGGCCGAGCGGCAGACGCGCGCTCACATGGCCGAAGTAGGTGTAATTGCCCAACAGTCCGAGCGATACCACGCCACCGACGATCACCGCGGTCAACAGCGTGCCGGAGAAGCGATGTTCGAAACGGCCGCTGAGCTCCTCAATGGCGAAGACGATGCCGGCCAGCGGCGTGTTGAACGCCGCCGCAATACCAGCAGCGCCACCGGCCAACAGGAAATGCGAGAGCTCGCGGGGATCCTTGAAGCCGAACCAGCGGCCGAACAGATACATCAGGCTTGCGCCTACGTGCACGGTGGGCCCCTCGCGCCCGACCGATGCGCCCCCCAGCAGCGACAGCGAGGTCAGCAGCAGCTTGCCGGCCGAAACCGCTGGGGAAAGGTTGGCTTTCCGGAACGGCTCATCGGCCTTGTCCAGCGCAGCGATGACCTGCGGAATGCCGCTGCCCCGCGTGGGCTTCAGCACGCCGGAAGTGAGCCAGGCCAGCAGCGCGAAGATGCCCGGCGTGAGCAGCAGGGCCCACCACGGCGAGTGCGAGGTGATGCGCTGGAACAGATGGAAGGCCGCATCGCTGGCCTTGGCAAACAGGATCGCCACCAGTGCCACGGCCACCGCGCCGCCCCACAGCGCGGCGCGGCGGCGCCAGGCCTCGCTGAGGACCAGCGCGGTGATGCGGCCACGAAGGCGGTAAAGATCAAACATGGGAAAGAGTCTGCGCGCCAGCACTTACGTTGTGCAGCAGGCACTGTGGCTGGACACCTTGCAGCATGCGGTGAAATGCGGCGCTTCGCTCGATGCTCTATTGCGCCGACGACCCGTAAACCAAATTAAAATTCAAATGGTTGACAGCCTCCCCGCGCCCACCCACACTGCCGCCCTCGCTCCACTCGTATCCAAGGTCCCGCCATGGCTGCTGCCATCCGCCACGACTGGCAACACGACGAACTGCAGGCGCTGTTCGATCTGCCGTTTCCCGAGCTGCTGTTCCGCGCCGCCGCGGTGCACCGCGAGCACTTCGATCCGGCGCAGGTGCAGGTGTCCACGCTGTTGTCGGTGAAGACCGGAGGCTGCCCGGAAGACTGCGCGTACTGCCCGCAGGCGCAGCGCTACAGCACCGGGGTGAATGCGCAGAAGCTGATGGAGACCGACGCGGTGCTGGCCAAGGCGCGCCAGGCCAAGGCCGCCGGTGCATCGCGCTTCTGCATGGGTGCCGCGTGGCGATCGCCGAAGGACCGCGACATTCCGAAGGTGGCGGCGATGATCGCCGGGGTGAAGGCACTGGGGCTGGAGACCTGCGCCACGCTGGGCATGCTCAGTGGCGAGCAGGCGCGTGCGCTGAAGGATGCGGGCCTGGACTACTACAACCACAACCTCGACACCGCGCCGGACTACTACGATTCGATCATCCACACGCGCCAGTACCAGGACCGCCTGGATACGCTGGAACACGTGCGCGATGCCGGCCTGAAGACCTGCTGCGGTGGCATCGTCGGCATGGGCGAGACGCGCGCGCAGCGCGTCGGCCTGCTGCTGGCGCTGGCCACGTTGCCGGCACACCCCGATTCGGTGCCGATCAACAAGCTGGTACAGGTGGCGGGCACGCCGCTGCATGGCAGTGCCGAGCTGGACCCGTTCGAGTTCGTGCGCATGATTGCAGTGGCGCGCATCGCCATGCCGCGCTCGATGGTGCGGCTGTCGGCCGGGCGCGAAGCCATGAGCGACGAACTGCAGGCGCTGTGTTTCCTTGCCGGTGCCAATTCGATCTTCTATGGCGACAAGCTGCTGACCACCGGCAACCCGGAGAGCGAGCGCGACCTGGCTTTGTTCGCCCGGCTGGGCCTGCAGCCGATGGCGGTGCAGGTGGATGCCGAGGGCCACGACCACGGCGGCACCGTGCACGCCGATATCAGTGCCGATACGCCCGGCTGCGGCTGCGCTCACGCGGCCTGAGACGGGCCGCAAGCAGGCGCCGCGGCAACGCGCTACCCTAGCCGCCCCGTCGACGCATTCAGCCACCATGGCCCGCCCCGACCTGACCGCCCGCCTCCACGCCCAGCGCGCCCTGCGCGATGCCCAAGGCCGTCGCCGCCCGCGACGCACGGTCACCCGTCGCGATGGCGTGCGCCTGGAAGTGGACGGCCAGTGGCTGACCGGCTTCTGCAGCAACGACTACCTCGGCCTGGCCCAGCAGTTCAGCGTGGTCAACGCGCTGCAGGACGCCGCCGCACGCGAAGGCGCTGGCGCCGGTGCCTCGCACCTGGTCTGCGGCCATCATGCCCTGCATGAGGCGCTGGAACGCGAGGTGGCCGAATGGCTTGGCTATCCGCGTGCGCTGCTGTTCGGCAGTGGCTTCGCCGCCAACCTGGCGGTGCAGCAGGCGCTGCTGAGCGAAGAGAACGATGTCTGCGTACAGGACAAGCTCAACCACGCCAGCCTGCTCGATGCCACCCGGTTGGCCGGTGCACGCCTGCGCCGTTATCCGCACCTGGATGCGGAAGGCGCAATGCGTCAGCTCAAGCATGCGCCCGATGGCGCGGCAATGCTGGCCACCGATGGTGTTTTCAGCATGGATGGCGACATCGCACCGCTGCGTGCATTGTCGCTTGTGGCACGCCTGCAGCAGGCGCTGTTCTATGTGGATGATGCGCACGGTGTAGGCGTGGTCGGTGATGGCCGGGGTGCCGTGGCCGCCGCCGGACTGGGCGTGGACGATGTGCCGCTGCAGCTGGTCACGCTGGGCAAGGCACTGGGCGGTTCCGGTGCACTGGTGCTGGGCCGCGACGACCTGATCGAGCATCTGGCCGAAACCGCACGCCCGTACATCTACACCACCGCCGTGCCACCAGCGATGGCCGCCGCTGCGCTTGAAGCGGTGCGCCTGGCGCGCAGGGACAACTGGCGCCGTTCCAAACTGGCAGACCTGATCGCGCTGTTCCGCAGCGAAGCACGCCGCCATGGGCTGGACCTGATGGCTTCGGACACGCCGATCCAGCCGCTGCTGTGCGGCGATGACCACACCGCCGTGGCCATGTCCACGGCGCTGGAACAGACCGGCTGGCTGGTCGGTGCGATCCGCCCGCCGACCGTGCCGGAAGGCAAGGCGCGCCTGCGGGTGACGCTGTCCGCGCTGCACACCCCGGAACAGGTGCGTGGCCTGGTCGAGGCCATTACCAGCGCGCGCGAACGCGTGGCCCTGGCCGTGCGTGAAGCCGCGCCACCGCCGCTGCCTGTCTTTGCCTGAGTTCCGTGTCGTTGCCCATGCATATTGACGTCACCGGCCGTGGGCCGGACCTGGTGCTGATCCACGGTTGGGCCCTGCAGGGCGGCGTGTTCGCGCCGCTGGTGCAGCGGCTTGCGGACCAGTTCACCCTGCACCTTGTCGACCTGCCCGGCCATGGGCACAGCCGCGAGGACGCCACGCCGCTGCGCCTGCCGTTCGTGGTCGGTGCCATTGCCGCGGCTACGCCGCCGGCGGTGTGGTGCGGCTGGTCACTGGGCGGCCTGTTCGCATTGCACGCGGCGGCCACGCTGCCAAAGGTGCGCGGGCTGGCGATGATCGCCGCCACGCCGCGCTTCGTGCGAGGCGAAGACTGGCTGCACGCGGTGGAGCCGGCGGTGTTCGAGCAGTTCGGCCGCGAGCTGGCGACCGACTTCGGCGGCACGCTGGAACGCTTCCTCGCGCTGGACGTGATGGGTTCGGCGCACGCCCGCGAGGAGCTGCGCACGCTGCGCCAGCGCCTGGTCGAGCGCGGTGCGCCCACCGAACGCGCCCTGCTGGAAGGCCTGCGCCTGCTCGAAAGCACTGACCTGCGCGGCGCACTGCCAACGCTGGGCAAGCCCAGCCTGTGGATCGCCGGCCAGCGTGACCGGCTGGTGTCTCCGGTGGCGATGCAGGCCGCCGCAGCACTGGCCCCGGGTGCGCAGGCGCTGACCATCGCCCACGGCGGCCACGCGCCGTTCCTTGGCCATGCCGACGAAGTAGCCGCCGCCCTGCAACACTTCGTTGCCGCCCTGTCGCCGGCTGATGGCGGACAATGAGCACCTTCCGAATTCCGCAGGACTGACGCATGGATCTGGGCATCAACGGCCGCTGGGCACTGGTCTGCGGCGCCAGCAAGGGATTGGGCCTGGGTTGCGCGCGTGCGCTGGTGCGCGAGGGCGTCAACGTGATGATCGTGGCCCGTGGTGACGCTGCGCTGCAGGCCGCCGCTGAAGAACTGCGTGCCATGCCCGGCGCTGCCGAGGTGCGCGCGGTTGCCGCCGATGTCACCACCGAGGCCGGCCGTGCTGCGGCACTGGCCGCATGCCCGCAGGTGGACATCCTGGTCAACAACGCCGGTGGTCCGCCGCCCGGTGATTTCCGCAATTTCGAGCGCGACGACTGGATCGCCGCGCTGGACGCCAACATGCTGGCGCCGATCGCGCTGATCCGCGCCACCGTCGACGCGATGATCGAGCGTGGCTTCGGCCGCATCGTCAACATCACCTCGTCGGCGGTGAAGGCCCCGATCGACATCCTGGCGCTGTCCAACGGCGCGCGCAGCGGCCTGACCGGTTTCGTCGCCGGCCTGTCGCGCCGCACCGTGGCCCACAACGTCACCATCAACAACCTGCTGCCCGGCCAGTTCGACACCGACCGCCTGCGCGCCAACTTCGCCCACAGCGCGGGCAAGGACGGCGATGCTGGCGAAGTGGCCGAACGCCGCCGCCAGCAGATTCCCGCCGGCCGCTTCGGCACGCCGGACGAGTTCGGCGCCGCCTGCGCCTTCCTGTGCAGTGCGCAGGCCGGTTACCTCACCGGGCAGAACCTGCTGATCGACGGCGGCGCCTACCCCGGTACGTTCTAAGAGACTTTCGCAATGCCGTCCCACTTCGATGCCCGCCACGTCCGCCGCGCGTTCGCGCGTGCCGCCAGCAGCTACGACGCCGCCGCCGCCCTGCAGCGCGAGGTGCAGTCGCGGCTGATCGAATCGCTGGACTACCTGGAGGCACGCAAGCCCGAGGTGGTGCTGGACATCGGCGCGGGTACCGGCCATGCCAGCGCGTTGATGAAGAAGCGCTGGCCGAAGGCGCAGGTGATCGCGCTGGATGTGGCGCTGCCGATGCTGGACCAGGCCAAGCGCCAGGCCGGCTGGTGGAAGCCGTTCCAGCGCCTGTGCGGCGATGCCGCCGCGCTGCCGCTGGCCGACAACAGCGTGGATGTGATCTTCAGCAATCTGTGCCTGCAGTGGGTGGACGACCTGCCGGCGGTGTTCGCCGGATTCCGTCGCGTGCTCAAGCCCGGTGGCCTGCTGCTGTGCTCGACCTTCGGCCCGGAAACCCTGGTGGAACTCAACGAAGCGTTCGCCGCCGCCGATGATCGTCCGCACGTGAGCCGCTTCGCGCAGATCGCCCAGTTCGGCGACGCGCTGATGATGGCCGGCTTCCGCGACCCGGTGCTGGACCGCGATCTGTTCACCCTGACCTACGACGACCTGCCCTCGCTGATGCGCGAGCTGCGCGCGATGGGCGCGACCAACGCGCGGGTGGACCGCCGCCATACGCTGACCGGGCGTGGTCGTTTCGCGGCGGCGGCGGCGGCGTACGAGCCGATGCGGCGCTCCGACGGCAAGCTGCCCAGCAGCTGGGAAGTGATCTATGCCCACGCCTGGGCACCGGACCCGGGCGCGCCGATCCGCGAAGGCGGGCATGACGTCGCCTCGGTGCCGGTGTCGGCGATTCCGATCCGCCGCAAACAGACCTGATCGTCTGGTAGTGCCGGCCGCTGGCCGGCAACCTCACGATTCAATGGTGGGCATCTGCCGGCCAGCGGCCGGCACTACCAAATGCCACGCCATACGTGAATCGCTCTGGTAGGGGCCGGCCGTCACTCTGGTAGGTGCCGACCTTGGTCGGCACAATGCCGGCAGCATCGCGATCTGACAGATGGTGCCAACCAAGGTTGGCACCTGCCAATTCCGAGCGGTGTCGGCGATTCCAATCCGCCGCAAGCAGACCTGATCGTCTGGTAGTGCCGGCCGCTGGCCGGCAACCTCACGATTCCCTGGTGGCCATCTGCCGGCCAGCGGCCGGCACTACCAAATGCCACGCCATACGCGAATCGCTCTGGTGGGTGCCGACCTTGGTCGGCACAGTGCCGGCGACATCGCGATCTGACAGATGGTGCCAACCAAGGTTGGCACCTGCCAATTCCGAGCGGTGTCGGCGATTCCGATCCGCCGCAAGCAGACCTGATCGTCTGGTAGTGCCGGCCGCTGGCCGGCAACCTCACGATTCCCTGGTGGGCATCTGCCGGCCAGCGGCCGGCACTACCAAATGCGAGGCCGTGCGCAACGCAGGCTTCCGCCCTCAGGTATTGGCCGGCGAACTCAACGGCGGGCGCACCAGGTCGCGGTGGAAGAAATAGATTTCCTGCACCAGGAAGCGCCAACTGGTGTGGAAGCTGCGGAAGCGCGTGCTGGGCGTGGACGAGGCCAGCGCATCGATGCCGAGCGCCTTGCTCAGGCGCAGCGCGCGCGCCATGTGCAGCGGATCGCTGACGACGATCACCCGGTGCAGGCCGCGCTGGTCCATCAGCCGCTTGGCTTCAACCAGGTTCTGCACGGTATTGCGCGAAGCGGTTTCGATCAGGATCGCATCGTCCGGCACGCCATGCTTCAGCGCGTAGCGCCGCGCCACCTGCGACTCGGAGAAGCGCGCACCGGTGCCGCCATAGCCACCGGTGAAGATCAGCAGCGGCGCATAGCGTGCTTCATACAGATCCAGCCCGTGGCGGATGCGTTCTTCGAACACCGGTGACGGCTTGGCGTCATAGGCGGCCGCACCCAGCACGATGATGGCGTCGGCCTTGGCGGCCTGGTCGCGTTCACCCACCCAGACGATCCAGGCGGTCACGCCCAGCAGCCAGATCACCAGCAGCACGAACAGCCGCCACAACCAGCCCAGCAGGCCGGTGCGTTCGCGGTGCCGCCCGCGGCTCACGCCGCCCCCCAGCGCAGCGCTGGCAGGTCGACGTTGCCGCCGGACAACACCAGGCCCACGCGCAGGCCGGCGAAGCGCTGCGGCTGCGCCAGCACCGCAGCCAGCACGGTGGCCGAAGAGGGCTCCACCACCTGCTTGAGCACGTCCCACAGCAGGCGCATCGCCGCCAGCGTCGCGGCGTCATCGACCACGATCACCTCGGCACCGGCGGCGCGCAGCAACTCGAAATTGGGCGCGCCAATCAGGGTACGCAGGCCATCGCAGATGGTGTCCGGGGTGAACGCGCCCTGGCGCTCGCCGATGGCCAGCGAGCGCGCGGTGTCATCGGCGCCGGCCGGCTCGGCCAGGATCAGCCGGGTCTGCGGACTGGCGTGCTGCAGGGCCAGCGCGGTACCGCTGGCCAGGCCACCGCCGCCCACCGGCACCACCAGCGCGTCGAACGGGCCGTCGCTGTGCAGCAGTTCCAGGGCCGCGGTGCCCTGCCCGGCCATCACCGCCGGGTTCGTATAGGGATGCACCAGGGTTGCGCCGGTATCGGCCTGCACCTTGGCGCAGGTGGCCTCGCGGTCGGCGATGGTCGGCGGGCAGCGCCAGAGCGTGGCGCCGTGGCGGGCGATGTTGGCCAGTTTGGCGGCCACCGCCCCCTCCGGCACCACCACATGGCAGGGGATGCCCCGGGTGCGTGCGGCCAGGGCCAGCGCGGCGCCGTGGTTGCCGGAGGAATGGGTCACCACACCAGCACTGGCGCGATCGGCATCCAGCGACCACACCGCATTGCAGGCACCACGGAACTTGAATGCGCCACCACGCTGCAGGTGCTCGGCCTTGAAGGCCAACTGCGCACCGGTCATTGCATCGAGGGTGCGCGAGCGCAGCACCGGGGTCACGCTGGCATGCGGGGCAATCCTCGCAGCAGCAAGCAGGACATCATCGGCGCGGGGCAACAGTGAATCGCTCATGACGCAAGATTAACGTATGCCCCCGCGCTGGCGACCGGGGCACAGGTCATGCCAGCATGCAGGCCTACGCCTCCATTCATCCTGGCCAGCCGAATTAAGGGCCGATTCAATGCCCGCGCACGAAGCTGGCTGCACATCCGTCCTCTGGGGGGACCCACCATGAAAATGCGCCTGTTGCTTGCCGGTGGCCTGTTGTTGGGCCTGACTGGCTGCACCACCTACGACTATGTAGGCGGTGGCCGCGGTGGCGGCTACTACCACGGCGCGCCGTCGGTGGAGTACCGCTACCCGGCCGGCTATCCCTACAACTACGGCTACCCGTACTACGGTGGCTATGGCGGCTATTACGGCGGCTATGGCAACCCGTACTACTCGCGCCCGATCTACCGCCCGCCGCACAACCACCGCCCGCCGCCGCGTCCGCCCGGCAACGGTGGCGAGAACCGTCCGCCGCCGCCGCCGCGGCCGTCGTACAACGGCGGTTCCCCGTGGCGGAACATGGATTCGATGCGCCGCCCGCCGCAATCGAACATGCAGCCGCCGTCGCCCGCGCCGCAGGCCCGCCCGGCCCCGGCACCGAGTGCGCCGAGGATGAACGGTTCCCCCTGGCGCAACATGGATCGTGCGACGCAGAGCACAGTTGAGCGCTGAACCGTCTTGCATTTCACACGGTCCAAGCCGCAATCTACGCGGACAGTGACGGCCCGCGTCACAAAGTGACAAAAACGACACGGGCCGCCGCAAAAAGCTCTACGTCGATATCCGACAGGAACATCTGGATCCCCCCTGTTCCGGCCCTGTCGGATGTCGGCACCTCTGAAGGCAGACGGCCCCGCAATGCGGGGCCGTTTGTTTTGCCGGGCCGCCAACCGGCGAGAGCCCCAGCGTCAGTAGATCCACGCCATGCGTGGACGGGGCCTTTCCCGGCACCCCAAAAAAACAGGGCCGGACAGTCCCCCGACTGCCGGCCCTCTGCTCCCCCACCGTGCGCCTGTACCGGCCCCTGTTCCAATTCCGGTCACGGGCGCCTACGGCGCCAGCCACGGTGGGTGCTATTGGGTTATCTGCAAAAATCCTGCCAACTTTAGGGCTGATTTCGGCGCCGGCCGGCCGGTACCGACGTCCCGGCCCCGAATGGCGCTAAAATCGCCACCCCGGCGCCGCCCCCCGGCCGCGCCCGCCCCCAGCTGAACAGCCCCCATGAATCCGTCCTTCCATCGTTACGACGTCATCGTCATCGGCGGTGGCCACGCTGGCACCGAAGCCGCGCTGGCCGCGGCCCGCACCGGCGTGCGCACCCTGCTGCTGACCCACAACATCGAAACGGTGGGCGCGATGAGCTGCAACCCGGCCATCGGCGGCATCGGCAAGGGCCACCTGGTCAAGGAGATCGACGCCCTGGGCGGTGCGATGGCGCATGCCGCCGACCGCGCCGGCATCCAGTGGCGCACGTTGAACGCCTCCAAGGGCCCGGCCGTGCGTGCCACCCGTTGCCAGGCCGATCGCAACCTGTACCGCATGGCGATACGCGCCATCGTCGAAGGCCAGGCCAACCTGACCGTGTTCCAGGCCGCAGTGGACGATCTGGTCATCGAAGGCGACGCCGTGCGCGGCGTCATCACCCAGACCGGCCTGCGTTTCGACGCCGGGGCCGTGGTGCTGACGGCCGGTACCTTCCTCGCCGGCAAGATCCATGTGGGCCCCACCCAGTACGCCGCCGGCCGCATGGGCGACCCGCCGGCCACCACGCTGGCCGCGCGCCTGCGCGAGCGCCCGTTCCAGGTGGACCGCCTGAAGACCGGCACGCCGCCGCGCATCGATGGCCGCTCGCTGGACTACAGCGTGATGGACGAACAGCCCGGTGATTCCCCGCGCCCGGTGATGTCCTTCCTCGGCTCGGTGGACGAGCATCCGCAGCAGGTCAGCTGCTGGATCACCCACACCACCGAACAGACCCACCAGATCATCCGCGACGCGCTGCATCGCTCGCCGCTGTACAGCGGCCAGATCGAAGGCATCGGCCCGCGCTACTGCCCGTCCATCGAGGACAAGGTAGTGCGCTTCGCCGAGAAGGCCAGCCACCAGATCTTCGTCGAACCCGAAGGCCTGGGCATCGTCGAGATCTACCCCAACGGCATCTCCACCTCGCTGCCGTTCGACGTGCAGCTGGAGATGGTGCGCAGCATCCGTGGTTTCGAGAACGCGCACATCACCCGCCCCGGCTACGCGATCGAGTACGACTTCTTCGATCCGCGCGGGCTGAAGGCCTCGCTGGAAACCAAGCTGGTCAACGGCCTGTTCTTCGCCGGCCAGATCAACGGCACCACCGGCTATGAAGAAGCGGCCGCGCAGGGCCTGCTGGCCGGCCTCAACGCCGCACGCCAGGTACGTGGACTGGATGGCTGGTGCCCGCGCCGCGACGAGGCGTACCTGGGCGTGCTGGTGGATGACCTGATCACCCACGGCACCAACGAGCCCTACCGCATGTTCACCAGCCGCGCCGAATACCGCCTGCAGCTGCGCGAGGACAATGCCGACCAGCGCCTGACCCCCGCCGGCCGCGAAATGGGCCTGGTGGATGACCATCGCTGGAGCGCGTTCGAGACCAAGCAGGCCGCCGTCGCCGCCGAGCGCGCGCGCCTAGGCGCACTGTGGGCGACCCCGGCCAATGCGCTGGGCCGCGAGGTACAGGACACGCTGGGCGTGGCGGTCAGCCGCGAAACCAATGTGCTGGACCTGATCAAGCGCCCCGAGCTGGATTACGCGCAGCTGATGCAGGTGCCGTCGCTGGGCCCGGCCGTGGCCGACGTCAAGGTGGCCGAGCAGGTGGAGATCGGCGTGAAGTACGCCGGCTACCTGGATCGCCAGCGCGAGGAAATCGAGCGCCAGCAGCGGCATGAGGCCACGCCGATCGCCGAGGCGTTCGACTATGCGACCGTGCGCGGGCTGTCGGCTGAGGCACTGCAGAAACTGGAACGTGTGCGCCCGCAGACCATAGGCCAGGCGCAGCGTATCCCGGGCATGACCCCGGCGGCGATCTCGCTGCTGCTGGTGCACCTGGAGCGGGCGCGCCGCGGCCGCGTGGCGTAAGCGGTCGCACCTGCTTCTGGTGGGTGCCGACCTGGGTCGGCACGAATCATCAGATCGCGATGCTGCATGCATTTGTGCCGACCAAGGTCGGCACCTACCGGAGCGGAAGACACACCCACATTGGCGGGCGCGTTACCGCGCGTCCGCGCCACCACCCAGCACCTTGAACAACGTCACCCGGTTGCCCGCCTCCTGCTGCTGCAGGGCGATCAGGTCCTGCTGCGCGGCATACAGGCTGCGCTGCGCATCCAACGACTGCAGGTAGCCATCCAGTCCAGTGCGGTAGCGAGCATCGGCCAAGGTGTAGCTGCGCTGGCTGTCAGCCACCAACGCGCGTTGCGCGTCCAGCTGCGCGGTCAGGTGATCGCGCGTGGCCAGCGCATCGGCCACCTCACTGAAGGCCTGCTGGATCGCCTTCTCGTACTGCGCGATGCCGATGTCCTTGCCGATCTTCGAGGCATCCAGCGAGGCTTTCAGTGCACCGGCATGGAAGATCGGCGCGGTGATGCTGGGCGCGAACGACCAGCCACGGGTGCCGGCCGAGAACAGCGTCGACAACGCGGTGGAACTGTGGCCGTAGTTGGCGGTCAACGCCAGCGTCGGGAAGAATGCGGCGCGCGCGGCACCGATATCGGCGTTGGCTGCCTGCAATGCATGCTCGGCGGACAGCACGTCCGGGCGCTGCAGCAACACGCTGGACGGCAGGTTGGCGGGCAGCGGCGCCAGTGCGACGCTGCCACCCAGCGCCTGCGCGGTTGGCAGCAGGGCCGGATCCAGCGGTGCCCCCACCAACAGCCGCAATGCATCGCGATCCTGCGCCTGCTGGGCCTGCAGCTTCGCCAGCGCACCGCGCGCGGCTTCCACGCTGGTCTGCACCTGCGACAGGTCCAGGCCCGAGGCCAGCCCCTGTGCATGGCGGGCCTCGGTGCGCTGAAGGGTCTGCTGCTGGCTGTCCAGCGTTTGTTGCGTGAATGCCAGCGACTGCTCGTCGGCCGCCAGCGCCAGCCAGGCCGTCGCCACTTCAGCCACCAGGCTGGTGCGCGCGGCGCGCTGGTTCTCGGCGCTGGCCAGCCAGTTCTGCAGCGCCTCGTTCTTCAGGCTGCGGATACGTCCGAACAGGTCCAGCTCCCAGCTGCTGATACCCACCTGCACGGCATCGGATTCGGTCAGCTGGGTGACGCCGGTCTCGCTGTTGGCATCGCTCACCCGCGAACGGGTGACACTACCGCTGGCATCCACCGACGGCAGCAGTACCGCGCGCTGGATGCGGTACTGCGCGCGCTCCTTCTCCACCTGCAGCACCGCCACGCGCAGGTCGCGGTTGTTCTGCAGCGCCAGCGCGATGACCTGCTGCAGGTGCGGTTCCAGGAACACGTCGCGCCAGGCCGGCATCGCCAGTGCCGGCTCGGCCGCGCCGGTGGCGGCATTGCCGAACTGTGCCGGCACCGGCGCCTCGGGACGCTGGTAG
This sequence comes from Stenotrophomonas sp. YJH_SMC_91, assembly GCF_059368495.1. Taxonomy (NCBI): domain Bacteria; kingdom Pseudomonadati; phylum Pseudomonadota; class Gammaproteobacteria; order Lysobacterales; family Lysobacteraceae; genus Stenotrophomonas; species Stenotrophomonas sp. YJH_SMC_91. The sequence goes on along the minus strand of NZ_JCAFRT010000009.1, from coordinate 143,669 downwards.
TGTGGGGCCATGCTCACGCAGCCGCCCAGCACGGCGGTCATCGTTGCGGCCGCCAGGGCGCGCAGCAGCATCGGCTTCATGGGCTTGTCTCCGGGACAGTGGCGTCGGCCGGCGCGCGGCCCGGGAACAGGCGGCGCACCAGCAGGTAGAACAAGGGCACGAAGAACATGCCCAGCACCATCGAGGCCACCGTACCGCCGGCCACGCCCGTGCCCAGCGAACGGCGCGCGGCCGAACCGGCGCCGGTGGCAAATACCAGCGGCAACACGCCCATCAGGAACGCCAGCGAGGTCATCACGATCGGCCGCAGCCGCAGGTAGACCGCCTGCAGGATCGCGTCGCGGGTGTCCCTGCCCTGCTGTTCGAGGATGCGCGCGAACTCGACGATCAGGATGCCGTTCTTCGCTGCCAGGCCAATCGTGGTCAGCAGGCCGACCTGGAAGTACACGTCGTTGTTGAGGCCACGCAGGTTCATCATCAGCACGGCACCGAACACGCCTACCGGCACGGCCAGCATCACCGCGAACGGCACCGCCCAGCTTTCATACAGCGCGGCCAGGCACAGGAACACGAACAGCAGCGAGATGGCATACAGCATCGGCGCCTGGTTGCCCGACAGCTGTTCCTGGTAGGCCATGTCCGACCAGGCGTGGCTGAAGCCTTCCGGCAGTGTGTCGGCCAGGCGCGCGATCTCGGCCATCGCCTCGCCGGAGCTGACACCCGGCGCCGGTTGGCCGGTGATTTCCATCGCCGAGATGCCGTTGTAGCGCTGCAGTGCGGCCGGCGCACTGGTCCAATGCGTGCTGATCAGCGACGACAGCGGCACCATCTGCCCGGCCTGGTTGCGCACGCTCCAGCGCTCGATGTCCTGCGGCTGCATGCGTGCTTCGGCGGTGCCCTGGATGAACACCTTCTTGATGCGGCCCTTGTAGATGAAGTTGTTGACGAAGTCGCCGCCCAACGCCGCGTTCAAGGTGTCATTGACGTCCTGCGGGTTCACGCCCATCGCCTGCGCCTTGGCGTCGTCCACCTTCACCGCGTATACCGGCGCGTCTTCCAGGCTGGCGTAGCGCACGTTGACCAGCTTCGGGTCCTTGGCGGCTTCCTTCAGCAGCGTGTTGCGCGCGGCCACCGCGGCCGCATGGCCGGCACCGCCTTCGTCCTGCAGTTCCAGGGTGAAGCCACCCGCATCGCCGAGGCCCAGGATGGCCGGTGGCGAGGTGATGAACACCTGCGCATCGGGCACGCTGGCCATCGCCCGCGTCAAGCGTGCGGCGATGGTATCGGCGTCGTCCTTGCGGTCATCCCAATCCTTGAGCCGGATGAAGGCCTGGCCGACGTTCTGGCCGCTGCCGGTAACACTGAAACCGGCGGTGGCCTGGATCGAGAGCACGCCGTCGTCCTTCACCGCGACGGCACTCAGACGATCCATCACCGCCCGCGTCTGCTCCAGCGTGGAACCGGCCGGCAGCTTCACCAGCGCGTTGAGCATGCCCTGGTCTTCATCGGGCAGGAACGCGCCCGGCAGGTGCCACAGCAACAGGCCGGTGGCCACGCTCAGCACCAGGTAGAACAGCACGCCGAGCGTGCGGCGGCCGAGGAAACGATCCACACGGTGACGCAGGCCGTTGGAGGTGCGCTCGAAGCGATGGTTGAACCAGATGAAGAACTTGCCCAGCAGGCTGGGTTCGCCACCGTGGTCGCCATGCGGATGGCCGCCCTTGGGAATCTGGTGCAGGATGCTGCCACACAGTGCCGGGGTGATGGTCATCGCCACCAGCACCGACAGGATCATCGCGGCGGCGATCGTCACCGAGAACTGGCGATAGATCACCCCGGTTACACCGCTGAAGAACGCCATCGGCAGGAACACCGCGGTCAGCACCAGCACGATGCCGACCAGCGCGCCGGTGATCTGGCCCATCGCCTTCAGCGTGGCCGGTTTCGGCGCCAGCCCTTCGAAGGTCATCACCCGCTCCACGTTCTCCACCACCACGATGGCATCGTCCACCAGCAGGCCGATGGCCAGCACCAGTGCGAACATGGTCAGGGTGTTGATCGAATACCCGAATGCAGCCAGCACGCCGAACGTGCCCAGCAGCACCACCGGCACCGCGATGGTCGGGATCAGCGTGGCGCGCCAGTTCTGCAGGAACAGGTACATCACCAGCACCACCAGGATGATCGCTTCGATCAGGGTGATCACCACTTCCTTCAGCGAAATGGTCACGAATGGCGTGGTGGTGAAGGCCACGTGGGCGGTGTAGCCATGCGGCCAGTACTTCTGCAGCTGCTGAAGCCGTGCATCGATGGCCTTGGAGACGGCGATCGCGTTGGCACCGGCATTGAGTTCAATGCCCAGCGACGCCGACGGCTTGCCATTGAAGGTGCTGATGCTGTCGTAGCTTTCCGGCCCGAGGCCGATCTTCGCCACGTCGCCCAGACGCACCACGCTGCCGTTGGCATCGGCCTTGAGCACAACCTGCGCGAACTGCTCGGGCGTGTGCAGGCGGCTGCGCGCGGTTACCGTGGCGTCGAGCTGCTGGCCCTTCAGCGCCGGCTGGCCACCCAGCTCACCGGCGGAGACATCGGTGTTCTGTGCCTGCAGTGCGGTCTCGATGTCCGAGGGCATCAGCGCGTACTGGCGCATCTTCTCCGGATCCAGCCAGATGCGCATGGCGTATTCCTGGCCGATCGGCTGGATGTTGCCGACACCGCTGACGCGGCTGATCTGGTCATCGATGCGCGCTTCCATGAAGTTGGCGACATCGAAGTTGTCCATGCTGCCGTCTTCGCTGGTGAACGACAGCACCTCGAAGATCGAACCACTGGACTTGGTGATGGTCAGTCCGTTCTTCTGCACCGCCTGCGGCAGCGTGGCCATGGCGGCCTGCAGCTGGTTCTGCACCTGCACCTGCGCGGTATCCGGATTGGTACCGGTGGCGAACACCAGGTTGACCTGCGCCGAGCCGTCGGAGGCACTGGTCGAGGTCATGTACATCAGGTGATCGAGGCTTTGCTGGGACTGCTCGATGACCTGGGTGACCGCGTTTTCCACGGTCTGCGACGAGGCGCCGGTGTAGGTGGCGCGGATGGTGATGGTGGGCGGGGCGATCTGCGGGTAGCGGTCCACCGGCAGGATCAGGATCGCGAGCAGGCCGAGCAGGCTGACCGCGATGGCGATCACCCAGGCGAAGATCGGCCGGTCGATGAAGAAACGAACCATGTGGGCCGGGCCTCAGTGCGACTTTTCGTCGGTGTTGCCGTTCGGATCGACCGCCGGCATCGCCGCCAACTGCGCCGTCGTGGCCGCCACCGCTTTCACCTGCTGACCGAGCGATACCGCGCTGCCGTTGCTGACGATCACCCGTTCGCCAGCCTTGAGGCCGCTGGTGATCTGCCACTGGTTACCGACCACCTGGCCGGTGCTGACGCGGCGCTCGACCACATGATCCTTGGCGTCGAGCAGGCGCAGCAGCGGTTCGCCGCGTTCGTTGCGCACCACCGCCTTCTGCGGCACCAGCAGGGCACGCGCGTCGGTGGCCATCGGCAGCACCGCCTTCAGGTACATGCCCGGCAACAGCAGGCCGTCCGGGTTCGGAATGACCGCGCGCAGCTTCACGTTGCCGGTGCCCGGATCCACTGCGCTGCCGACGAACTCCAACGTGCCTTCATGCGCGTAGGTGCTGCCGTCCTCCAGCAGCACCTTTACCTGTGCCTTGCCATCGATGGCCTTCACCAGGCCCGCATCGAGCTGCTTGCGCAGCGCCAGCATCTGCGTGCTGGACTGGGTGACATCCAGGTACACCGGGTCCAGCCGCTGGATGGTGGTCAGTGCCGTATCCTGGCCGGCCGCGACCAGCGCGCCGGCGGTGACGCTGGAGGTGCCGATGCGGCCGTCGATGGGGGCGGTCACCCGGGTGTAGTCGAGGTTGATGCGGGCAGCCTGCAATGCAGCGCGCGCGGCAATCACGTTGGCCTGCGCCTGCTTCAATGCCGAGGTGGCATCGTCGGCGTCCTGCTTGCTGGCTGCATCCATGCTCACCAGCGCGCGGGTGCGCTCGGCCTTCGGCTGTGCCGACAACACGGTGGCCTCGGCCTGCGCCAGCTGCCCGCGGGCGGTATCGAAGGCCGCCTGGTACGGTGCCGGGTCGACTTGGTACAGCAGCTGCCCTGCCTTGACCTGCTGGCCTTCGGTGAACAACCGCTGGCGGATCAGGCCGCCGACCTGCGGCCGCACCTCGGAGATCTCGAACGGCACGGCACGGCCGGGCAAGGTCTGCCGGAGTGCCAGCGGCTGCGCGCTGGCGATGATGACGCCCACTTCGAGCATGGCCGGGGCATCGGTCCTGCCCGCCGAACAGGCCGCCAGGGCCAGCAGCAGGGGCAACAGCAGGGGACGCGGGGAACGGGACAGCGGGCGCAGGAGGGACATGGGGGCGTGGGGGCCTTGCGTTGACCCGTGCACGCTGCCGTGAAACTGTGCAGAGAATATGGAGATTGTGCGACGGGCTCAGCTGGCGCTTGCTTTCGGCGTCGCATGCGCCGCTAATGGCCTTCGCGATGGCGAAGTTCCAACTCAAATTCGGCCTGACCGCGAAGACCTTCCTCGCGATCTTCACCGCCTGCCTGCTGGTGCTGGCAGTGAACGGTATTGCCAGCCGCGTGGCCTTCCAGACCGGCTTCCTGGACTACCTCAACGACCAGGGCGACCTGCGCATGCAGCGGCTGATGCCACACCTGCAGCGCGAGTACCGCGAGCACGGTGGCTGGGAGCATCTGCACGGTGATGGCGACCGCTGGGCGCGGCTGCTGCGCCCGGACCTGGCCCATGGGCACGAAGGACCGGTGCCGTCGCTGTCCGACCAGACCGGCGTGCCGTCGCGCCTGGGCCTGTTCGACGCGCAGCACCGTTTCGTGGCCGGAAACCCCGACGCCACCAGCGATGACGAGCCGCATGCGGTGCAGGTGGACGGGCAGACCGTCGGTTGGCTGGGCATGGTGCCGTTCCAGACCGTCATCGCCACCAACGACCTGAATTTCTACAACACCCAGGTGCGCGCCTGGTGGGTGATCGGCATCGCGCTACTGCTGGTGACGGTACTGCTGGTCTGGCTGGTATCGCGTGCGCTGCGCCAGCGCCTTGCCAAGCTGGCCGCTGCCACCCACCGGTTGGCCGCCGGTGACTACGCCACCCGCATCGAGCGCACCAGTGACGATGAGCTGGACGCGCTGGTCAACGACTTCAACCGGATGGCGCAGGCGCTGGACGATACCGAACGCAACCGCCGCGCCTTCATTGCCGACATCTCGCATGAGCTGCGCACGCCATTGGCAGTGGTGCGCGCCGAGCTGGAGGCGATCGAAGATGGCATCCGTCCGCTGGACCGGGCCAACCTGGTGGGCCTGCAGGGCGAGATCCGCCAGCTGGGCAAGCTGATCGACGACCTGCACGACCTGTCGATGACCCAGTCCGGCGGCCTGGCGTACCGCTTCGCGCCACTGGACCTGGTGGCGCTGCTGCGCAGCGAACTCAATGGCATGCGCGTGCGCTTCGCCAATGCAGGCCTGGCGTTGGAAGAAGACCTGCCCGCCACGCCGTTGCAGGTGTCCGGTGACGAACGGCGCCTGCAGCAGGTGCTGGCCAACCTGCTGGAAAACGCACTGCGCTACACCCATGCCGGTGGCCGCGTACGCGTGCAGGCAGCGCGCGTGCCTGCCGGCGTGCAGCTGGTCGTGGAAGACACCGCGCCGGGCGTTCCGGCCGACAAGTGTGCACTGCTGTTCGAACGTTTCTACCGCGTGGAAAGTTCGCGCAACCGCGCCAGTGGCGGCAGCGGGCTGGGCCTGGCCATCAGCCACAACATCATCCTCGCCCACCACGGCGTCATCCACGCCGCGCCCTCGCCGCTGGGCGGGCTGCGCGTGGTCATTACCCTGCCGGAGCCTGCATGAGCACGTCGCCCGCCACGTCCACGAAGATCCTGATCGTCGAGGACGAGCCACGCCTGGCCTCGGTACTGCGCGACTACCTGGCCGCCGCCGGCATGGCCAGCGAGTGGGTGGACGACGGTGGCCAGGTGATCGACGCGTTCGCGCGCTACCAGCCCGATCTGGTGCTGCTGGACCTGATGCTGCCGCAGCGTGATGGCGTGGACCTGTGCCGCGAACTGCGTGCCAGCAGCGATGTACCGGTCATCATGGTCACCGCACGGGTGGAAGAGATCGACCGCCTGCTGGGCCTGGAGATCGGCGCCGACGACTACATCTGCAAGCCGTTCAGTCCGCGCGAAGTGGTCGCGCGGGTGATGGCGGTGCTGCGCCGCTACCGCCCGGACCCGGGTGCGCGCGCCAACGGTGGCCTGCACATCGACGAGCCGGCCGCACGCGCCACCTGGAACGGCAAGGGCCTGGACCTGACGCCGGTGGAGTACCGCCTGCTGCGCACGCTGCTGGCCACCCCGGGCCGGATCTGGGCGCGCGATGAACTGCTCGACCGGCTGTACCTGGACCATCGCGTGGTGGTCGACCGCACCGTCGACAGCCATGTGCGCAACCTGCGCCGCAAGCTGGCCGACGCCGGCATGGAAGGCGAGCCGATCCGTTCGGTGTACGGCATGGGCTACAGCTACGAACCCTAGCCGGTAGTGCCGGCCGCTGGCCGGCAACCGCAGAATTCCAAGTGCGCCCGTGAGCTTGCCGGCCAGCGGCCGGCACTACCGGTGCGCACTTGCGTTACAGTCGAGCACGCTCGACATTACGAACACAACTGCATGGACGACATCCACCCGATCGCGCCGGACAAGCGCGCCGCCATCCTTTCCACCCTGGCTGACATCGAACAGCGCTACGACGTACGCGTGCTGCTGGCCTGCGAGTCGGGCAGCCGCGGCTGGGGCTTTTCCTCGCCCGACAGCGACTACGACGCGCGCTTCATCTACGTGCATCGCCAGCCTTGGTATCTCAGCGTCAACGAGAGCACCGGTCCCGGCGAAGCGCAGCGCGATGTGATCGAACTGCCGATCGACGATGAGCTCGACGTGAGCGGCTGGGACCTGCGCAAGGCACTGCGACTGGTTTCAAAATCCAATCCGACCCTGATCGAGTGGCTGCGCTCGCCGATCGTCTACCAGCAGGATCAGGCGGCGGTGTCACAGTTGTGGGAAGCAGCGAAAGCGTTCCATTCACCGCTGGGCACCTGGTGGCACTACTTCAACATGGCGCGCTCGAACCATCGCGGCTACCTGCGTGGCGAAACGGTGCGCACCAAGAAGTACCTGTACGTGCTGCGCCCACTGCTGGCCTGCCAGTGGATAGAGCACGAACAGACACCCCCGCCGATGGCCTTCGAGGATCTGCTGGACCGGCTGCTGCCAGACGGTGCGGTGCGTGAAGTCATCGATGCCCTGCTGGCGGTCAAGCGGGCCAGCGCCGAGGTCGCCGCCGGGCCGCGCATTGCGGCGATCAGCGACTACATCGATCGTGAACTGGCCATCCGGACTGCGCAGGCGCCACAGCTGCCCGCCGGACGAGGTGATGCTGCGTGGCTGGATGAGCTGTTCCGGCAGATGCTGGCCGAGCACGCGCCTGAATGAAGAGCCGCACCTGCCGCTGGTAGTGCCGGCCGCTGGCCGGCAACCACGGAAATCCAGGCGTGCCGCGCGGTTGCCGGCCAGCGGCCGGCACTACCACACGGGTATCATCGTCGCGAACGCCCTGATTTCCGGAGACCCCGATGAACCCGCTGCGCCCCTTCCGCGACAAGATGCCCATCCTCGGCGAGCGCGTGTACATCGACCCGTCGTGCACGATCATCGGCGACGTGGAACTGGGCGACGACGTGTCGGTGTGGCCGGGCACGGTCATCCGCGGTGACGTCAATTACGTACGCATCGGTGCACGCACCAACGTGCAGGACGGCACCATCATCCACGTCAGCCACCACAGCCCGTACAACAAGGCCGGCTACCCGACCCTGATCGGCGAAGGCGTGACCGTCGGCCACGGCTGCATCATCCACGCCTGCACGATCGGCGATTACAGCCTGATCGGCATGGGCGCCTGCATCCTCGACGGTGCCCGCGTGGAGCGCCATGGCTTCGTCGGCGCCGGTGCGGTGATCGGCCCCGGCAAGGTGGTGGGCGAAGGCGAGCTGTGGGTCGGCAATCCGGCCCGGCCGGCACGCACCCTGAGCGACAAGGAGATCGAGTCGCTGCACTACTCGGCCGACCACTACGTGCGGCTGAAGGACGAATACCGGGGCTGAGCAGCCAACGCTGCCGCGCGGCTCTGCTAAAGTCTGGGCCCGACCAGGACCTGTCGAGACCCCCATGCCTGTGGTTGCCAGCCGGAGAGGACTCCGGCGCCCACAACGAAGGCCACCGCGCTGATGGCCGCACCGATGCTCGATACCTACCGTGAGGTGGTGACGCCGGAGGGTGTGCTGCTCCAGTTGCCGGTAGCCGGACCGCTGCCGCGGGCCATGGCCTGGCTGGTCGATCTTGGCGTGCGCATCGCGGTACTGGTGCTGATGGCGATTCCGCTGGCGGTGCTGGACGAATTCGGCTCCGGCCTCAACCTGGTGCTGATGTTCCTGGTCTACTGGGTCTACCCGATCGTGTGCGAGGCGCTGTGGGGCCGTACCCTGGGCAAGCGCGCGCTGGGCCTGCGCGTGCTGTCCCGCGATGGCGCGCCCGTGGGCTGGATGGCGGCGATCACCCGCAACCTGCTGCGCACGGTGGACATGCTGCCGTTCGGCTACGCACTGGGCCTGGTCAGCAGCCTGTTCGATCCGCACGGCCGCCGCCTCGGCGACCTGGTGGCCGGCACCGTGGTGGTGCACGCGCCTGTGCTGTACCTGCCGCCGCCACCTACCATCGACAGCGTGCTGGCCCCGCCGCAGCCACTGCGGCCGGAGGAACAGGCCGCGCTGATGGCCTTCGCCGAGCGCGCGCCACGGCTGTCGGCGGCCCGCCAGCAGGAGCTGGCCGGCATTGCCGAGCCCCTGACCGGTACCCACGGCCAGGTCGCCGTGCTGCGCCTGTACGCCATGGCCAACTGGCTGCTGGGGCGGCGATGAAACAGGAACAGTTCGTCGCCCGCTACCAGCAGGAATGGCAGGAGCTGGAACAGTGGCTGCTGCTGCGTGCCGGCGCCTCGCGCCGCGCGCGCCGCAAGGCCAGCGGCCTGGCACTGGACGATACCGCCGCCCCGCAGCGCTACCGGCGCCTGTGCCAGCAGCTGGCGCTGGCCCGCGAGCGCGGTTACAGCCCGCAGCTGCTCCAGCGCCTGCAGCAGCTGATGCAGCAGGGCCACAGTGTGCTGTACCGCACACGGCCGACGCGCTGGCGCGCCGCGCTGGAATTCCTCGTGGCCGACTTCCCGCTGCTCGTGCGCAGCCAGGCACGCAGCATGTGGGTGGCGCTGGCGATGTTGGCCCTGCCGGCAATCGCCTGCTTCGTGCTTGTACAGGTCTATCCGGACCTGATCCATACGTTGATGGACAACCGCCAGATCGCCGCGATGGAGCGCATGTACGACCCTGCCGCCGAACGATTGGGCCGCGACAGCGGTACCGACTGGATGATGTTCGGCCACTACATCCTCAACAACATCAGCATTGCCCTGCGCACCTTCGCCAGCGGCCTGCTGGCCGGGCTGGGTACGCTGCTGGTGCTGCTGTTCAACGGCGTCACCATCGGCGCGGTGGCCGGCCACCTGCAGCACATCGGACACGGTGGACCATTCTGGCGCTTCGTGGCCGGCCATGGCGCGTTCGAGCTGACCGCGATCGTGATCGCCGGCGGTGCCGGCCTGCAGCTGGGCATGAAGCTGCTGGCACCGGGCCGGCGCAGCCGCCTGGACGCGCTGGTCGACGGTGGCCGCATCGGTGCGCGGCTGTGCCTGGGCGTGGCGTTCATGCTGCTGGTCGCAGCCTTCATCGAAGCGTTCTGGTCGTCGATCGCCGAAGTCCCCGCATGGACCAAGTTCGGCGTCGCCGGAGTGCTCTGGGCCGGCGTGCTGCTGTGGCTATGGCGTGGCGGGCGTGGAGGCGGCCATGCGCATTGACCGTCTGGACGTAGTGCTGCGTGCACGCAGCGGCTGGGAAGCGATGGAGCTGGGCAGTGCCCTCGCCCGCCGCCATGCGCGCGCCGTGTGGGGCAGCTGGCTGCTGGCCAGTGCTCCGTTGTTCGTGATCTTCAACGCGCTGGGATGGTGGCTGGATGCCTTCGGCTGGGCCTGGCTGGCGATGTGGTGGTGCAAGCCACTGTTCGAGCGTGCGCCGCTGTATGTGCTGTCGCGCGGCATCTTCGGCGAACCGGTCAGCACACTTTCGGCCCTGCGTGCGCAGCGCCACTGGGGCAACACTGGTTCCTGGGGCTACCTGGGCTGGCGTCGCTTCAGCGTGCTGCGCAGCCTGTGCCTGCCGGTGAACCTGCTGGAAGGCAACGCACCGGGCCAGCGCGGTCCACGCCGCCGTGCCGTGGCTGCCGGCGCCGCAGGTGCGGCGACAGTGCTGACCGTGACCTGCATGGCGTTCGAAGCGGTGCTGGTATCTGGTGCCATCGGTGCAGTGTTCATGTTCATGCCACTGGACCTGATGTCCGAATCCTGGCGTGCGGCGTGGGACATGATCGGCAAGGACACGCCGGCATGGGCACGCTTCGGTTTCAATCTGGCCTGCTGGCTGGCCTCGGCGCTGATCGGCCCGTTCTTCGTCGGTGCGGGCTTTGGCCTGTACTTGAACCGGCGTACGCAGATGGAAGCCTGGGACGTCGAAATCGCCCTGCGCCGCCTGCGCGATCGCCTGCTGCCGGCGGCATCGACGCTGGCGCTGCTGCTGTGCCTGGCACTGCCACTGGTCTCCGCCCCGGTGCACGCGCAGGACGCAGATGCCGAGCCCGGGCGCGCAATGGGCAAGCCCAACGCCAGTGACATCGCCGCCGAAGACGACGACGATGAACCGACCATCGACCCGGCCAACACGCCGGCCATCATCTTCGGTGGCACGCCGGTGGACACCGCCGGTTTCCGTCAAGCGGTTAACCGCGCCTATGAGGACCCGCTGCAGCGCCCGACCCGCGAGGTCACCCGCTGGAAGCCGATCGAGCAGGCCGAGGAAAAAAAGAAGGAAGACAAGCAGCTGCAGCGTGACACCAACAGCAAAGGTGAACGCAAAGCGCGCAGGGACGGCATCGCCTGGCTGGCACGGCTGGCCGAATGGGGCCTGTGGGGCCTGCTCGGCATCCTGCTGCTGGTGCTGCTGCTGACCGCGCGGCTGTGGCTGCCATGGCTGCGTGGCAGTGGCCGGCGCAAGGCCGACGCTGCACCGAAGGTGCTGGAGGAACAGGTGGAGTTGCCGGTGGTGCTGCCGCCGGACGTGGCCACCCAGGCTGGCCTGCTCTGGGACCAGGGCCGGCCGCGGCAGGCGCTGGCCCTACTGTACCGCGCCAGTGTGCGCACGGTGGGCGAGCGCAGCGGTATCGCGCTTCCACCTGGTGCCACCGAAGCGCAATGCCTGCGCGCGTCGCGGCGCATGCCTGATGCCAGCGATCGTGACCTGTTCGCGCGCATCGTGCGCATGTGGCAGTACGCCGCCTACGGTGGCCGCCTGCCCAGCCGCGCCGATTTCGATGCATTGGCCGATACCCTGCGCCAGCAGTACGGGTGGCAGGCATGAGTCCGCGCCTGTTCTGGTCGCTGCTGCTCGGTGCATTGGTGCTGTTCGGTGTACCGCTGACCATCCTCTACCTGCGCACGCACGAACGGGTGACCGAGACGATCCGGCTGCCGCCACAGGGCGAAGCCGCCTACAACCCGCTGTACGTACTCGGCCAGGCCCTGCGCGCCGATGGCATTGACGTGCACTCGCGGCCACGGCTGGAACTGCAGCAGATGGCACTGCGGCCGAACGATACGGTAGTGCTGCTGCAGGACAGCAGCGAACTGCCGCCGCCCGTTGCCAGCGCGTTGCTGGACTGGGTCGACGGTGGCGGCCACCTGCTGGTACGTACACCGCCGCCGGCCGAGGACGATGCCGGCAGCACGCAGGGCCCCTTGCTGGACCGGCTGGGCGTGGACAGCCTGTTCCAGCGCAGCGACTGCCAGCCATTCCATGTCGACGACGATCCTGGCCACGTTGAATTCTGTGGTGGCCGCCGCTTCACCCTGGGTTTTGCCGCCAGTGCGCAGGCCGAACGTCGCTGGGGCACGGATCGCGACCTGGTGTTCGCGCGCCTGCGCCATGGCCAGGGCAAGGTGAGCGTGCTGGCCGACATGGAGTTCATGCGCAGCGAGGTGGACTCACCTGCGGCGCGCCTGGCCTCCGCAGGGGGCAAGGCCAGCGACGGCCTGCACGACGCGTCGCATCGCGACCTGACCCGCTACCTGCTCGATCCGAACTACGGCAAGGGTGCGGTCTGGCTGGTCTATGCCAGCCGCCCGCCGTCACTGTGGTCGCGCATGTTCTATCAGGGCTGGCCGCTGTGGGCACCGTTGCTGCTGGCCCTGCTGGGTTGGCTGTGGGGCCGCTCGCAGCGCTTCGGCAGCCTGCTGCCGTCGCCGGTTCTGGAACGCCGTTCGCTGCTGGAGCACGTGCGCGCCAGTGGTGAACTGCTGCTGCGCTTCGGTCACGGCGCGCGCCTGTACGAGGCCGTACTCGCCCTGTTCCTGCACCGCCTGCGCCTGCGCGCACCGGTTGCCGCCGCACTCGATGGCGCGCCGCGCGATCAGGCCATCGCCGAGCTGCTGAAGTGGCCGCAAGGCCGCGTTGCCAGCGCGCTCACGCCCCCTCCGCCGCACGATTCCTCCGCCCTGCGCGAGCGCATCCGCTTGCTGCTCCAGATGAGATCCCTGCTATGACCGAAGTCCCCGAGCTGCCGGCGGCCGCCAACGCCCGCCTGATCGAACGCGTCGATGCCATCCGCGATGCCGTCGGCCACGCCTTCATCGGCCAGGCTGATGTGCTGGACCAGATCCTGGTGGCCCTGCTGGCCGGTGGCCACGTGCTGATCGAGGGCGTGCCCGGGCTGGGCAAGACCCTGCTGGTGCGCGCGCTGGCCCAGGCACTTGAGCTGGACTACGGTCGCGTGCAGTTCACCCCCGACCTGATGCCCAGCGACGTCAGCGGCCACGCGGTGTACGACCCGAAGAGCGAGAGCTTCAAGATCCGTCGTGGCCCGGTGTTCACCAACCTGCTACTGGCCGACGAGATCAACCGCGCACCGGCCAAGACCCAGTCGGCGCTGCTGGAAGTGATGCAGGAAGGCCAGGTGACCATCGAAGGCAAGGCCTTCACCCTGGCGCCGCCGTTCATGGCGCTGGCCACGCAGAACCCGCTGGAACAGGAAGGCACCTACCCGCTGCCGGAAGCACAGCTGGACCGCTTCCTGCTGAAGGTGCTGATCGACTACCCGCAGCTGGAGGACGAGAAGCGCATGGTGACCGCGATCACCAGCGGCCGCGCCGCCAGCGATTTCGACCTGAGCCAGGTGCCGCGCGTGCTCGGCGCCGGTGAGCTGCTGGAACTGCAGCGCGCCACGGCGGCGATCACCGTCGATGACGAAGTGATCGACTACGCGGTGCGGATTGTGGCGGCCACGAGGCAGTGGCCGGGTATCGGGGTCGGCGCTGGCCCGCGTGGCAGCATCGCGCTGGTACGTGCCTCGCGCGCGCAGGCGGTGTTGGCCGGCCGTGACTTCGTCACCCCCGACGACGTGCGCGACATCGCGCGCCCCGCGCTGCGCCATCGCATCGCGCTGGCACCGGAACTGCAGATCGAAGGCCAGGACGCCGACGACGTGCTGGGTGCACTGCTGGCCAAGGTGGAAGCACCGCGCCGATGAGGCCGGCCCCGCTGCTGCTGGCGCTGCTGCTGGCCTGGGCCGCCCTGGGTGGCCTGGTGCTGGGCGGCCTGCTGCCGCGCTGGAGCTGGGCGCTGGCCGCGGTGGCGATTGCCGTGCCAGCGTTGATGGATCTGTGGCGGCAGACGCGGCGTCCATCGCCGCAGATCCAGCGTGAGCTGCCCGAAGCGCTGGCACTGGGCGTGCGCCGCGAGGCCGCGCTGCGGCTGCAGGCGGACGCATCGATGACGGTGCAGGTGTTCGACCTGGTCCCCGGCGGCTGGCCGCTGGAGTCGCTGCCGCAGCGCGTGCGCCTGAAGGCCGGCAGCGCCTCCACCCTGCACTACCACCTGCAGCCGCTGCAGCGCGGGCGCTTCCGCTTCGAAGGCGTGCACCTGCGCATGCGCTCGCCGTGGCGGCTGTGGTGGCAGCAACGCACGCTGCCTCCCGCGCTGGACGTGCGTGTCTATCCGAACTTCGTACCGCTCACCCGCTTCGCCCTGTTCAGTGCCGACCAGGCCTCGCGGCTGGTCGGTGCACACGTGAAGCGCCGCCGCGGTGAAGGCACCGACTTCCACCAGATGCGCGAGTACCGCATCGGCGACAGTCTGCGCCAGCTGGACTGGAAGGCCACCGCGCGTGCGCGCAAGCTGGTCTCGCGCGAGTACCAGGACGAGAAGAACCAGCAGCTGCTGCTGATGCTCGACAGTGGCCGCCGCATGCTGGCCAGCGAGGGCGGGCTCTCGCACTTCGATCACGCATTGAATGCCTCGCTGGTGGTGGCCTACCTGGCGCTGCGCCAGGGCGATGCTGCCGGCCTGTTCGCCACCGGTGGCGAGCGCCGCTGGGTGGCACCGCAGCGTGGCATGGGCACCGTCGAGCACCTGCTGCGTGCCAGCTACGACCTGCAGCCGCGCGCGGTGGCCACCGACTACCTGGCCGCCGCCACCGAAGTGTCGCTGCGCCAGCGCCGGCGCGCGCTGGTGATGCTGGTCAGCAACGTGCGCGACGAAGACATCGAGGATCTGCTGGCGGCGGTGCGCCTGCTGCAGAAACGCCACCTGGTGTGCGTGGCCAGCCTGCGCGAGCGCGAACTGGATGCTGTCCTCGATGAAGAGGTGCAGTCGCTGGAGGACGCGGCACAGGCCGGCGCCGCGGCGCTGTACCTGCAGCAGCGCGCGAAAGCGCATGAAGCGCTGCGCAGCGAGAAGGTGATGGTGCTGGACGTGACCGCCGACGCCCTGCCCGGTGCACTGGTGGAGCGCTATCTGGCGGTGAAGCGCGAAGGGTTGCTCTGATACCAGGAGCGGTTGCCGGCCAGCGGCCGGCACTATCCCCTGTAACAACCGGTGCATCGCTCTGGTGGGTGCCAACCTTGGTTGGCACGAGACCCAAAGCGCCGACCAGGGGCGGCATTTACCAGCAACGGTTGCCTGCCAGCGGCCGGCATTACCCCTGCAACAACCGCCGCTGCAATCGCTCCACCGCGCGCTGCAGCAGCACCCGGTTGCGGGCCAGCTTCATCCACTGCGGCAGGCGCGAGAACATGGATCGGTGATGGCCGCGGCTTTCGCGCAATGTCGCGCTCGCGTACTCGTGCAATGCCTGCAGATGTTCAGCGTTATAGGCCCAGAGCAGGCCTGCGCGGGTCTGTTCGACCAGGCACAGCGGCAATCCGAAGTGCGGATCGGCAGGCTCGGCATCACGCAACGGACGCACCGAGACCGAAACATCGGTACTACGATCACATTGCGCGCATCGAGCAGCGAAGGACGCCGGTGCAGGAACGCCAGCGGGAACCCGACGACGCACGTGCAGCCACTGATGCCCACAGAATCCACAAGGTTGGCGGCCCAGCATGTAGACCGCACCGACCCAATCACCACTGTCCAGTGCAGAACTGCAGCCGGTGCAGCGGAATCGCGCGGTCCACCGGTAGGGTTCCCAGCTGGCGACCACCCAGCCGGGGGTGTCGCAGCGATGGCAACGCACCGCGACGCGGTCCGCGAAGGCCTGCAGGCTGCGCCCGTCATCGAAATGCCGACCCGGCACGGGCGTGGGACGCCCATGCCGGCCAGGCCAACGCCGCACCGTCATCAGACGTAGATGCGCGTCGGCGCCTCATCCACGATCGCATGCGGCACGAAGCGCGCACTGTCACGGGTGATCGCGCTGTCGTCTTCGCGGATGCCGATGCCGCAGGCGTGGTCACCCACCACCCAGCTGCCGATCAGCGGATAGCCGCCTTCGAAGCGGGTGAGCGGATGGGCGCGCTGGATGATCGCCGGGCCATCGTAGGGACCGTCGCTGCGCTGGGTGCTGCCATCGGCCAGATGCATCTCGATGTTCGCGCCTTCGCGCGAGAACAGCGGCTTGCGCACCCAGCCCGACGCCAGCGTGCTGCCGTCATCGAAATGCGCTTCCAGCAGGTTCGGATGGCCCACGTTGCGCTGCCACAGCAGCGGCAGGATGCCCTTGTTGCTCAACACCGCCTTCCACGCCGGCTCCAGCAGCTGCACGCCCGAGCCGGGCAGCGCGCGGCCGAATTCCTCGGCCATCAGGTCTTCCAGCGGGTACAGCTTGAACAGCGTGCCGATCACCGAATCGTCCAGCGCGGTGAAGCGGCCGTCCTCGGACAGGCCAATGTCCTCGATGGCGATGGCCTGGCCATGCAGGCCGGCCTGCGAGGCGCAGTCGCGCAGGTAGTCGACGGTGCCGCGGTCTTCTTCGGAACTGCCCACCGCGCTGAAATACAGCGGCGGTGGCAGCTGCGTGGCCAGTTCGCCGAAACGCTCGACCAGCGCTTCGTGAATCGCGTTGAACTGGTCGGCGTGCTGCGGCAGGCGACCGGCGTTGCGCTGGTCTTCCAGCCACTGCCATTGGAAGAAGCTGGCCTCGAACAGCGAGGTCGGCGTGTCGTAGTTCAGTTCGTACAGCTTGGCCGGGCCAGTACCGTCGTAGGCCAGGTCCAGGCGACCGTACAGATGCGGCTGGCGCTGGCGCCAGCTGTCGGCGATCCAGTCGCGGTAATGCGACGGAATCGCCAGCTGGTCCATCAGCCGTTCGCTGGCGATGACATCGCCGACCAGGTCCAGCGCCATCTGGTGCAGCTCGGCGCTGGGGTCTTCGATGTCCTGCTCGATCTGGCGCAGGGTGAACGCGTAGTACGCGCTTTCGTCCCAGTACGGCTGGCCGTCGATGGTGTGGAAGCGGAAACCCGCCTCTTCCGCGCGCGCCCGCCATTGGGCACGCTCGGCAATCCGGATGCGCTGCATGGGTCGATCAGCCGCCGTAGCTGCCGCTGCTGCTGCGGCGCGCGCTGGTGTTGCCGAAGCCACCACGGCTGGCAGTGACCGCACGGTTCGGTTCGCTGGTGACCGGGGCCAGGCCGGCCTTGCCCGCGCCGATGCCGCTGGCGGTGTTCAGGCCACCGGTGCCACCCGGTGCCGGGCGCGCCCAACCCGCGTTCTTGTCCTGGTAGGCCGGCGCCGACGCCGGTGCCTGCGGTGCCAGGCCTCCGCGGTTGCTCAGCATCTGCGACATGAAGAAGCCCATCATCATCGGGCCGATGAACGAGGTACCGGCCGAGGTGTGCTGCTGCACGCACTGCTCCGGCTTGTAATCCTTCTCGCAGGCTTCCCTGCTGGCGTACTTCGGCGCCGCATCGGCGGCCTGCTTCTGCGCTTCGGCGAAGGCATTGCGGCACGACGACGGATCGCCGGTGGCCTCGGTGCAGGCCTCGACCGACGTGTACAGGCCTTCCTGCACCTTCACCTCCGGCTCCTTCTGGCAGGCGGTGAACAGCAGCGGCGCGGCGCTCATCAGCAGCAGCGCGGTGGTGCGGGAACGTTTCATGGCCTCATGCCCTGTCGACGGATCAATGCCCCAATGATGCCAAATCCGGGCCAGCAACCGGAATCGGCAAAGTCCGAAAGATGAACGGACCTTCATTTTCGTCGTTCCAATCAGGAATCGGGGGTCAGAGCCCGTCGCGCAGCAACGGGATCCGACCCCGTCAGATCGCAGGAAACTGTCGAAGGCGGGGTGGGTCCGGTTGCGGGGGCGTGAGCGCCATGGATGGCGCGACCGAGGCTACATGGACGTACTTGCGCCGTCCCCCGCAGCCGGACCCACCCCGCCATCCCACGGATAGCCCAGCTGTTGCTGTTGAGGTTGCCGGCCAGCGGCCGGCACTACCCCGGGTGCAGGGCGCAGCCCTGCCGCTCTCTCCCCGGTGGTTGCAGCAGCAACCGAAAAAATTGGCCATGATCGGCTGACCCCCACGTCGTACGGCCCGCCCGTTCCGCCAGCCATGCCCGAATACCGTTCCCGCACCTCCACCGCCGGCCGCAACATGGCCGGAGCCCGCGCCCTGTGGCGTGCCACCGGCATGAAGGACGGCGACTTCCACAAGCCGATCATCGCCATCGCCAACTCCTTCACCCAGTTCGTGCCCGGCCACGTGCACCTGAAGGACCTCGGCCAGCTGGTCGCGCGCGAGATCGAGCAGGTCGGCGGCGTCGCCAAGGAATTCAACACCATCGCCGTGGACGACGGCATCGCGATGGGCCACGACGGCATGCTGTATTCGCTGCCCAGCCGCGAGATCATCGCCGACGCCGTGGAGTACATGGTCAACGCGCACTGTGCCGACGCGCTGGTGTGCATCAGCAACTGCGACAAGATCACCCCCGGCATGCTGATGGCAGCGCTGCGCCTCAACATCCCGGTGGTGTTCGTTTCCGGCGGACCGATGGAAGCGGGCAAGACCAAGCTGTCCGAGCACAAGCTGGACCTGGTCGATGCGATGGTGGTGGCTGCCGATGACAGCGCTTCCGACGAGAAGGTGGCCGCGTTCGAACGCAGCGCCTGCCCCACCTGCGGCTCCTGCTCGGGCATGTTCACCGCCAACTCGATGAACTGCCTGACCGAAGCACTGGGCCTGTCGCTGCCGGGCAACGGCACCACGCTGGCCACCCATGCCGACCGTGAGGCGCTGTTCCGCCGCGCCGGCCGCCTGATCGTCGAACTCTGCCATCGCTGGTATGGCGGCGAAGACCCGAGCGCGCTGCCGCGCGGCATCGCCACCCAGGCGGCGTTTGCCAATGCGATGACCCTCGACATCGCCATGGGCGGCTCCACCAACACCATCCTGCACCTGCTGGCCGCAGCGCAGGAAGCGGAGGTCGACTTCGACCTGACCCACATCGACGCGCTGTCGCGGCGCGTGCCGCAGCTGTGCAAGGTGGCGCCGAACACACCGAAGTACCACATCGAGGACGTGCACCGCGCCGGCGGTGTGTTCGGCATCCTCGGTGAACTGGACCGCGCCGGCCTGCTCGAAACCACGGTGCCGACCGTGCACAGCGCCAGCCTGGCCGAAGCACTGGAACGCTGGGACGTGGTGCGCAGTGACAACGACACCCTGCATACCTTCTTCAAGGCCGGCCCGGCCGGCATCCCCACCCAGGAGGCCTTCAGCCAGGCCACGCGCTGGCCGACGCTGGACGTAGACCGCGCCGAGGGCTGCATCCGCTCGCTGCAGCATGCGTATTCGCTGGAAGGTGGGCTGGCCGTGCTGCGCGGCAACCTGGCCGTGGATGGCTGCGTGGTGAAGACCGCCGGCGTGGACGAATCGATCCATG
Source organism: Stenotrophomonas sp. YJH_SMC_91 (assembly GCF_059368495.1). Classification (NCBI taxonomy): domain Bacteria; kingdom Pseudomonadati; phylum Pseudomonadota; class Gammaproteobacteria; order Lysobacterales; family Lysobacteraceae; genus Stenotrophomonas; species Stenotrophomonas sp. YJH_SMC_91. The sequence continues at coordinate 124,183 of NZ_JCAFRT010000009.1, read as the reverse complement.
TGTTCGAAGGTCCCGCGCGTGTCTATGAAAGCCAGGACGCCGCCGTCGCCGGCATCCTCGCCGACGAAGTGCAGCCGGGCGAGGTGGTGGTGATCCGCTACGAAGGCCCGAAGGGCGGCCCCGGCATGCAGGAAATGCTGTACCCGACCAGCTATCTGAAGTCGAAGGGACTGGGCAAGCAGTGCGCACTGCTCACCGACGGCCGCTTCTCCGGCGGCACCTCCGGCCTGTCGATCGGCCATGTCTCGCCGGAAGCCGCCAGCGGGGGTGTCATCGGCCTGGTGGAAGATGGCGACCGCATCCGCATCGACATTCCGGCCCGCCGAATCGACCTGCTGCTGGATGAGACCACGCTGGCCCAGCGCCGCAGCGACGCCGATGCGCGTGGTTGGAAGCCGCGCGCGCCGCGCCCACGCAAGGTCACCAGCGCGCTGAAGGCCTACGCCCTGCTGGCCACCAGCGCCGACAAGGGCGCCGTACGCAACACCGCGCTTCTGGGCGATTGACCGCCATACGGTAGTGCCGGCCGCTGGCCGGCATCTGTACTGCGACGCCCCACATCAATGAGGTTGCCGGCCAGCGGCCGGCGCTACCCATCCTGATCCGTTATGGTGGTCCAGGGAGTCACCAACACGGAGGTTGAGATGATGTTGCTTTCCTTTGCGCTGGCCGCTGCCATGGGCGCGTCTGCGGAGCCGCCCAAAGCCCCCGACTGCAGCTACGACCGTGCAGCGATGCTGGCGATGGAACCTGGTCGATTCGATCAGGACCTGGCAGGTGGCTGGCGCCCGCTGGCCGACCGTGGCTGTACCCGCGAAGCGGCCGACCTGCTGTCCGCCTATGGCGCTCTGCCCAAGGCAGAAGGCAACGTCATCATCACCTGGCATGAGGGCCAGCTGCGCGCGGAGCTGGGGCAGACCGCGCAGGCGATCACGCTGATGGAACGCAGCCACAAACCCGTGAACGCGGGCGACCCGGGTTACTGGAATGCCTACGTGGACGGCATGGTCGCGTTCCTGCGCCAGGACCGCAGCGCCCTGGAGAAGGCTCGTGCGAGGCTGGTCGCAATACCGACGCCCACCGCGATGGCGGAGAACATCAGGGACGGCCGCTACCACTTCACCACCGAGGGCGGGCAGCAGGTGCAGATGCCGTGGCCACCGAACCTGGATGTGCTTGATGGGCTACTGCGCTGCTTCGGCAAACCATACACGGAGGCCTATGGACCAGGCTGCCGGACGCCTGAAACAGGCACCCGGTAACCATCAAGCGCCGCTGTCCGATCGTCAGCCCGTGCGGTAGTGCCGGCCCCTGGCCGGCATCTGTACAGTGCTCGCAAAAAAGGGGACGGAGGGAATTAAGTCGTTTGTGGCTAAAACGACTTAATTCCCTCCGTCCCCTTTTTGCCGGCCAGCGGCCGGCACTACCGGTCAGCCGATCACACGCTTGAACGGCGGCAGCGCGTCGATGATGCGCTTGCCGTAGCGGCGGGTCAGCAGCCGCGAATCGAGGATGATCACGCGGCCGGTGTCGGTGGAAGTGCGGATCAGGCGGCCTGCGAACTGGGTCAGCGTGCGCAACGCATGCGGAATGGCGATCAGATTGAAGGCATTCAGCCCACGCCCCTCGAACCATTCGCTGAGGGTGGCGGTCTGCGGGTCGGTCGGAACCGCGAATGGCACCTGGGTGATCACCACCGTGGTGCAGGCTTCACCGGGCAGGTCGAGGCCTTCGCCGAACGAGTTCAGTCCGAACAGCACCGAACCCTCGCCTGCGGCCACGCGGCGCAGGTGCTCGTCGATCAGCCGGGTCTTGGACATCTCGCCCTGCACCAGCACCTGCTTGCGGCGCGCGGCCGACATCAGCCCAGCCACCTTCTCCATCTTCCAGCGCGAGGTGAACAGCACCATCGAGCCCTTGGCCCAGTCCAACTCGGTGTCGAGGTAGCGCGCCACTTCACGCGGGTGGCCCTCGCGGTCGTCTGGAGTGACCGGGAATTTCGGCACGATCAGTTCGGCCTGGTTGGGCAGGTCGAACGGTGACGACAACGAGACCATCTCGGCCTCTTCCGGAATGCCGTTGTCGATCGCCAGCGACTGGAAGTCGCCACCGCCGGTCAGCGTCGCCGAGGTCATCACCACCGAGTCCACTTCATCCCACAGCAGCTTGCGCAGCACGTGCGCGGCCGAAACCGGCGAGCCGTGCAGCACCAGGTCGCCGTCGCGGGTGGCGGTGACCCAGCGCGCCATCGGCGGCGCACCGTCCTTGTCTTCGCGACGCCAGGCCTGCCACAGGTTGTACTGCTGCTCGATCATTTCCAGCGCCATGCCCAGGTTGCGCTGCAGGCGCTCGCGCGCGGCATCGTCCGGCTTGCCCTTGGCCACCTGCGCGGTGGCGGCGTGCGCCCAGTTGTAGAGGCTGCGGGTATCGTCAGCCAACGCCTCGATCGGCTCGCGCCAGGCCTCGGGCAGTCGCCCATTGGCCGCGCGCCACATCGGCTCTTCGTCCGCCGGCGCCGGCATCCACACGCGCTCGATATGATCGCGGAACGCGCGCAGCTGCTTGGCCACGTTGCTGGCCACCTCGATCGCTTCGTTCGGCAGCAGGTTGCCAAGGCGATCCTTGTCCACCGCGCGGTAGGCGCCAGCGATCAGGATCTGCAGGCGGCCGGTACGCTTGGCCATCTCGTCCAGCGCCAGGCTGGCCGCGCCCTGGTCGATCGCCACGTTGCCGATGTGATGGCCTTCGTCCAGCACCAGCAGCATGTCCGACGGCGGTGCGATCAACGGCTGGCCGTTGTCGCTGTCGCCGATCGACAGCGCCGACAGCAGCAGCGCGTGATTGGTGACCACGATCTGCGCGTCACGCACGGTGTTGCGCGAACGCAGTACCGCGCACTGTGCCGAGTACGCACAACGGCGCCCCGCGCAACCCGAGGCCGGCGTGGTGATGCGGCTGCGCAGGCCGGGGCTGATCGTCTCCGGTGCGTTGTCGATATCGCCATCCCAGCTGCCGCTGGTGAAGGCGTCGGTCAGGCGCTTGGCGATGTCCATTTCGATCGGCGCCAGCGGCCGGTCGAACAGCGGCGCGTCATCCTCGAACATGCCGCCCTGCGAGCCCTCGCCCTGCGCCTCGGCGGCATTGCGCGTGCACAGGTAGCGGGTACGGCCCTTGGCCAGCGCCACGGTCGCCTCCAGGCCGGTGGCTTTCAGGAAATTCGGGATATCGCGCTCGACCAGCTGCGACTGCAGCGCCACGGTGCCGGTGCTGATCACCAGCTTCTTCTTGCTGGCCAATGCGATCGGCACGCCTGCGGTGAGGTAGCCCAGGCTCTTGCCGACGCCGGTGGGCGCCTCGACCACGCCGACGCCACCGCTTTTCGACAGCGCACGCGACACCACGCCGATCATCTGGCTCTGCGAGCGACGGGTGGAAAAGCCGGGGGTATTGGCCTGCAGCGTCGTGTACGCCTTGCGGATCGCGTCCTTCAAGGTGTCATCGAGGGTGCGCGGAGCGGCGACGGTTTCGGTCACGCCGGGAATTACCGTAGCTGGATCAGGCCGGGCATTGTCGCATGGCCGGCCGCATTCACCGCCGCTGGGACCCTGAACGGGCCAGCGACGACGCCCGCTGGCGGTCCCGGTCCAATGGCCGGACCATCCCAGGGGCAGATACGCCGGGCATGGCCCGGCGCGACCGGTCAGGCGGCCGGGAGCGTACGGGTACGCAGCAGGCGCACCAGCGCCCACACCACCAGCACCACACCGATGGCCTCGACCATCGCCAGCGCGAAATGCAGCACGCCGAGGATGGCACTCAAGCTGGACACGGCACTGAAATCACCGCTGCGGACCATCCACATCGGCAGGATGCCCGCCGCCATGCCGCCGAGGCTGGCCAGCAGCAACAGCAGCAGGCCGACCAGGGCACCGGTGCGGGTGGCATCGCGCGGTGCGCCGACCACCCAGACCAGGCCCACGCACAGCGCGATCAGCACCGGCAGGCGCACGCCCACCATGCTCAGCACCGTGACCAGCAGGGTTGTGCCGTCCATCGATCAGTCCTCGCCGGCCAGCACGGCCGAGCCCTGGCGCAGCGACTGGTAGACCTCGTCGGTCTGCGGGCGCACACCGTGCCACTGCAGGAAACTCTCAGCGGCCTGCTCGACCAGCATGCCCAGGCCATCGACCGTATTGCGGCACTCTGCGGCGCGCGCCCAGGCCAGGAAGGCGATCGCCGCTTCGCCGTAGTTGAGGTCGACGGCGGTGGTCATCGAGTTGACCAGCGACAGCGGCAGCTTGAACTCGACGTCACGGTCGCGGCCGGCCGAGGTGGCGTTGACGATCAGTTCGAAGTCACCCAGATCACGCAGGTCTTCCCAGTAGCGGCTGATCGCGCGACCCGGCTCACCCATCGCATCGATCAGTTCATCGGCGCGTTCCGGCGTGCGGTTGACCACCACCAGCTCGGTGATGCCGGCATCAAGCAGCGCCGGGGCGACGCTGCGCGCGGAGCCACCGGCACCGATCAGCAACATGCGGCGGCCACGCAGGTCCAGGCCATGGCGGTCGGTCAGGTCACGCACCAGGCCGATGCCGTCGGTGGTGTCGCCATGCCAGCGGTCGCCCTTGCGCAGCAGCGTGTTGACCGAACCGGCGCGGCGCGCGCGTGCGGTCAGGGTGGTGCACACCGAGAACGCGGCCTCCTTGTGCGGCGAGGTGACGTTGGCGCCGACACCGCCGTCGGCGGCGAAGGCCTCCAGGCCGGCCAGGAACGCCTCCGGGGCCAGGTCGATCGCGCGGTAATCCACCGCGATGCCTTCCTGGCGACCGAACGTCGCGTGGATCTGCGGCGACTTCGAGTGGGCAACGGGGTGTCCGAAGACGGCGTAACGGTCGGTCATGGAATCCTCAAGCTGGCTAGACTGATGCTCTGTTCGTGCATGGAACCGGATGATGCGCATCACCCTGCCCCTGCTGGTGCTTGCCGCCAGTCTACTCTCTGCCCCCGTGGCGATGGCGTTGAACGAGTACGGCATCGAAGGCATGGGCGTGGTCTCGACCCGTGCCGACGAGGGCCGCGCCACGATCAGTGCCGACGGCCAGCGCATCGTCTTCGCCCGCCGCGGCGAAGCCGGCTGGGGCCTGTGGGAGGCGCGCGTGGTCGATGGCCGCTGGCAGCAGGCGCAGGCCCTGCCGGTAGGCGTGGCCGGCGAGGCCCGCGATCCCTACTTCAGCCGCGACGGCCGCTGGCTGTTGTTCGCCGCCGGCCGCGAAGGCGCGCTGGCGCTGTACCGGGCTGCGGTGGAAGCCGATGGCCGGCTGGGCAAGGCGCACCCCATGGCCGGCGACGGTGGACGCCACGAAGAGCGCGGGCCGGCCCTGAGCGCGGACGGCACGCGGCTGCTGTTTGCCCGCCAACAGGGCCGTGGCGCCGGCTGGAACCTGTTCGTGGCGACGCTGGATGCGCAGGGCATGCGCGGCCCGGCCACCGCATTGACAGCGTTGAACAGCGCCGATGACGAGACCGACGGCGACTGGCTGGGCAACGATGGCGCAGTGGTGTTCATCCGCGGCAACGGCACGACCGCACAGGTGTGGAGCAGCGGCTGCGCGTGGAGTGGCGCGGCCCTGCAACCGTTGGGACTGTCGTTCAACCAGACCGGCGGCTGGACCGGCGCGCCGGTGATCGACAACGCCAAGCCAGGCGAAATGATGGTGGCCAGCAGCGCGGCCAGGGCACCGCGTGCCGGTGGCGTGGACGTGTACCGGTTGGCGGTGCCGAAGGTGGCGGCGGTGGCCGGGTGCGTGCGGTAGATCCACGCCGCGCGTGGATGCGCCCGCGAAGGGGTCAGAGCCCTTTCCTGCGGAAAGGGATCCGACCCCCGGCATTGCCCGTCAGCGCGACAACACCTTGGCGCGCAACTGCTCGTACTCCATCTCGCTCAGCTGGCCATTGTCCTTGCGCTGGTTCAGCGCGGCCAGCTCGGCCTGCACGCTGTCCGGCAGGGCCTGCTCACGGGCCACGTGGCGGGCGGCGGAGAGCTGCTCCGGTGGGCGCTTGCCCGCGCGCCACGCGGCGATGAAGACACCGACGATGATGGCGCCGAACACCAGCGTGCCGGTGCCCCAGATCAGCCATTGCATCCATCCCAGTTCGGGTCCCATCGCGCAGTCCTCCGTCTATCGTGGCGCTATTGTCAGCGCTCGCGCAGCCATCGCGCCACCTGCGGCGCGAAATAGGTCAGCACGCCATCGGCACCGGCCCGCTTGAAGCCCAGCAGCGACTCCAGCACGCAGGCGCGCTCGTCCAGCCAGCCGTTGGCGAAGGCGGCCTTCATCATCGCGTACTCGCCACTGACCTGATAGGCGAAGGTCGGCACACCGAATTTTTCCTTCACCCGGCGCACCAGGTCCAGGTACGGCATGCCCGGCTTGACCATCACCATGTCGGCGCCCTCTTCCAGGTCCAGCGCGATCTCGCGCAGGGCTTCGTCGCCGTTGGCCGGGTCCATCTGGTAGGTCTTCTTGTCGGCCTTGCCGAGGCTGGCCGCGCTGCCCACCGCATCACGGAACGGACCGTAGAACGCCGAGGCGTACTTGGCCGAGTAAGCCATGATGCGCACGTTGACGTGGTTGTCGGCATCCAGCGCACGGCGGATCGCGCCGATGCGGCCATCCATCATGTCCGACGGCGAAACGATGTCGACGCCGGCTTCGGCATGCGATACCGACTGCTTGACCAGCGCTTCGACGGTGATGTCGTTCAGCACATAGCCCTTGTCATCGATGATGCCGTCCTGGCCGTGGGTGGTGTACGGGTCCAGCGCCACGTCGGTCATCACCCCCAGTTCCGGGAAGCGCGACTTCAGCGCGCGGATCGCGCGTTGCGCCAGGCCGTCCTCGGCCCACGCCGCCGATGCATCCAGCGATTTCAGCGACGGGTCGATCACCGGGAACAGGTCGATCACCGGAATGCCCAGCTCCAGCGCCTCTTCGGCCACCTTCAGCAGTTCTTCGATCGACAGCCGCTCCACGCCCGGCATCGACGGCACTGCGGTGCGGCCGGCCAGTTCGTGCACGAACACCGGGTAGATCAGGTCATCGGTGGTCAGCGTGTTCTCGCGCATCAGGCGGCGCGAGAACTCGTCGTGGCGCATGCGGCGCGGGCGGTACAGCGGGTGGGACATGGCAGGCTCCGAGGAGTGGCTATTGCAACAGGTAGCCCTGCGGCAGCAGGGGTTCGGGCAACGGGCGTTCGCCGAGCGCATCGAGCTGGTCGATCTCGATCGTGCGCACCAGCGCGTCCAGCGGCAGATCGTTCGGCTCAAGGCCGAAGGGGTCTTCCATTTCTTCGCCCAGCTGGTCCAGGCCGAAGAAGGCATAGGCCAGCACCGCCGACAGCACCGGCGTGCCCCAGCCCAGCGAACTGGCCAGGCCGAACGGCAGCAGCACGCAGAACATCCACGCGCAGCGGTGCAGCAGCAGGGTGTAGGCGAACGGCAGCGGCGTGGTGAGGATGCGCTCGCAGCCGGCCTGGATCGACGACATCGCGTGCAGGCGCTCTTCCAGCTGGGTGTAGAGGATGGGCTCGAGCTGGCCGGCGCGCAGCGCATGCGCCAGTTCGGCCGCGATCATCGCCAGCAGTGCATCGGGCACGTTCTCGCGCTGGCCCAGCTGTTCGCGCTGGCGCTTGTCCAGCCACGGCAGTGCTGCCAGGGCGACGATGCGACCACGCAGTCGCGCCGCCAGCGCATGGGCGAACGCGGTGGTGAGGTAGGCGACGCGACGACGACGGCCCGCGTCGTCGGCCAGCAGCAGGTTTACCTGGCGCGCCAGCGAACGCGATTCGTAGACCAGCTGGCCCCACAGCTTGCGTCCTTCCCACCAGCGGTCGTAGCAGGCGCTGTTGCGGAAGCTGAGGAAGATCGACAGCACCAGGCCAAGCAGGGTGAACGGGGTCACCGACACGCGTTCGATGCCGGTGGGGGGCGCCAGTTCGACCACCGCAGCCACGGCGATGGACAGGATCAGGATGGCCAGCACCTTCGGCGCGATCGCTTTGACGATCGAACCGCGCAGGATGTACAGAAGTTGCCAGCCGTGGGGACGGGGTCGGATGATCATGGGGCAGCCGCGCGGGGCGCGGATTCACAGGCACGCGGGGGGCTCGCGCAGCCATTCATTGTACGCCCCCGCCCGGCCATCGGCCGTCTGCCTGCGACGCCCTGTCGCACCCGGGACCGGGCTCAGACCACGCCGCCGCCCAGGCCAAGACGCAGGATGCCGACCACCACCACGATACCGTTCAGGACCAATCCGGCCCACGCCCGACCACGCTTGCTCGGGTGGGTGAACAGGATGCCCAGCGCGGCGATCACCGCACCGACCGCGGCGAACGGGATCAGGAACCAGTTGCCCCAGCCCAGCAGCGGAATCAACGCCAGGATCATCCACAACAGCGCCAATACGCCCCACAACAGACTGATCACACCCATGCCGCTCTCCCGCAGTTGGTTCCTGGCCCCACCATAATCGTTCCCGTTGCCGCCGCCTACTGCCATTGGCGGGGCTGTCACCCGACCCGTGCTAGCGTGCTGTCGTGCGTGCCCCGGCCCGGGTGTTGGCGCCGATTCAGAGTGGCCCGCCGATCATCGCAACCAGTCCTGCAGGGGAAGTGCCATGAACATCCGTTGGGCCGCGTTGGCGGCCACGCTGCTGGTCGCCGCCGGCTGTGCCAGCACCTCCAAGGTGATGCTGGGCCGCGCGCGCGCACCGATCGATCCGGCGCTGGTGCAGATCTATTCGACGCCACCGGCCGGCTCCCAGGAAATCGCCCAGCTGGAATCGTCTTCCGCCGTCGGCTTCGGCACCCAGGGCCAGACCGACGCCGCGGTGGCCCGCCTGAAGCGTGAAGCCGCAGCGCTGGGCGCCAACGGCGTGGTGCTGATGGGCGTGGGCAGCAGCGGGTCGCCGGTAGGCATGTCGGTGGGCGCGGGCACGTTCGGCTCGCACGTCGGTGGTGGCGTCGGCATCGGGATTCCGACCACGCAGAAGCGCGCCGCAGGCGTCGCGATCTGGGTGCCGAATCCGGCACCGCCGGCGCGGTTGCCGACACAGGTGATTACCCCGCAGCGGTGACGCAGCAGCGTCACCGGGGTAGTGCCGGCCGCTGGCCGGCACATCCCTGCAACAGCCAACACATCGCTCTGGTGGGTGCCAACCTTGGTTGGCACGAACCCACAGCGCCGACCAAGGTCGGCATCTACCAACACCGGTTGCCGGCCAGCGGCCGGCACTACCGGAGGGTGTTCAGCGCTTGTACTTCGGTACGAACACCTTGTTCACCGCGTCGGCCAACTGGTCCGGCGGCAGCAGGCCCTGGTCGAGCAGGAAGTTGTTGAACGCCAGGCGGTCGAACTTCGCACCCAGCGCCAGTTCCGTCTGCATGCGCAGTTCCAGGATGCGGGTGTAGCCGTAGAAGTAGCTACCGGCCTGGCCCGGCATCCGCACCATGTAGCGGTCCAGTTCCTGCGTGGCCATCGCCTTGGACAGGCCGACCTGCTCCATCAGCACGCGCTCGCCGTTGGCACGGTCGGTCAGGCCGAGGTTGAGCATCGGGTCGAGCATCGCGCGCGCGGCGCGCAGCAGGCGGAACTGCAGGGCGATCATCTGCCCGTCCAGCGGCTCGTACGGCACCATCTCGGCTTCGGCGTACAGCGCCCAGCCTTCCACGTTCACCGAATTGAACGCGAACATGGTGCGTGCCAGCGACACACCACGCTCGACCATCGCGGTGAACTGCAGCTCGTGGCCGGGGCGGACTTCATGCGCGCTCAGCGTCCATGCTGCCGCACCGAAGTTGAAGTCGTCGTACTGCGCGCCCGGGCCCGCTGCCGGGTTGCCCAGCGGCAGCACGAAGGTGCCCTGCTGCCCGGTGTTGTTGACCAGCGGGGCCGGCAGGAAGTGCGGGGCCGGGCTGGCCGCGCTCTCGGCGGCCGAGCCAAGGCGCATCTGCATGGCGCGCTTGGGCACGTCCACGATGGCGTGCTCGCGGATCAGCGGATCGATCGCATCGATCACCTTGCGGTAGTGGCCTTCCAGATGATCGTCGGCGATCTTGTCGGCCTTCAGCGCGCGGATCACCGCCACCGGATCGCTCGGGTCGGCCACCTTCAGCCCCTTGTCCTTCACCACCAGCGGTGCCAGCTGCTGCATCGCCGAGCGGGTTTCCATGAACTCCAGCTGTGCGCGCTGCATCAGCAGCTTCGGGTCGATGTCGATGCCGACCTGCTTGAGCTGGTAGGCGTACAACGGCGCCGGCAGGCGTGCGTCGGCACGTGCCTTCGGCAGTACCTCCTTGCGGGTCCAGGCGGCGTAGTCCTTCATCTGCCCGGCCAGCGCCTTCATTGCTTCATCGGCGCCGGCAATCTGGTACTTCTTCAGCAGCGACTCGATACCGGTGATGTAGGTCTCGACGTTGTCCAGCGACTGCTGCACTTCAATCTTCGTCGGCTGCAACAGGCTGCTGTCCTTCAGCCGTTCCTCGTAGCGCTGGCGCGCCAGCGTGGTGAAGGCGGTGCCGCCCGGCTGCAGGCCGGCATAGGCCTTGAGGCGGTCGACCGCCTTGGCCCGGCGCTCCGCTGGCACCTGGTCGGACAGCAGCAGGTTGAGGCCGCTGAACACGGTCTGCGGCGCATCGCTCCACGGCAGCAGGTACTTCTCGTTGAGCTCGCTGCCTTCGATGTTCTGGCTGGCGGCGTGGATCATGATTTCCAAGTCCTGGCGGACATTGGGATCCTTCTCGACGGCCAGCTTTGCCTTCAGTTCGTCGCGTGCCTTGGCCATGGCAGCGCGGTAGCGCTTGCCGTTGTCCGGGCCGAGATCGGCCACCTTGTCGTCGTAGCCGGGCACGCCGAAGAAGCCGGTTTCCTCCGGCTGGAACGGGCCCTGGGCGTCCAGCAGAATCTGCGCCAGCGCATTGCTGCGGGCGACCCAGGCCGGGCTGGCCGGGGTGGCGGCCTTGGCGGAGGGTGCCGCCAGCGCCGGTGGTGCGGACAGCAGCGGTGCGGCAGTCAGGGCCAGGGCAACGGCGAGCGCAATCGGCTTCATGGGACACTCCAGCAAAGGGTTGCCCGCACCCTACGCGCTCACGGCGATGGCGACAATCGGCGGGAAGTCATGGCGGGCTGGTTGTGCAGCCGGGCTCCGCGGAAACCTGGCGGGAGTAGAGTCGATTGTCAGTCGACCATCGCGCGCAGCGCGGGGTTTTTCGCTGTCTGATCGAAGAGCAGTCGACTGACAGTCGACTCTACCCCGGTCGACCATCGCGCGCAGCGCGGGGGTTTTCGCTGTCTGATCGAAGAGCAGTCGACTGACAGTCGACTCTACCCGGTCGACCCTACCCGGTCGACTCTACCCAGTCGACGTCCCGCAGTCGCCTGCGCCCGGAGGTCAGAGCACGGCGGTCAGCGGGCATTCGCCGCGATCACGGCAGGCCTTCAGCTCGCACTCCTGCGCGGCCTCGTCGTCATCCAGCGCCGTCAGGTCGAAGGTCTGCTTGTCCTCGCCCAACACGTACATCACCGGGTAGTCCCACACGTCATCGCGACGGGTACCCTGCACGAACAACCGCCCGTGCGCATGCGGTCCTTCCAGGGCTACGGTCAGGCCGACATCACGCTGGCCGTTGATCGCCGTCTGCATGCTGCCCAGCGGCATCGACTCGATGTTCAACGGCTCACCGAACGCTTCCACCAGTTCAATACTGCAGCCCGCCCGCCGCAGCGCCTCGCGCATCGGCGGGCTCTCGCGTGCTGCCTCGCTCCAGCGCAGCACGCTCCAGGTCACCACACCCCCTGCACCACCCAGCACCAGCACCACCATCAACGGCATCGCCCAGCGCCAGTGGCGGCACCACCAACCGGCGGATGCCGGGTCGTGGGCGGGAATCGGCGGTGGCAGGGTCATCGGCGGGCTCCTTCCCGTTTCTGGATCAGGGCTTGAGGCAACGTCCCAGGAAGGCTTCGGCCACGCGGTAGCGATGCAGGGCATCGGCGCCGGACAGGCCATGCTTGGCACCCGGGTAGGTCATCAGCTCGAACGGCTGTGCACGCTTCTGCAACGCGCTCATCAGGCTGGTCGAATTGGTGAACAACACGTTGTCGTCGGCCATGCCGTGGATCAGCAGCAGCGGCGAGCGCAGGCCATCGATATGGGTCAGCACGCGCGCTTCGCGGTAACCCGCTTCATTGCGCGCCGGCAGGTCCATGTAGCGTTCGGTGTAATGGCTGTCGTACAGGCCCCAGTCGGTCACCGGCGCACCGGCCACGCCACAGGCGTACTGGTTCGAAGCCTTGGCCAGCAGCATCAGGGTCATGTAGCCGCCGTTGGACCAGCCCTGCACGCCGATGCGCGCCGGGTCCACCCATGGCTGCTGCTTCAGCCAGGCCACGCCGCGCAGCTGGTCGGTCACTTCCACCGTGCCCTGCTTGCCATACAGCGCACCACCGAAGTCGCGGCCACGGCGCGGGGTGCCACGGTTGTCCAGCGAGAACACCACGTAGCCCTGCTGGGCCAGGTACTGGTTGAACAGGTGGTCGCCACGGCCGGGCCAGCTGTCGGTGACGGTCTGGCTGGCCGGGCCACCATAGACGTACACCGCCACCGGGTAGCGCTTGGACGGATCGAAGCCGGCCGGCTTGATCAGGCTGTAGTTCAGCGGGGTCTTGCCGTCGGCAGCCATCAACGTGCCGAACTCCACCGGGCGCTGCGCATCGCGGTAGCGCGCATACGGATGCTTGGGATCGGCCAGGTCGTTCTCGAGCAGGGTGGCGATCTTCTCGCCATTGGCGCGGAACAGTTCGATCTGCGGCGGCGTGGTGCTGTTGGACCAGCTGTCCACGTAGACGCTGGCGTTGCGGGCGAAGCTGGCGCTGTGCATGCCCGGCGCCTTCGACAGGCGCTGCGGCTCACCGCCCTGCAGCGACACCGCGTAGATCTGGCTTTCGCGCGAACTTTCGATGCCGGCACGGAAGTAGGCCTTGCCGGCCTTTTCATCGACCGCCAGCAGCTCGTCCACCGGCCAGTTGCCGTGGGTCAGCGCGGTGGCCTTGCCCTTGCTGTCGATGCGGTACAGGTGCTGGAAGCCGGTGCGTTCGGACGACCACAGCACGCTGCCATCGTCGAGGAAACGCAGGCTGTTGTGCAGCGGCACCCAGGTCGGGCTGGTCTCGTGGGCGAGCACGCGCTGGCGGTTGGAGTCGAGTGCCACTTCCACCAGGTCCAGCTGCTTCTGGTCACGCGACTGGCGCTGGAAGCTCAGGTGCTGCGCATCGCGCCAGTCCACGCGGGCCAGGTAGATGTCCTGTTCCTTGCCGAGGTCGACCCAGCGCGGCTGCGCATCGGCGGCCGGTGCGATCACGCCCAGCTGCACGCGCACGTTGGCGTCGCCGGCGGCCGGGTAACGCTGTTCGATCACATCGGTGCGGTCGGCGTAGACCTCGTAGCGCTTCTGCACCGGCACCGGTGCCTCGTCGATGCGGGCGAAGGCGATGGCCGAATCGTCCGGTGCCCACCAGTAGCCGGTGTGGCGGTCCATTTCTTCATCGGCGACGAACTCGGCAACGCCGTTGCCGATGGTGGTGCTGCCGTCGCGGGTCAGCTGCAGCTGCCTGCCGCTGGCCAGGTCGATCACCCACAGGTTGCGGCCGCGGATGAAGCTGACGAAGCCGCCCTTGGGCGACAGCTTGGCGTCGGTGGCGAAGCCTTCACCATGGGTCAGCTGGCGCACCGCCGCCTGGCCCTGCTGCTTGAGGTCGTACAGGTACAGCTCGCCGCCCAGCGGGAACAGCAGGCGCTGCGCGTCCGGCGACCACTGGTAATCGACGATGCCGGTCATCGCGGCGATGCGCTGGCGCTCGCGGCGGGCCTTCTCCTCGTCGCTGAGGGTCTCGGTGCCGGGCAGCACCACCTTGGAATCAACCAGCAACCGGGTCTGGCCACTGTCGATGTCGTAGGTCCACAGGTCCAGCTGGTTGCGGTCGCTGTCCTTGCCGCGCAGGAAGCTGACCTGCGAACCGTCGGGCGCCACCTTCGGCTTCATCAGGGTTGGGCCGGACAACGGCAACGGGCCGGTGATGGCTTCCAGGGTCAGCTTTTCAGCGTGGGCGGCGGTACTGGTGGCGAGCATGAGGGCGAGCGAAGCGAACAGGTGGCGCATGGAGGATCCCGGCAAACGGCAGGTCCGCCCCCGCGATGGACGCGGAGCGGTCGTCCCCCATCCTAACCAAGCCTGTGCGGGAAGGCAGCATGACCTTCTGCCCATGGCCTGGTGCTGGGGTCAGAGCCCTTTGCGCTGCAAAGGGATCCGACCCCGAGGCGGTCAGCGCTGGCCGAACAGGTGCTTGCGCTCTTCGTCGCTGAGCGGCTTGCCGGCGTTGGGGTTCACCTGCTGGCGCAGGGCATAGGCCCGCTGGGTGGCCGGGCGTGCGGCAATGGCTTCATGCCAGCGCTTGAGGTTCGGGAACGCGGTGAAATCCACCGGCAGCTTGTCGTAGGCGCCGATCCACGGGTAGCTGGCCATGTCGGCGATGGTGTACTCGTCGCCGGCCAGGAAGGCGTGCTGGGCCAGGCGCTTGTCCATCACCCCGTGCAGGCGGCGCACTTCGTTGTCATAGCGCTCGATGGCATACGGGATCTTTTCAGGCGCGTATACGTTGAAGTGGCCCATCTGGCCGCTCATCGGGCCCAGGCCGGCCATCTGCCAGAACAGCCACTCCAGGGTGGTGACGCGGCCGCGGGGGTCGCTGGGCAGGAAGCGGCCGGTCTTCTCGGCCAGGTACAGCAGGATCGCGCCGGACTCGAACACGCTCTGGGGAGCACCGCCATCGGCCGGGGCCTGGTCGACGATGGCCGGCATCTTGTTGTTCGGCGAGATCGCCAGGAATTCCGGCTTGAACTGGTCGCCCGAGCCGATGTTGACCGGGTGGATGCGGTATTCCAGGCCGGTTTCTTCCAGCAGCAGGGTCACTTTGTGGCCGTTCGGGGTGGGCCAGTAATACAGGTCGATCATGGCGGCGGCTCGGGGTGCGGAAAGGAACCTGAAGTCTAGTGCGTGAGTTGGGTTGGCACCGTCATGGCGGGCCGGTAACCTCGCCTCTCCCCCGCAACGCAGCATCCCTCGCATGAGTGCAAACCGCCCGCCGCTCTCCCCCTTGTCCACGCTGATCTTCGCCTCACGCTGGCTGCAGCTGCCGCTGTACCTGGGCCTGATCGTGGCGCAGTGCGTCTACGTGTTCCTGTTCGGCAAGGAACTGTGGCACCTGATCTCGCACTCGGTGTCGATGGGCGAGCAGCAGATCATGCTGATCGTGCTGGGCCTGATCGACGTGGTGATGATCTCCAACCTGCTGGTGATGGTGATCGTCGGCGGCTACGAGACCTTCGTCTCGCGCCTGCGCCTGGAAGGCCACCCGGACCAGCCGGAATGGCTGAGCCACGTCAATGCCAGCGTGCTGAAGGTGAAGCTGGCGATGGCGATCATCGGCATCTCCTCGATCCACCTGCTGAAGACCTTCATCGCCAGCGGTGCGCTTGGCGGCATCCCGCTGTGCACGCCGGAGCAGATGAGCGTGGCCGCTGCCAACATCGGTGTCGCCCGCTGCTCGATGCTGACCCAGGATGGCGTGCTGTGGCAGACCATCATCCATTGCGTGTTCATCCTGTCGGCGATCGGCATCGCCTGGACCGACAAGCTGATGTCCAACAGCCACAGCAAGTCGCACGACAAGGCACACGACCACTGAGGTCGCCGCCGCCAGCGGCTTGACCGCCGCTGCCCCATTCCGGCCACCGTCCCTTGTGCGCGGCGGTGGCCGGGATGCTAGATTGCACCCTCGCCGTTGCCGGCGGTGGCGTCGGGAAACGTCACCCTGCCGCGCCCGGACCGCAGGTCCCGGCCATGCGTATCAATGATTTACGTCACGTCGTCTTCTAGAGGGGAGCAGGATGTCGCACGTCTCAACGATCACCGCCGCGCGCCGGTGGCTGCCGGTTGCCCTGGCACTGGCACTGGCCGCCTGCTCGGGCAAGGAAGAATCCGCAGCGCCTGCTGCCGCCACGGCGCCTGCCGCTGCCGCACCCGCCGCACCGGCGGTTGCTGCCAAGGTGCAGTCCATGGGCACCGAGCAGCTGCGCGAGTCGGCCAGCCAGGCGCTGCGCGAGAACCGCATGTATGCACCGGCCGGCGACAACGCCATCGAGTACTACCTCGCCCTGCGTGACAAGACGCCGGACGACGCCTCGGTGAAGAGCGCACTGACCGACCTGCTGCCGTACACCCTGATCGCCGCCGAGCAACACCTGGGCCGCGAGGACTACACCGAAGCGCAGCGCCTGGTGGCACTGATCGAGAAGGTGGATGCATCCGCGCCGGCCCTGCCGCGCCTGAAGGACGGCCTGGCCAAGGGCGTGCAGAACGCAGCCAAGCGCACCGAAGCGGAAGCCGAGAAGGCCAAGAAGGACGCCGAGGACCGCAGCAAGCAGCAGACCGAGCAGCAGCGCCTGAGCGAGCAGCGCGCCAAGGAAGCCGACGCCGCCAAGCAGATTGCCGCGCAGCAGGATGCCGCGCGCCGCGACAACGAGCGCCAGGAAGCCGAGCGCCAGGCCGCCGCCCGCCGCGAGGCCGAGCAGAAGCAGCAGCAGGCTGCCGCCCAGCAGGCCAGCGCCGCACGCCAGGCCGCCGCACCGGCAGCGCCCACCCTGCGCCCGGTCAGCACACCGGCGCCGCGCTATCCGGGCGAAGCGCTGCGTTCGGGAACCTCCGGCGAAGTGCTGGTGGAGATCACCGTCGGCACTGACGGCTCGGTGGTGAACGCTCGCGTGCTGCGCGCGACGCCGGGACGCGTGTTCGACCGTGAAGCCCTGAACGCGGTCAAGCGCTGGCGCTTCGAGCCGGTCAGCGCGCCGGTGACCACCCGCCGTACGCTGGTGTTCGCGCCGGGCAACAACTGAACGAAAAAGGGGACGGAGGGGATTAAGTCGTTTCTGCCCCTGCAATGACGCCAAGGCCCGGCATGTCCGGGCCTTGTCCGTTTCAGGCCGCTCCATCGATCAGGTGTTGCAGTGCCGGATCGCGCGCCGTCAGCACCTGGAACAGGCCCAACGCGTGCAGGCCCGGCAGCAGCGCACGCAGGTCGGCTTCGGCAGTGGAACGGGTGGCAACATCGCTGGCGGGATCCTGCCAGTCACGGACGCTGGCCAGGAAGGCGCCGACACTGCCCTTGCGCACGGTGAGGCCGTTCACCTGCACGTCGTTCTGATGGTCGGGGAGGATGTCGTGTGGCTGCATGGGGAAGCGCTCCGTTGAAGTGGGCCCCAGTGTGGGGGTCCGGAGGCGACGTTTCTGCCGTATAACTGCCAATCGATATGGCAGATCAGACAACCGCCGCATTGCTCGCCCCCGCGCTGGCCGATGCCACCGATGGACCGGCGGTGCTGGCGGCCCGGCTGCACCAGCTCGGCAAGCGTCGCACGGCCCGCCACCGGCATGCGCGTGGGCAGCTGCTGGGTGCGTACCAGGGGCTGCTGCGGATCGCCGCCGACGACCTGCACTGGCTGCTGCCCGCAGGTCACGTCGCCTGGATACCGCCCTTGCTGCCCCACGCGCTGCTGGGCGCAGACGGGTTCAATGGCTGGAGCCTGTACTTCAACGCGGAGGCCTGCCTGGGTCTGCCCGCCACACCACGCATCTTCCAGCCCAATGCGCTGCTGCAGGCGGCGACAGCACGTGCGCTGCAATGGCCCCATGCGCCACTGGATGCTGCGCAGGCACGCCTGGCCGGCGTGATCGCCGATGAGATTGCCGCCAGCACGCCGCTGCCGCTGGCCCTGCCACAACCGCGTGACCAGCGCCTGGGCCGGATCGCCGCCGCGCTGGCTCGCGCGCCGCACGACAACCGCAGCGTCGAGGACTGGGCCGCCAGCAGTGGCCTGTCCGGCCGCAGCCTGGCCCGCCACTGGCTGGCCGAGACCGGCATGACGCTGAGCCAGTGGCGGCAACGCCTGCGGGTGCTGCTGGCGCTGCCACGCCTGCTGTCCGGCGAGCCGGTGATCAGCGTCGCGCTGTCGATGGGGTACGACACGCCTAGTTCATTCATCGCCGTGTTCAAGCGCGAGATGGGGGTTACGCCTGCGCGGTATGGAAAAGGGGACGGAGGGGATTAAGTCGCTTCTGCCCTCCCCCACGCCATCTCGCGGCATCGCCTGATGCCCTTCAAGGTCACGGAGGCGGCAGTCTGATGAATTCTTGAAGCCCCGAACTGCCATGCCTCGACAAGCACGCCTGATGTTGGCCGAACAGCCGTACCACGTAACCCAGCGCGGTGTGAACAAGGGGGCGATCTTCGTTGACGATATCGACCGTCAGCTGTTTCTGCACCTGTTGCACAGCGCGTTCCTGAAGCATCAGGTCGCACTGCATGCCTACGTATTGATGGGCAATCACGTTCATCTGTTGGCCACACCTTCCACGCGTGTTGGCTTGGCGAATGCGATGCGGATGCAGGGCAACAACTATGTCCAGGCGTTCAATCAGCGGCATCAGCGCAGCGGACCGCTCTGGCAGGGCCGCTTCCATTCTTCGATGGTGGACAGCGACGCCTATCTGCTCAGCGTCTATCGCTACATCGAACTCAATCCGGTTCGTGCAGGCATGACTGCCGCCCCGGAAGATCACCCATGGTCGAGCGTGCATGGAAACCTGCAGCGGCGCCACGATCCGATGCTGACGGAACATCCCGCATTCCAGGCGCTCGCCCCGACCCAGCGACAGCGGGCAATGCTCTATGCGGAGTTTCTGCAGGACATGAACGCGTCCGCTGACCTGCCGGCAATCCGTGCGCACAGTGCCGGCCAGCATCCGTTGGGAAATGCAGCTTACCTGCGAATGGTGGAACAGACCCTGGGTCGCCCCGTGATGCTGCGCAAGCGGGGGCGCCCTCAGAAGAAGGGCGCGGGGGGGTTAGAAACGACTTAATCCCCTCCGTCCCCTTTTACGGTCAGCCGGAGATGGCCAGGCGCTCGTTGTGGTAGCGACGCACGGCGGCGAACCACAGCACGGCGGCCAGGCCGAGGCTGGCGCCGAGGTAGATGGCCCAGACCGCGGGTGTGATGGTCTCGTGGCGGATCACCTTCAGCAGCATCTGGTTCTGCGACAGGAACGGCACGGCGTACTGCCACAGCTGGCTTTTCACCGGGTAGGCGATCAGCGCATAGCCCGGCAGCATCGGCAGAAGCATCAACCAGGTCATGTGGCTCTGCGCTTCCTTCATGCTCTTGGCCGCTGCGGCCAGGAAGGTCAGCAGCGAGGTGCCGATCAGCAGCATCGGCAGCATCACCAGCAGCATCTGCACCATCGCCATGATGTTCATGTTGAGCTGGCGGCCGATGTTGCCGGGGGCGATCTGCGCGCTCACCTTGAACGCGGCCAGGGTCAACAGCAGCGACGCAAAGCCGACCATGCAGGCGGCGGCGATCTTGCCGCTGACAATGGCACTGCGCGACCCCGGCGTGGCCAGCAGCGGCTCCAGCGACTGCCGCTCACGCTCGCCGGCGGTGGTGTCCATTACCAGATAGGCACCACCGAGGAACGAGGTGAGGGTCAGCAGGATCGGCAACAACGCCGACAGCATCAGGCCACGCTTGGCTTCGGCACTGGCCATGTCCTGGCTGGCCACGTCCAGCGGCCGTGCGACCTGGGCGTCGATGCCCCGCGCCATCAGCCGCAGCGCCCCTACCTGCCCGTTGTACGTGGCCAACGCCGCCTGCAGGCGCGCAGTGGGCACCTCGGCGGCACGTCGTGTGCTGTCACTGATCACCTCCACCAGCGCTGGCTTGCCATCGGCCCAGTCCCTGCCGAAGTCCGGGCTGATGCGCAGCGCCACGTCGATGTCCTGCGAACGGATGGCCTCGGCCAGGTCCTTCGGCGCAGCAGCGGTATTCAGGCCCTGGGCAGCCAGGAAGCGCACCAGGTTCGGCGCATGTTCGGCGCCGATGGTGGGAATCTGCAGCGGCTGCTCGATCTGCGTGCGCACGCGGCTTTCGGACAGCTTGCCCATGCCCAGGATCAGCAGCGGGTACAGCAGCGGCCCGAACAGCAGGGTCAGCGCCAGCGTACGGCGGTCGCGCGACAGGTCACGCAGCTCCTTGCGCATCACCGTCATCAGGGTCGACATCATGCTCATGCGTGCAGGCCCTCTTCGCTGCCGATCAGTTTCACGAACGCATCCTCCAGGTTGGATTCGCCGGACTGCGCGCGCAGTTCATCGGCGCTGCCGGCGGCCATCACCGTGCCCTTGGCGATGATCACGATGTGATCGCACAGCGCGGCCACCTCCTGCATGATGTGGCTGGACAGGATCACGCAGCGGCCTTCTTCGCGCAGGCCCAGCAGGAAGCGGCGCAGTGCGCGGGTGGTCATCACGTCCAGGCCGTTGGTCGGTTCATCGAGAATGACGTTGCGCGGGTCGTGCACCAGTGCGCGGGCGATCGCGGTCTTGGTGCGCTGGCCCTGCGAGAAGCCATCGGTCTGGCGGTCGAGGATGTCCCCCATGTCCAGCGCGTGCGACAGCACCTCGATGCGCTCGCGGATGCGCTCGGCCGACAGGCCATGCAGTTCGCCGAAGTAGGCGATGTTCTCACGCGCGGTCAGGCGCTTGTAGACGCCACGCGCGTCGGGCAGCACGCCGAGATGGCGACGCACTTCCACCGGATTGCGCGCAGCATCGACACCATCGACGCTGATGCTGCCCTGGTCGGGGGTCATCAGCGTGTACAGCATGCGCATGGTGGTGGTCTTGCCGGCACCATTGGGCCCCAGCAGGCCGGTGATGCGGCCATCCTCGGCGCGGAAGCCGACGTTGGACACGGCCTGGATACGGCCGGTGCGGGTGTCGAAGGCCTTGTGCAGGTTGTCGGCGACGATCATGGTTCCCATCCGTTGAACGAGGTGAACGCCGGCACGTAGCTCAGCGTGTCCAGGCAGCCGGCATCCAGCGCCTTGGCATCGGTCGTGTCGATGAACTGGCCAAGCAGGCGCGGCATGCAGCCGGCGGTCAGCGTGCCGTGGCCCTGGCCACGGGCAACCAGCGCGCGTCCATTGGGCAGGCCCTTGAGGACCTGCTCGGCATAGCGCGGCGGGGTTACCGGGTCCAGTTCACCAGACAACAGCAGCGCCGGTACGTCACTGCGCAGCGGCACGGCATTGGCTGCCGGTGCCGGCCGGTGCGGCCATGCCGGGCAGGCGGCAAAGAAGGAACTTGCCACGTCGTTGCCGAACAGGCGCCCGGGATCCTCGGCCGGCGCCTGGTAGCGCGGCGCGTCTTCGCTGCAGATCACCGACCAGTGCATGCCACGGTTGATCTGGAAATTCATGCTGCGGTTCGCACCGCGCGCCAGCGAGGCGAGCGGCGCGTAGCGGCCGTGCGCGGCTTCATCAAGAACCAGCGGCAGCAATGAGGCGTACTGGGGTACGTAGGAAAACGCAAACGCCAGGCCCACCACACTGTCCGGTGTCAGCACATCCTTCCGGGTGTCGTAGGTGCCAGGATCGCGATACTCGACCGGAACCGGTGCACGGCGCAGGGTCTCGACCACGCTGCGCAGCTGCGCACGGGTATCGGTCGGGAAGCGCCGGCTGCAGGCAGCGTCCTTGCGGCACTGCGCCGACTGCAGGGCGATCGCGTCTTCGAACGTCCTGGCGAAATCGCCGCCCACCACCAGCTCATTCGGCACCACGCCATCGATGACGATGCTGCGGGTGTGCTGTGGATAGGTACCCGCATAGCGCTGGGCCACGCGGGTGCCGTAGGACGCACCGATCAGATTGACCCGGTCCACGCCCAAGGCCTGGCGGACCGCGTCCAGGTCGGCAATGGCTTCGGTGGTGGTGTAGAAACGTGCGTCCGCACGTCCCTGCAGGGAAGCCGCGCATCGCTGGGCATAGTCGCGCAGCAAGGCCTCGGAGGGCGCCGCGTCCTCGTCCATCGGCAGTTCCTTTCCGTCCGCGCCGAGGCAGCTGAGCGGGTTGGAGCCGCCGGTGCCGCGCTGGTCGACCAGGAAGATGTCCCGCTGCTTGCGCACCTGGCGCAGCGCGGTATCGACGATGACGGCCAATTCGCTGGCGGCCTGGCCGGGGCCACCGGCCAGGAAGAACACCGGGTCGGGCTGGCTGGAGCCGCTGCTGCCCGATTCCAGCCAGGCGATGCGCAGGCCGATGCGCCGGCCAGCGGGCTGGGCCCGGTCCTCCGGCACCTGCAGGGTGGCGCACTGCGCTTCCACGTTGGCACTGGCACCTACCGTGGACAGCGTGCAGGGCTGGAAGTCGATCGTGCCGAAACGGCGGCTGGGTGCATCGCTGGCGCTTTCGGCGCCGGGTGACGGTGACTGGCTGCAACCGGCAAGCATCAGGCTGGCCAACACTGCGGCCAACGCGAGGTGGTGTCTTTGCATCGTGCTCGTTTCCCCTGGAGGACGTTCCTGGCAACCACGACGGGCTGCCGCGGAAGATGTGACTCAACTTACACGGGCACGGCGTCGTCGGCGATGGGCAGACGCGAAATCTCCGCCGGCGTGGCGCAGGCCAGGTGATCGCGGCCGGCGGCCTTGGCCCGATACAGCGCCGCGTCTGCCGCTGCCAGCAGCGTGGACAGCTCGCCCTGGCCGTCGTCCATCGCCAGGCCGATGCTGGCAGTGAACGTCACCGGCCCGGTGGCCAGCCGCGCCGGCTTCTGCTGCAGAACGGTACGGATCGCCGCAGCCCGCGCCATCGCTTCCGCCTGCGTGCTGCCGGCCAGCACCAGCACGAACTCCTCGCCACCGTAGCGGCCCAGCAGCGTGTCATGGCCCTGCAAACCGTGCTGCATCAATGCAGCGAAGTGGCGCAGTAACTCGTCTCCGGCCAGATGGCCCCAGCGATGCAGAGCAGGAAGCCAAGCACGGTGAGGGTGGGGACATCCAGCGACATGCGGCGCTCATCGGCCGGGGTGGCGCGCGCATCTTGGCGCCTTGTGCTGCGTTCCCCGCGGCGCTGCCTGGCCCGATGGAGATGCGGGGTCTGAAAACGGCGAGCACGGCGGCCGGTGCCTGCGCAGAATCCGCGGAAAACCAAGGAGACGCCCATGCATGCGTGGTACCTCGGTGGCATCGACCACCGCCCGTTCCTGCACCTGTTCGAAAAGAGCGACACCGCGCTGGCTGCGCTGGGCATCCGGCGTCGCTGGGCCGGCGAATCAGGAGGACACCCCTGCCGGATCAGCCTGAGCGATCCGCCCGGTGGCAGCGAGCTGCTGCTGTTGTCCCATGTGCACCTGCCCCTGCACTCGCCGTATCACGCCTCGGGCCCGATCTTCGTGCAGCGTGGCGTGACCCGCTGCGTGCTGCCGCCGGGCGAAGTACCCCCGTACGTGCAGCGCCGGATGATCTCGTTGCGCGCCTATGACCAGGCTGCATTGATGCTGGCCGCCGAGATCAGCGCAGGCACGGATGTCGGCGCTCGGCTGGACGCGCTGTTTGCCGACCCTGACGTGGCCTTCGTGCAGCTGCACAACGCGGCCCACGGCTGCTTCTCGTGCCAGGCGGATCGCGTCGGCATGGCGCCGACATGACCGGATCTCCACGACGTGATCGTTGCCACGCCGGACACGTGATCGCCAGCGCATCCGTTCAGGCCCACGTGAAGCCCGCGGGAAGGGCTTCACACCCACAGTCACGGATCAGCATTTCCATGGTTCCGCACCCGGCACCGCAACTCGATACTCGCCATGGTGCCGCCGAAAGTCCGCCGCGCAGCGCAACTCTGCGGTCACCGCTCTCTTTCGACGACCACAAGGAAGCGCCATGTCATTCCAATCCACACCGCTGCTGCTGGCTACTTCATTGGCCGCCGCTGGCCTGTTGCTGGCCGGCGATGCTTTTGCCCACGGCACCATGACCACGCCGGTCAGCCGCGTCTATGCCTGTTTCCAGGGCAATCCGGAGAACCCGACCAACCCGGCCTGCGCCGCCGCGAAAGCGGTGGGCGGATCGCAGGCGTTCTACGACTGGAACGGCATCAACCAAGCCAACGCCAACGGCAACCATCAGGCGGTGGTGCCCGACGGCAAGCTGTGCAGCGGCAACAATCCCACCTTCCGCGGCCTGGACGTGAACCGCAGTGACTGGCAGACCACGCCGATCCACGCCGATGCCAATGGCAAGTTCACCTTCGTGTTCAAGGCGACCGCGCCGCACGCCACGCGCGACTGGCGCTTCTTCGTCACCCGCGACGGCTGGCAACCGGGCAGCCCGTTGCGTTGGGCCGACCTGCAGGAGTTCTGCACGCTGGGCAATACACCGCTCTCTGCCGATGGCACCTACAAGCTGCAGTGCACGCTGCCGCAGCGCACCGGCCAGCATGTGATCTACAACACCTGGCAGCGCTCGGATTCGACCGAAGCGTTCTACACCTGCATGGACGTACGCTTTGAAGGCGGCAGCGGTGGTACGACGCCGGCACCGCAATGGCAGGATGCCGGCCCGGTCACCGCCCGCGGTGAATTGCCGGTGGGTACGACGCTGGCACTGCGCGTGTTCAATGCCAGCGGCAACGATGTCGAACGTGTGGAAGCGACGCTGGCCAGCGGCCAGACCTCGGCCGCGCAATGGCCCTTGGCGCTGGCCCGCAAGGTCAATGCCAGTGCCCAGCATGCGCGCGTGGGCGTGCTTGCCAATGGCGTGATCACG
The DNA here is from genome assembly GCF_059368495.1 of Stenotrophomonas sp. YJH_SMC_91. NCBI lineage: Bacteria > Pseudomonadati > Pseudomonadota > Gammaproteobacteria > Lysobacterales > Lysobacteraceae > Stenotrophomonas > Stenotrophomonas sp. YJH_SMC_91. The sequence goes on along the minus strand of NZ_JCAFRT010000009.1, from coordinate 99,404 downwards.
CCGTCGGCGTCAGCCACCGACAATCGCGTGTACCTGAAGGACGGCAACCGCTTCCAGCTCGATACCCAGGTGCCGGACCCGGGTACGCCATCGCCGGGTGGTGATTTCGACCACGTGTACCCGGCGGGCATCGGCAGCTATGTGCCGGGCCAGACCGTGGTGAAGAGCAGCGACGGCAAGCTGTATGCCTGCCGCCCGTTCCCGGAGGGTGCATGGTGCAACGTCAATGCCGAGGCCTACCGGCCGGGCGTGGGCGCGGCCTGGCGCGATGCGTGGATCGCGTACTGACGCAGTGATGTGGGAGGCGGTGCACATCACACCGCCTCCTGGCTCCCCTGTCGCGCAGTGGGGCGCGCGTTGCAGAAACAGAGGAACGCAGCAGCCTTTCAAACTTGTCTGATGGGCATATGGCGGCTACATGGGAAGACTCCGCGAGGTTTCCAACACTTCGCAAAGGAGTTCCTGCATGCACCTGTCCCATCGGGCCGTCCTCGCACTGTCCGCCGTTGTCGGCCTGGCACTGTCCGGCAACGCCTTCGCCCACGGCACCCTGTCCAAGCCGCTCAGCCGCGTGAAGCAGTGCCACGAGGGCAATCCGGAGAATCCGACCAACCCGGCCTGCGCCGCCGCCAAGGCCATCGGCGGCGCCCAGCCGTTCTACGACTGGGCCGGTGTCAACCAGGCCAACGCCAATGGCAACCATCAAGCGGTGGTTCCAGATGGCGAGTTGTGCAGCGGCGGCAACAGCAAGTACCGCGGCCTCGATCTGAACCGCAGTGACTGGCCGACCTCGCCGATCCGCGCCGATTCGCGCGGGCGCTACACTTTCGAGTTCAAGGCACCGGCCCCGCATGCTACCCGCGAGTGGAAGTTCTACGTCACCCGCGACGGCTGGCAGCCGGGCAGCCCGCTGCGCTGGGCCGACCTGCAGGAATTCTGCACGCTGGGCAACGTGCCGGTCTCCGGCGACGTCTACAAGCTGGATTGCCCGCTGCCCAAGCGCAGCGGCCAGCACATCATCTACAACACCTGGCAGCGCTCGGATTCCGGTGAAGCGTTCTATACCTGCGCGGACGTGCGCTTCGAAGGCGGTGGTGGCGTTGAACCGCCGCCGCAGTGGCAGGACGCCGGCCCGGTCACCGCCCGCGGTGCGTTGGAAGAAGGCACCACCCTGACGCTGCGCGTGTTCAACGCCCAGGGCAATGATCTGGAGCGTCCGGAGATCACCCTGGCCGCAGGTCAGACCGCTGCGAACCAGTGGCCGCTGGCGCTGGCCCGCAAGGTCAACGCCAGTGCACAGCAGGCGCGTGTGGGCGTGATGAGGAACGGCGTGATCACGCCGGTCGCCTCGGCCACCGAGAACCGCGTCTACCTGAAGCCGGGCAACCTGTTCCAGATCGATACCCGCCTGCCGGGCCCGGTCGATCCGGTCGATCCGCCGGGTGGCGATTTCGACTTCGTGTATCCGGCAGGCCTCGGCAGCTACAAGCCGGGCGAGACCGTGGTGAAGGGCACCGACGGCAAGCTGTACGCCTGCCGCCCGTTCCCGGAAGGCGCCTGGTGCAACATCAACGCCGATGCCTACCGCCCGGGCACCGGATTCGCCTGGCGTGATGCCTGGATCGCGTACTGAGGCAGGGCACCGGGGGCGGCGTGATGCCGCCTCCGGTCTGCGGGATTGCCGGCCAGCGGCCGGCACTACCAGGGTTCGTGGGGTCGCCGGCCAGCGGCCGGCACTACCCTGGCTTACTTGCTGCTGACGTACTTCTCGCGGCGGATCTGCGGGTTGCCCAGGCCAGCCGCCTTGAGCAGCTCGGCGCAGGCATCGACCATGTCCGGGTTGCCGCACAGGTAGGCGATGTCGGTGGCCGGGTCCGGCGAGAAACCGGCCAGGGCCTGCTGCACGTAGCCATGCTGCACGTCCGGGTGTGGATCGGCCGGCAGTTCGCGCGACAGGCACGGAACATAACGGAAGTTCGGGTGCTTTTCGGCGAAGCTGTAGAAATCTTCGCTGTACAGCAGCTCGCCCGGGCTGCGCGCACCCTGCAGCAGCACGATCTGCACGCCACGCTCAGCCATGGCCGTTTCCAGCAGTGGCAGCATCGAGCGGTACGGCGTGACGCCGGTACCGGTGGCAATCAGCAGGTAGCGGGCATTGTGGTCGCCGGGGTTCAGGCAGAAACGGCCGTAAGGGCCGGACGCGCTGACCTGGCCGCCGTGCTCCAGCGCCTCGAACAGCGCCGTGGCGGCGCCGCCGGGCACGAAACTGACCGCGATATCCACCGCCTCGCCCGGGCCCAGCGCGTGGTCGTGGATGGTCGCCAGCGAGTAGCTGCGCTTGGTTTCGGTGCCGTCGGCGTAGCTGAAATGGACCTGGATGAACTGGCCCGGCTGGAAATCCAGCGGCTGTCCATCGTCACGCACGAACTGGTAATGGCCGACGGTCGGGGCCAGCATGCGGCGGCCGACCAGCTTGAGGGGGAATTGAACAGGCACGACTTTTCGGGACAGTGTGTAGCCGGGGCAAGCCCTCGGGGTCTTCTATAATAGCCCCTCCCCGCCCCCTCTCCAGCGCCAGCCCATGGGCGCGAAGGCTTCGAGCTTGGCATCCCAGAACGATACGGCGCCCGCCCTGCGCGTGCGCGACCTGCGCAAGACCTACGACAACGGCACCCAGGCCCTGAAGGGTGTTTCCCTGGAAGTGGCCCCGGGCGACTTCTTCGCCCTGCTGGGCCCCAACGGCGCCGGCAAGTCGACCCTGATCGGCATCATCAGCTCCCTGGTCAACCTCAGCGAAGGCCAGGTGGAAGTGTTCGGCAGCGACCTGGTGCGCAACCGCAGCGCCACCATGCGCCTGATCGGGCTGGTGCCTCAGGAAATCAACTTCAACCTGTTCGAGAAGCCCTTCGACATCCTGGTGAACTACGCCGGCTTCTATGGCGTACCGCGCGAGGAAGCCGAGCAGCGCGCCGAAGAGGAACTGAAGCGCGCGCACCTGTGGGAAAAGGCACAGGTGATGAGCCGCACGCTGTCCGGCGGCATGAAGCGCCGGCTGATGATCGCCCGCGCGATGATGACCCGCCCGCGCCTGCTGATCCTGGACGAGCCGACCGCCGGCGTGGACATCGAGATCCGCCGCGACATGTGGCGCGTGCTGAAGGAGATCAATGCCGCAGGCACCACGATCATCCTTACCACGCACTACCTGGAAGAAGCCGAGTACCTGTGCCGCCACCTGGCGATCATCAACCATGGCCAGATCGTCGAGCAGGGGCCGATGCGCACCCTGCTGGCCAAGCTGGACGTGGAGGGCTTCCTGCTGGACATCGACGGTGACCTGCCGGCACAGCTGCCGGTGATCGAAGGTGCGACGCTGACCGCGCCGGACCCGCACACGCTGGACATCGACATGCCGCGCGCAATGGACCTCAACCGCGTGTTCGCCACGCTCAACGAGGCCGGTATCCGCGTGCGTTCGATGCGTACCAAGAGCAACCGCCTGGAGGAGCTGTTCGTGCGCCTCACCGGCAACCTGGAGAAGCCTGCATGAGCACCACCGAGCTGACCGACGGCCAGCGCAACCGCATCGCGCTGATGACCATCGTGCGCCGCGAAGTCGCCCGCATCATGCGCATCTGGGGCCAGACCCTGGTGCCGCCGGCGATCACCATGACCCTGTACTTCCTGATCTTCGGCAACCTGATCGGGTCGCGCGTGGGTGACATGGGCGGCTACACCTACATGCAGTTCATCGTGCCGGGCCTGGTGATGATGAGCGTGATCCAGAACAGCTACGGCAACATCAGTTCCTCGTTCTTTGGCGCCAAGTTCGGCCGCCACGTGGAAGAACTGCTGGTCAGCCCGATGCCGAACTGGGTGATCCTGTGGGGCTACGTGGCCGGCGCCGTGCTGCGCGGCCTGATGGTGGGCGTGATCGTGCTGATCATCGCGATGTTCTTCACCCCGGTGCGCATCCCGCACCCGCTGGTGATGCTGACCACGGTGATCCTGGGCGCGACGATCTTCTCGCTGGCCGGCTTCATCAACGCGGTGTATGCGAAGAAGTTCGATGACGTGGCGATCGTGCCGACCTTCATCCTGACCCCGCTGACCTACCTGGGTGGCGTGTTCTATTCGGTGAAGCTGCTGCCGGGCTGGGCCGAAGCGGCCACGCACGCCAACCCGATCTTCTACATGGTCAACGCGTTCCGCTATGGCCTGCTGGGCAGCAGCGATGTACCGCTGCCGGTGGCCTACGGCCTGATGATCGGTTTCGTGGTGGTGCTGACGGCGTTGGCGCTGTGGCTGCTGCGTCGCGGCGTGGGCATGCGCAGCTGAGTTTTGCCTGCAGGGCCTGCGGCCCTGCACCCGCTGAATCAACGTCAACGTCAACTTCAACGGCAAAAGCTGACTAGCCGGGGATGGCGGGGTGGGTCCGGTTGCGGGCGACGCCGTGAATCCGTCCATGGAGGCTTGGCCGCGGCATCCATGCCGCAGACACCCCCGCAACCGGACCCACCCCGCCTTCGACAGATTGCCGCTGCTGTTGGTGGGTGTCGACCTTGGTCGACACGATGGATCCACGCCATGCGTGGATGGAGCGTTCACGGCAAGGCCGACGCCCGGATCTTTTCGTTCGGAATTGCGGCTAGGCTGTGGCGATGAAGATCACTTCCATTCCATTGGACAAGGCCGTTGTGGACGGCCCCATCGATGCCTTCAGCCATGCGTTGCTGGGCGATTCACCCACGCTGGATGAGGTGCTGGAATACCTGGCCTCGCGGCACGCGGCTGATCCCCGGTATCGCTACCTGTGCACGCTCGATGATGTCGGCCAATGCCGCTACACCAGCATGCATGCGTCCGACGACGCGCGCATCGCGCTGTACGAGGACGAAGATCCGGAAACCCCCGAAGATGCATTGGCGGCACGCGAGCGGTTGCTGGCGCATGTGGTCGCGCAGCTCGAGCATTCCTCTCATCGGCTGGAATGGAGCGCGCTGGCGGGCACGCTGATGTGCAGCAACGAGGACGTCGAGGCGCTGGTCGCCGCCAATGCAACGCCGGACCTGATCGTCGACGAGGTGGTCTGCGTACAGCAGGTGCCGGTGGACCGCGATGACCTGCTGATTGCCGCCCTGCCCAACGGTTACTTCAGCGCGGACTGGGACATCTTCCAGAATCACGCCCTGATCCGGCACCTGCAGGAACACCATGACTACCGCTTGTTCGGGCTCGGCGCATCGTGGCTCGGCTTCCAGCGCGACAGCGCGCCGTCGCCTGCACAGGCAAATGCGTTGGTCGCGGACCTGCAGCGCGTCTACGCGGCCGGACCGCACGACACGTGGTCAAAACTGGCTGCAACCCTGGCCACCCGCGCCACACTGCTGTTGGGCTACACCGAAGACTTCAGCGAACAACTGCCCTGAGCACCGCTCTACACGAGCGAGCGCAGCGAGCGACCCGCCTCCGCTCCTGATCTGTTTTCCGTGGTGGCCGCACCCGGAAACTGTCAGGGGTCGTGTGCGATGGGCTCGCGGGGGTATCCGCGCCTTGGATGGCGCGGCTAAGCCCCCAGGGGTGAGGGCGCTTTGCTTGCGAAGCATTGCTTCGCAAGCGCCCGAACGCACAGCCGCCAGCGGCTGGGCCGGACCGCGGAGCGGGGTTCACGGCGTCCCCCGCGAACCCATCGCACACGACCCAGCTCATGAAACCAACTGCGCGAACCACCACGAGGGGCTCCGCCGTTGGCCGCAATCTCCGGCACAATCGCAGATCTGATTCCCCAGAAAGCGGTGAACGTGCAATGCGCATCCTGATCCTCGGCGCCGGCGGTACCGGCGGTTACTTCGGTGGTCGCCTGGCCCAGGCCGGCGTGGACGTGACCTTCCTCGTGCGCCCCGCGCGCGCCGCACAGCTGGACCGCGATGGCCTGGTCATCCGCAGCCCGCTCGGCGATGCCAGCTTCCCGGTGCAGCACGTCACCGCCGATGCGCTGCCCGCATTGGCCGCGCAGAAGCCGTTCGATCTGGTCATCCTCAGCTGCAAGGCCTACGACCTCGACAGCTCGATCGACGCCATTGCTCCAGCCGTGGGCGCGAACACCACCGTGCTGCCGATCCTCAACGGCCTGCACCACTACAACGCGCTGGACCTGCGCTTCGGCCGCGAGGCGGTGCTGGGCGGCCTGTGCTTCATCAGCGCCACCAAGGCACCTGATGGCGCCGTGCTGCATCTGGGCAAGCCGGCCAAGCTCACCTTCGGCGAACGCGATGGCGGCGCGGCGTCCGCACGCGTACGTGCCTTCGCCGCCGCCTGCGCGCAGGCCCATCTTGATCACCTGGCCAGCGAACACATCGGCCAGGAACAGTGGATCAAGTACACCTTCCTGACCGCGCTGGCCGCCGCGACCTGCCTGCTGCGTGCGGATATCGGCACCATCGTCGCCACCGATGATGGCGAGGCGATCGTGCGCGGCCTGTACGACGAATGCCTGGCCGTGGCCGAAGCTGCCGGTGAGCCGATTCCCGATGCCGCGCAGGACACCGCGCGCGGCACCCTCACCCAGGCCGGCTCTGCATTGAAGGCATCGATGTTGCGGGACCTGGAGGCTGGCCAGCAGGTCGAGGCCGAGCAGATCGTCGGCGACATGCTGGCGCGTGCACGCAAGGCCGATCAGGAAGCCCTGTTGCTGCAGGTCGCCTACAGCAGCCTGCAGGCCTACCAGGCACTGCGCGGCGCGTGAGCCTCCCGTTGCGGGCCAGCGCGCTGCCTACGCGGGTGCTGATCCTCGGTATGGGCTGGAGCGGATGCGTGCTGGCCACGCAGCTGCAGGCACGGGGAGTGCACGTCGTCGGCACGGTGCGTGACCCCTCGTCGGCGCCGGACGATGGCCTGCTGCGGCATCAGCTGCACGCTGACACTCCACCGTCGCCCGCCCTGCTCGATGAGGTCGCGCAGGCCGAGGCCGTGCTGTGCAGCGTGCCGCCAGATGCTGCGGGCGACCCGGCACTGCGCCTGCTGCTGCCGGCTCTGCGGGCCAGCCCGGCACTGCGCTGGGTGGGCTATCTGTCGTCCACGTCGGTGTATGCCGATCGGGCCGGCGGCTGGGTTGACGAGCACAGCGCAGCCGATGCCACCGAAGCAGCCGGCGTGCAGCGCCTACGTGCCGAAGCGCAATGGCGTGCGCTTGCAGAGGAACGTGGCATCGCTTCGGCGGTGTTCCGCCTGCCCGGCCTGTACGGGCCGGGGCGCAATGCGTTGCTGCAGCTGTCACAGGGCCGTGCCCGCCATGTGATTCGGCCGGGCCTGGCGTTCAACCGCCTGCACGTAGAGGATCTTGCGGCAGTGATCGTCGCGGCGATGCAGCGACCGGTTGCGCAGGGGATATACCTGCCCAGCGATGACGAGCCGGCACCACCGCAGGATGTGCTGGCCTTCGCCGCGAAGCTGGGCGGGTTTGCGATGCCACCTGCCGTGGCCTGGGACGACCCTGCACTCAGCCCGACGCTACGCCGCTTCTACGAGAGCAACAAGCGCATCGACAGTCGTGGCACGCGTGAAGCGCTGGCGTGGCAGCCGCGCTTCCCCAGCTACCGTGAGGGCCTGCGCGACCTGCTCCGGTAGTGCCGGCCGCTGGCCGGCACCACGGTTGATTGCCGGCCAGCGACCGGCACTCCCATCAACCCGCGTCGGGCAGGCGGAAGAACGCACGCGTCGCCGCAGTCGCATTGGCCGCCGTCACTGCAACGTCCTCGCCACGGTCACGCGCCAGTTCTTCCACGATGTGCGAGAGGAACATCGGTTCGTTGCGGCGGTCCTTCGGCATCGGCTTCAGCGTGCGTGGCAGCAGGTAGGGCGCATCGGTCTCGATCATCAGGCGGTTGGCCGGGATGTTCTTCACCAGTTCGCGCAGGTGCGCGCCACGGCGCTCGTCGCACAGCCAGCCGGTGATGCCGATGTACCAGTCCTGGTCCAGGTAGTCGAACAGCTCGTCGCGTTCGCCGGTGAAGCAATGCACCACCGCCGGGCCTATGCGACCTTCGAAGTTCTTCATCTGTGCCATGAAATCGGCATGCGCGTCGCGCTGGTGCAGGAACAGCGGCTTGCCATTGTCCGCGGCCAGCTGCAACTGGCGCTCGAAGGCACGGTGCTGCGCCGGGCGCGGCGAGAAGTCACGGAAGTAGTCCAGCCCGCACTCACCCACCGCCACCACTTCCGGGTGATCATGCAGCGCGCGCATCTCGGCATCACATTCCTCGGTGTACTCCACCGCATGATGCGGGTGCACGCCGGCGGTGGCATACAGGAAGCCCGGGTGCTGCTGCGCCAGCTGCACGGCCAGCGGCGAGTGCTCGCGGCTGGCACCGGTGATGACCATCTGCACCACGCCGGCCTGCCGTGCGCGGTCCAGCACGGCATCGCGGTCGCGGTCGAAGGAGTCGTGGGTCAGGTTGGCGCCGATATCGATCAGGTGCATGGTCATCGCGGGGGAAAAGTGCCCGCGCATTGTACCTGCGGCCGCCATGGCCCCTTATCCTTTGTCCATGAATGCCCCGCTCTTCCCGATTTCCCCGCTGCTGCCGCAGATCCAGCAGCACCTGGCCGTGCAGCCACGGCTGGTGCTGGAAGCCCCGCCCGGCGCCGGCAAGACCACCCAGGTACCACTGGCCCTGCTCGAAGCACCATGGCTGCAAGGCCGGAAAATCATCCTGCTGGAGCCGCGCCGGGTCGCCGCACGCAGCGCCGCGCTGTTCATGGCACGGCAGCTGGGCGAAGAGGTCGGCGGCACGGTCGGCTACCGCATCCGCTTCGAGAACAAGGTCTCGGCACGCACCCGCATTGAAGTCGTCACCGAAGGCATCCTGACCCGCATGCTGCAGGACGACCCGATGCTGGAAGAAGTCGGTGCGATCCTGTTCGACGAATTCCACGAGCGCCATCTCAGCGGTGACCTCGGCCTGGCGCTGGCGCTGGACGTGCAGGCGCAGCTGCGCGATGACCTGCGACTGGTAGTGATGTCGGCCACGCTGGATGGCGAGCGCCTGGCACGCTTCCTCGATGCGCCGCGGCTGAGCAGCGAGGGCCGCAGCTACCCGGTGACGGTCAGCCATTTCCCGGCGCGCCGCGATGAGACGCTGGAACTGCAGGTGCGCCGCGCGGTGCAGCAGGCCCTGGCCGATCACCCCGGTGACCTGCTGGTGTTCCTGCCCGGCCAGCGCGAGATCGCGCGGGTGCAGGCTGGCCTGCAGGAATCGCTGGATGCCGGCGTCGAAGTACTGGCCCTGCATGGTGAGCTGCCGGTGGAACAGCAGGCGCGCGTGCTGCAGGCCGCCAGCGATGGCCGCCGCCGCGTGGTGCTGGCCACCAACGTGGCCGAGTCGTCGGTGACCCTGCCCGGCGTGCGCGTGGTGATCGACAGCGGCCAGGCACGCGAACCGCGCTACGACCCCAACAGCGGCTTCACCCGGCTGGACGTGGTGTCCATCGCCCAGGCGTCGGCCGACCAGCGCGCCGGTCGCGCCGGTCGCGTGGCCGAAGGCGTGGCCTGGCGGCTGTGGCCGCAGTCGCAGCGATTGGAGCCGCAGCGCCGCGCCGAGATCGACCAGGTGGAACTGGCCGGACTGGCACTGGAACTGGCCGCCTGGGGCAGCAGCGACCTGCGCTTCCTCGATCCGCCACCTGCCGGCCCGATGGGCGCCGCCCGCGAACTGCTGCAGCGGTTGGGCGCATTGTCCAGCAGTGGTGCGATCACCGCACTCGGCCGCCGCGTACTGGCGCTGGGTACGCACCCACGGATGGCGGCGATGCTGCTGGCCGCGCCCGATACACGTTCGCAGGCGCTGGCGGCCGATCTGGCCGCGCTGCTGGAAGCGCGCGATCCGCTGCGCCAGGGCGGTGACGCGCTGGCGAGCCGCTGGCGCGCACTGGCCGCGTTCCGCAATGGCCGCACACCGGGCGATGCCAACCGCAGCGGGCTGGCCGCCATCGATGCCGCCGCCAAGCAGTGGCGTCGCCGCCTGCGCTGCGAAGCCACGCCGCCGGCCAGCATCGAGGCCCATGAGCTGGGCGACCTGCTCGCTCACGCCTTCCCTGATCGGATCGGCTTCCAGCATCCCAGCGATCCACTGCGTTACCTGCTGGCCAATGGGCGCAGCGCGCGCCTGCACGAGCTGAGCGACCTGCGTGGCGAACCGTGGCTGGTGGCCAGCGAGCTTCGCTTTGAGGCACGCGATGCGCTGCTGCTGCGTGCCGCACCGGTGGACGAAGGCCAGCTGCGCAGGGCGTGGCCGGAGCGCTTCGTCACCGAAGACGTGGTGCGCTGGGACAGCGAGCGCCGCGCCCTGGTGGCCCTGCGCGAGACCCGTTTCGACCGGATCGTGTTGGACAGCCGCTCGGCCGGCCGGGTCGATCCGCAGCACGCCGCGCAGGCACTGACCGATGCGGTGGCCGAGCTCGGCCTGCAGGCGCTGCCGTGGACCGAAGGCCTGCGCCAGTGGCAGGCACGGGTGGAATCGCTGCGCCGCTGGATGCCCGAGCTCGGCCTGCCCGACTGCAGCGACGACGCCCTGCTGGCCAACCGTGCGCAGTGGCTGCAGCCCGCGTTCGCCGGCAAGACGCGACTGGATGCGCTGGACGAATCCAGCTTTGGCGAAGCGCTGAAATCGCCACTGGAGTGGTCACAACGGCAGCTGGTCGAACGCCACGCACCGACCCGCATCACCGTGCCGTCCGGACTGGAGCGGCCGATCACCTATGCGCTGGACAGCGAGAGCGGCGATCCGCTGCCGCCGGTGCTGGCGGTGAAGCTGCAGGAACTGTTCGGCCTGGCCGACACGCCGCGCATCGCCGATGGCCGCGTGCCGCTGACCCTGCACCTGCTTTCCCCCGGTGGCCGCCCGCTGCAGGTCACCCAGGACCTGCGCAACTTCTGGGAAAGCACCTACGCCGAAGTGAAAAAGGAGATGAAGGGCCGTTACCCGCGCCACCCATGGCCGGATGATCCGTGGACGGCGACGGCCACGCACCGGGCCAAGCCGCGCGGAACCTGAAGGGCGGGGTCGGATCCCATTGCATCGCGATGGGCTCTGACCCCAGGCGTGGCGCTGGGGTCAGAGCCGTTTCCCAACGGAAAGGGATCCGACCCACCCTGCCTGATCCTGAATGGCTACGCTAAAGTCACACCGCCTGCGTCCCCGACTGACATACCGTTTACGGGCAACACGCGACACTGGACTTCGACCCGAGGCAAAGGACCCCCGCATGAGCAAGCTGACCGTAATCACCGACCGCGCTCTGGAGCGCGCCCTGGAGCTGGCCCACACCGCCGGCGATGGCCTGAAGAGCGCCGGTGGCAGCCTGCGCAACGCGGACTGGATCAAGACCGGCGCCGCCCTCGGCGCAGTGAAGACCGGCGGCAAGGTCGCCACCAAGTTCGCCCGCCGCAACCCGGCCGTGACCATTGCCGCGGCTGCCGTCGGCGTCGGCCTGCTCGGCTATGCGCTGTACCGCAAGCAGCAGAAGAAGAAGGCTGCCAATGGCCACGTGGTGAATGGGCAGGCGCAGCGCATCAACGCACGCGACCGCCGCAACGACACCGTGGTGGACGAGCACAGCGATATCGGCAGCGACGCCTGAGTGTGACCAACCGGGTCAGAGCCCTTCCTGCGGAAGGGATCTGACCCCGAGCCGGGGCCGGATGCCGCGAGGTATCCGGCCCTTTCTGTTTCAACCGATCTGCCGCCACTGCCCCGGCTGCAGGTCGTCCAGCCGGTAGGGCCCCATTGCCACCCGCACCAGCCGCAGCGTTGGCAGGTTCACTGCCGCGGTCATGCGCCGCACCTGGCGGTTGCGGCCCTCGCGGATCGTGATCGCCAGCCAGGCATCGGGCACGGTCTTGCGGAAGCGCACCGGCGGATCGCGTGTCCACAGCGACGGCGCCGGATCGAGGCGCTCGATCTTCGCCGGCAAGGTCGGCCCGTCGTTCAGCTCGACGCCGTCGCGCAGCTGTTGCAGCTGCTCATCGCTGGGCGTGCCTTCCACCTGCACCCAGTAGGTCTTGTCGGCCTTGTGCCTGGGATCGGTGAGCTTGTGCGCCAGCGTGCCGTTGTCAGTCAGCAGCAGCAGCCCCTCGCTGTCATGGTCCAGGCGGCCCGCGGCATACACGCGCGGCGGCAGGCCGAACCCGGCCAGCGTCGGCCGCGCCGGCACGCTGCGGTCGGTGAACTGGCAGAGCACGTTGAAGGGCTTGTTGAAGGCGATCAGCATTGCGGGCACGGCAGTCGGCGGGTGGGGCATTGTCCCATTCCCGCATCGCCGCCGCGATCACCACTCAGCCGAAGACCTTCCTTTCCATCAACAGCGCAACGAGCACCACCACGGCGCCGCACGTGGCGGCAGCGTTGGCGCGATACCGTAGCCGCGCTACCGGTGGGCAGGCCCTGCGCGCACGTTCGTCCCACAGGCAGCCCACGAGCAGCACCGCAAAACCTGCCGCCGCCACGAGATCATGCACGTGACCCGCATGGAACACGAAGTCGTACAACCGCGGCAGCGCCATCAATGCGAAGGCGAAGTACAGCACTTTCTTCAACAGCACACTCCATTGGTGGCAGCGCCGGGCATTGCTCGGCCGCTACCCATTCCGCCCAACACCGCGCTGCGCGCTCACCAGGCACGGCCCGGCGCCCCGCTTTACGGCTTGATGAAGCGCAGGGTCATGCGGTCGCTTTCGCCGATCGCCTGGTACTTCGCATCGTCGGCCTTGTCGTGCTGGTTGGTCGGCGGCAGCGTCCACACGCCGTTCGGGTGGTCCTTGGTGTCACGCGGGTTGGCGTTGACCTCGCTGCGCGCGTCCAACCTGAAGCCGGCGGCCTCGGCCATCGCGATCACCTGCTGCTGGCCGACATAGCCGGTGTCATCGTCGTCGGCCACGTCCGCCTTGGCGCGGTGCTCGACCACGCCCAGCACGCCGCCCGGCTTGAGCACGTTGAAGAAGCCCTGGAACATGCCCTGCGCCTGGCCGGCCTTGCGCCAGTTGTGCACGTTGCGGAAGGTCAGCACCACATCGGCTGAACCGTCCGGGCCGAACACCGGCTTGGCCGGATCGTAGGCCACCACGGCAGTCTTGCCGAACTGTGCCGGTGCAGCGGCGTACTTCTTTTCCAGGCTGTCGCGGCTGCGCTGCTGGTAGTCACGGCCGCGGCCTTCGGGCACCGCCATCGGATCGACCACCGCAGCAACGTAGTGGCCCTTGTCGTGCAGCAGCGGCGCCAGGATCTCCGAGTACCAGCCGTTGCCGGGGGTGATCTCGATGACGGTCTTTTCCGGCGTCACTTTGAAGAACGACAGCGTCTGCGCCGGGTGGCGGAAGCCGTCGCGCTTGACGTTGTTGGCATCACGGGTGGGTGCCTTCACCGCCGCGTCGATGGCCGGCGACACCTGGATCTTCGCCGGCGCCACCGTGGCCGGTGCGGCGAACGCGGGAACAGCGGCAAACAGGGCCGAAGCAAGCAGCAGGCGGCAACCACGCAGGGACGAAGCAGGCATCATCGGAGCGACTCCAGCGGAAGATGCGGCGAGACTAGCAGCCGCGGCGTCCCAGGTGTTCACAAAACGTTAGCTGCGTGCGTATCGCGGAACACTGTTTTGTGGTCGCCGCCGCAGCACGGTCACACTACGCGTTTTATTCTGGAGCACTTCCCCCAAGGAGTCCGTGCCCATGACGGCAACCCGCGAACTGGGCCGTTCCGGCCTGCATGTACGTCCGCTCGCCTTCGGTGGCAACGTGTTCGGCTGGAGCGCCGATGAGAAGGCCAGCTTCGCCCTGCTCGATGCCTTCGTCGACGCCGGCTTCAACCTGGTCGACACCGCCGATGTGTATTCGGCCTGGGTGCCGGGCAATGCCGGCGGCGAATCGGAGACGCTGATCGGCAAGTGGTTTGCCCGCAGCGGCAAGCGCGACAAGGTGGTGCTGGCGACCAAGGTGGCCAAGTGGGCCGAACGCCCCGGCCTGACCCCGGACAACATCAATGCGGCGGTCGAGGATTCGCTGCGCCGCCTGCAGACCGACGTGATCGATCTGTACCAGGCCCACGAGGATGACGAGTCGACGCCGCTGGAAGCGACCCTGGCTGCATTCGGCCGGTTGATCGAAGCTGGCAAGGTGCGTGCGATCGGTGCTTCCAACTACAGCGCCACGCGCCTGGCCGATGCGCTGAAGGTGTCCACCGACTACAAGCTGCCGCGTTACGAAACCCTGCAGCCGGAGTACAACCTGTATGACCGCGCCGGCTACGAAAAGGAACTGGAACCGCTGGTGCAGCGCGAACAGATCGGCGTGATCGGCTACTACGCGCTGGCCAGTGGCTTCCTCAGCGGCAAGTACCGCACGCCGGCCGATGCGGCCAAGAGCCCGGCGCGTGGCGAGAACGTGGTGAAGCGCTATCTGAATCCGCGTGGCCTGCGCATCCTGCAGGCACTGGATGACGTGGCCAGCAAGCACAACGCCAGTGCCGCGCAGATCGCGCTGGCATGGCAGATCGCACGGCCGTCGATCACCGCGCCGATCGTCAGCGCCACCAGCGTCGAGCAGCTGCACGATCTGCTGGCGGCGGCCAACGTGTCGCTGAGCGTGCACGATGTCGCGCAGCTGGATGCCGCCAGCGCGGAAGCGTGAGGGCCGGTAGTGCCGGCCGCTGGCCGGCATTGCACACATACCGCAGAAAATAATTGAACAAAATGGTTGCGCACGACTAAATCGTGGTTTATCGTGCGCACCTCGTTTCAACAACCACTGGAAACTTCCCTTGAACGCGCATTCCGTCGCCATCGCCAAACTGCTGCCATGCCTGCGCATGGACGGGCCGGCGCGCGCGTTCGGCAAGGAAGACCAGCTGACAACGGCCTGATACCCGCCCTGCGGAGATCGGCCACCCCGATCTCCGAGGCCTGACGACGCCCTCGGAACGCAAGTCCCGGGGGCGTTTTCGTTTGCGTCGACACAAGGACCCGCGATGCCAGAACTGCACCCCGCGCGGCGACCCGCCGCTCACTGACCCAGGCTTTTCCCGCCCCGCCGAAGGATTTACTTCGCGCGACTGGCAGCGCCTGGACATTATCTGCATCGCATCAGAACATTATCGCTCGCCGATAATGTCGGTGGCCTGCACCCTCGATTATCCAACGGTCCCGTTTCAACCACGGGCTGGTGCGCGCGGCGTTGCCGTGGCGTATGCCGGAGGTCGCGGACATGCCATCGCCTGGATCGCCTGCTGGAGGCAGGCACCGGTTCGCCGGTACGCGGTTCGATTCCGCGCGGTCCCCAACTGGATAGCTCAGCTTGGTCAGAGCAACGGATCCGTAATCCGTCTGTCGTGGGTTCGATTCCCACTCCAAACCACATGACCTGTCACGTCATGACTTGAAGCAACACCCGGGGCGCAAGCCCCAGCGGCCATCGTCGCCGTCCACCGACATCGCCTTCGGGCAGGAACGTGGAAGGCAACGGACCTCACGCCGGGCCCCGGCCCGCCGCCACTGCCAGCCACGTTCCGCACCGGTGCTGCCTGCCGGGAACGACGATGGCAGCACTGCCGGCGCATCGAAGGCTCCGCGCGCGGACCGTCCGCCGATGGCCGCCCTCTTCCGCTGCCTGCACGTGATGTGCAGGCAGCCTCGCCACGACCGGATCGACCCGGGTCATGGCGATTCATCCGCAACGGGTCGAACCACCAGAGCCATACAAGGAGAGACTCCCATGTTCTGGACCATCAAGGTCGTGATCGGCGACGGCGAGCGCGGCCTGGTGTATCGCAACCGTCGTTTCCAGCAGATCCTGCTGCCGGGCGTGCACCGCCTGTCGCCGTTCGGCGGCCGGCCGCACGTGGACATCCACACTGCATCGAAGGGCGCGGCCTACACCGGCAGCGACCAGGACAGCCTGATCGAAGCGCTGGGCGCACAGCTGGACACGCACTTCGTGCTGGCCAACGTCGGCGCCAGCGAGGTCGGCCTGTTGCTGCGCAACGGCCGCATCGATGAAGTGCTGCCGCCGGGCAGCCGCCGTCTGTACTGGCGCGGTTCGGTCGATACCCAGGTTCAGGTAATGGCGTTGGGTGACGAGCCGCGCATTCCGGCCGACGTGCAGCAGCGGCTGGGTCAATTGGGCGTGCTGCCGCGTGTGGCGGTGATCAGCACGGTGCCGAGCGAGTCGGTCGGCCTGCTGTTCATCGATGGCACGCTGCGGCAGACGCTGGACGCCGGCCTGCACGCGTTCTGGAACTTCAACGGCAACGTGTCGGTGGAGCGTGTGGAACTGCGTGCACGTTCACTGGACGTGTCCGGCCAGGAACTGCTCAGCCGCGACAAGGTGACCCTGCGGGTGAACCTGGCCGCGACCGTGCAGGTGGTCGACCCGGTGCGTGCGCACCGCACGCTCAGCAATGCCGATGATTTCGTCTACCGGCAGCTGCAGTTCGGCCTGCGCCAGGCAATTGCCGCGCGCAGCTTGGACGAGCTGCTGGGTGACAAGGCGGCACTGGACGGCGAGATCGCTGCGCATGTGCAGGCGGCGATCGAAGGCCACGGCGTGCGCTTGCTCGGCGTCGGCATCAAGGACGTGATCCTGCCGGGCGAGATGAAGGAGATCCTCAACGGCGTGGTGCTGGCCGAAAAGCAGGCCCAGGCCAGCGTGATCCGTCGCCGCGAGGAGGCCAACGCCACGCGTTCGCAGCTCAACACCGCAAAGCTGATCGAGGACAACCCGGTGCTGATGCGCTTGAAGGAGCTGGAGGCACTGGAGAAGGTCACCGAGAAGATCGACACGCTCACCGTGTTCGGCGGCCTGGATGGCGTGCTGAAGCAGCTGGTGACGATCAGGTAGGGGGTAGCGGTGGCGCAGGGACGCGCCGCCGGCCCATCAAGGACATTAAAGAAGACATGGACACTCAACAGAACTATCAATGGCTGCATGCCGAGGGCACCACGCCGATCAAGGGCTGGGTCAACGGTGTGCCGCTGGAAGCGCAGGCGCATGAGCAGCTGCGCAACATCGCTGCGATCCCGTTCGTCGGGCCGTGGGTGGCCGTGATGCCGGACGTGCACCTGGGCAAGGGCGCGACCGTAGGCTCGGTGATCCCGACCCGCGGGGCGATCATCCCGGCCGCGGTCGGCGTCGACATCGGCTGCGGCATGGCGGCGGTGCGTACCACGCTGCGCGCCAACGACCTGCCCGATGACCTGCGGCAGCTGCGCAACAGCATCGAGCGCAGCATCCCGGTCGGCAATGGGCGCGGCGGCGAACATCACCGCATGCCCGACAGCATCCACACCCGGCTGGTGCAGTCCGGGCTGGCCGCCGGCCTGGAGAAGATCAAGGACAAGCACCGCCGCATCCGCACCGACAAGCTCGACCGCCAGCTGGGCACGCTGGGTGGCGGCAACCACTTCATCGAACTGTGCCTGGACGAGACGGACACGGTGTGGGTGATGTTGCACAGCGGCTCACGCAGTACCGGCAACCTGATCGGCACCTACTTCATCGAGAAGGCGCGCGAGGAACTGGCCCGGCGCGTGCTGGGCTTCCACCTGCCGGACAAGGACCTGGCGTTCTTCATGGAAGGCGAGCCGCTGTTCGATGACTACGTCGAAGCGGTGTCGTGGGCGCAGGACTACGCCCGGCAGAACCGCGAGGCGATGATGTCGCGCGTGCTGGCCGAGATGCGCCACCGGCTGCCGAAGTTCCAGCTGGCGGCGATGGCGGTGAACTGCCACCACAACTACGTACAGAAGGAGACGCACAACGGCCAGGAACTGCTGGTGACGCGCAAGGGCGCGGTCAGCGCGCGTGAGCGCGAGCTGGGCATCATTCCCGGCAGCATGGGCACGCGCAGCTATATCGTGCGCGGCAAGGGCAACGCGGACAGCTTCCACAGCTGCAGCCACGGCGCCGGCCGGGTGATGAGCCGTGGCACGGCGCGCCAGCAGATCACGCTGGCCCAGCACCGCGAGGCCACCGCGCACGTGGAATGCCGCAAGGACAGTGGCGTTCTGGACGAGTCACCGGCCGCGTACAAGTCGATCGACGATGTGATGGCTGCGCAACTGGACCTGGTCGACGTGGTGCACACGCTGCGGCAGGTGCTGTGCGTGAAGGGGTAATGGAGCGGTGCCGACCAAGGCCGGCCTCTACCAGAGCAACACGTCGCGTCGGGGGTCAGATCCCTTTCTGCGAAAGGGATCTGACCCCGGCACATTCAGCGCGGCACGCTGTCTTCGGCCACCAGCGCATGGTGCACGCCGATGCCCGCGCGCACGCCTTCGGCCATGGCCAGGGTGATGTTGCCCACCGTGGTCGCATCGCCTGCGGCATACACGTTCGGCACCGAGGTGTGCTTCATCGCATCGACCTCGATCAGCACGCCCAGCGGGCTCTCGACCAACGTGCAGCCCAGCTGCTGCACCAATGGCGTGGCCATCGCCTGGGTGGCCGGCACGAACAACGCACGCTGGGCGATTCGGCGGCCGTCGGCCAGCTCCACTTCCAGCCAGGTCGGCTGGTCGCCCTGCACGCCCAGCACGGGTGACGTCTCGATCTGCACGCCGCGCTGCTGCATGGCAGCGCGTTCCTCATCCGTGATGTCCAGTCCCATGCTGAAGAACGTGACATTGCCCCAGTCCGCGAACAGCGGCGCCTTGCTGGCGGACATCGGATGACCGCCAAGCAGGCCAATGGCACCACCACCCACTTCATAGCCATGACAGTACGGGCAGTGCAGCACGGTGCTGCCCCAGCGCTCGGCGAGGCCCGGCAACGCCGGCAACTGGTCGGCGATGCCGCTGGCGAGCAGCAGCTTGCGCGCGGCCAGCACCTGGCCATCGGCGGTACGCACTTCCACGCCTTCGGCGCTGGCGGTGGCCTGCACGGCTTCGGCATGCACCCAACGCACCGTGGGGTAGTCCAGCAGCTGCTGGCGCGCCGTCTTCAGCAGCTCGGCGCCACTGATGCCATCCAGCCCGAGCACCCCGTGCGAATGACTGGCGAAACGGTTGCGCGGCGAACCGGCGTCGATGACGGTGACCGGGCGACGGGCACGGGCCAGGATCAGGCCGGCGGCAATGCCGGCATAGCTGCCGCCGACGATGAGCACATCAGGATTCATGGTGACCTTCCAGGGAACGGTGATGGGCAAGATGGCGGGCGAAGTCGGCGCCGAGCTGGTCCAGCGTGGTCGCCTGCAGCCGCGCTTCGAGCAGGCGCTGCGCTTCGCGCGCCCCTTCGAGCAGGGCGCTGTTGACCAGCTGCTGGATCGGGCAGCCACCGCCGGAGTCGCGTGCGCCGACCTGGACCAGCGGTGGTGCGCCCACCGCCAGGTAGATGTCATGCAGGGTGATCGCCGCGGCATCGCGTGCCAGCAGGCTGCCGCCGCCGTGGCCGCGGGTGCTGCGCACCAGGCCGGCCTTGTGCAGCTGCGCCAGCAGGCGACGGATCACCACCGGATGCGTCGGCAGGCAGGACGCCAGCTGCTCGGACGTACGCGGGGCGGCATGGCCGACCAGGTGCGCCATCACATGCAGGGCGTCGGACAGTGGATTTGCGGATTTCATGTAACAACGATAGTTACATTTAAATTCTCTGTCGAGGGTCTTCTTTCGTTCCATATGGACACATTTGTCCTATGAAACATCCCCTTCACATCACTAAACGAAACGGTAATGTGATGAGCGTCGCACTTCAGACGCGTGGGGACAGGTCGATACCGCATTGCCCCTTCCCGAGAGTCCCTTCCATGAAAGCGTCTGTCCGTGCTCCGCGCCTGCAGTCCAAGCTGCTCGGCGCGGTTTCCGTTGGTCTGGCCGTGGTCCTGCTGTGCGCATTGGCGGGCCTGGCCTCCGCCTGGTTGAAGCTGTCCACCGAGGTTCCACCCGAAGTCGCGCACAGCCGCGACGCCGAACGCCTGCAGCGCGAGTTCCGCGGCCAGGTGCAGGAATGGAAGAACGTGCTGCTGCGCGGCCACGACGACGCGCTGCGCCAGCGCCATCTGGACGCCTTTGACAGCGAGGGCCGCCTGGTCGAGCAGCTGGCCAGGGGCCTCGTAGCCAGCCCGGACATACGCACGCGCGAACTGGCGCAGTCCTTCATCGGCCTGCACACGCAGCTGCAGAAGGACTACCACGCCGCCCTGCAGGCGTTTGCGGAAGCCGGCTACGATCCCGCCGCCGGCGACAATCTGGTGCGTGGCAAGGACCGCCCGGTGGCGACCGCACTGGATGCGCTGAGCACGCATGCCACGCAGGTGGCCGAAGCAACCGTAGCGGCGCGGTCGCAGCAGGCGCGGCAGACCCTGCTGCTGTGCGCGGCGCTGACCGTGCTGGCCGCCGTGTTGCTGCTGATGGGCCTGGCCTGGTGGCTGCGGCGCGCGGTGGTGCAGCCGGTGCTGGCGGTGGAAGCCGCTGCGCGTGCCGTGGCCGCCGGTGATCTGCAGCACGTGGTGCAGGTGCGCAGCCGCGACGAGATCGGTCGCCTCGCGCAGGCGATGCAGGCGGTGCAGTCTACGCTGCGCGGCGTACTGGACGCACAGGCGACGATGGCGCAGGCGCATGACGCCGGCACCATCAGCCATCGCATGGATGCCAGTGCGTTCCCGGGCGCGTTCGGCACCATGGTGGCCGACTGCAACACGCTGGTTGACGCGCACATCCAGGTGAAGATGCGCGCGATCTCGATCATGGGCCGCTATGCCGTCGGTGACCTCAGCCAGGACATGGAACGCCTGCCCGGCGAAAAGGCCGTGATCACCAACGCGTTGGATACGGCCAAGGCCAATCTCGGCATGATCAACGGCGAGATCCGCCGCCTGGCCGAAGCCGCCGCCGCCGGTGACTTCAGCCAGCGCGGCGACAGCGCACGCTTCGAGCATGATTTCCGCGCAATGGTCGACGGCTTGAACCGATTGATGCAGACCACCGAACTGAACCTCGGCGAGGTCTCCAGCATGCTGCGCGCGATTGCCGATGGCCGCCTCGGCGCGCGCATGCACGGTGATTTCCAGGGCGTGTTCGCGCGTATCGCCGGCGACGCGAACACCACCGCTACGCAGCTGGCAACCATCGTCACCGACATCAAGCACGCCTCCGGCAACATCCACACGGCGGCGGCGGAGATCGCCGCCGGCAACAACGATCTGTCGCGCCGTACCGAACAACAGGCCGCCAACCTGGAAGAGACGGCGGCATCGATGGAGGAACTGACCTCCACCGTGCGCCAGAACGCCGAGCATGCGCGCCAGGCCAACCAGCTGGCGATCGGCGCGCACACCGTTGCCTCTCACGGCGGCAGCGTGGTCGGCCAGGTGGTGAGGACGATGGGCGCGATCGAAACCTCGTCGCGGCAGATCGCCGAGATCATCAGCGTGATCGACGGCATCGCCTTCCAGACCAACATCCTGGCGCTGAACGCCGCGGTGGAAGCGGCACGCGCCGGCGAGCAGGGCCGCGGCTTCGCGGTGGTTGCCAGCGAAGTGCGCACCCTGGCACAGCGTTCGGCGGCAGCCGCGAAGGAGATCAAGGCGTTGATCGAAGCGTCGGTGGAACAGGTCGGCCACGGTGCACGGCGCGTGCGCGAGGCCGGTGACACCATGGCCGAGATCGTGGCGTCGGTGCAGCGTGTCACCGACATCATGGCCGAGATCTCCGCCGCCTCGCAGGAGCAGAGCGCGGGCATCGAACAGGTCAGCCAGACGGTGATCCAGATGGACGGCACCACCCAGCAGAATGCCGCGCTGGTGGAGGAAGCCAGCGCCGCCGCGCGCAGCCTGGAGCAGCAGGCGAACCGGTTGATCGACGCGGTGGATGTGTTCGATCTGTCGACCACCGCCGCAGCGAAGGACGCGCTGGCGCGCGCGGCCTGATTGATCCGGTTGCCGGCCAGCGGCTGGCAACCCCGCCACCACATGGGTAGCGCCCGACCGTTGGTCGGGCGATGGCAGGGGCCGTGCGGACCAACGGTCCGCACCCACCGTAACCTGCGGTAGTGCCGGCCGCTGGCCGGCAACCCCATCACCACATGGGTAGCGCCCGACCGTTGGTCGGGCGATGGCAGGGGCCGTGCGGACCAACGGTCCGCACCCACCGTAACCTGCGGTAGTGCCGGCCGCTGGCCGGCGACCCCACCACCACATGGGTAGCGCCCGACCGTTGGTCGGGCGATGGCAGGGGCCGTGCGGACCAACGGTCCGCACCCGCCGTAACCTGCGGTAGTGCCGGCCGCTGGCCGGCAACCCCGCCACGACCTCAGCGCAGGTAATCGCTCCGCGCCATCGCTTCACCCAGGTAATCCAGGAACGAGCTGATCCGCGCCGACACCGCCGTGTTGCGGTAATACACCGCGTGGATCGGCTGGTACACATCCAGCGTCTGCGTCGCCAACACCGGTACCAGGGTGCCGGCGGCGCGGTCGCGGTCGGTCACGAAGTCGGACAGGCAGGTGATGCCCACGCCTTCCACCGCCAGTCGGCGTAGTGTTTCGCCGCTGGACACCGCGATATCCGGACGCACCCGCAGCAGGCCATCGGCATCGCCCGGCAACGGCCAGTGATTCAACGATTCCGGTTCGTTGAAGCTGAGCAGGGTGTGCTGGCCCAGCGCGGCGACGCTGGCCGGTTCGCCGTGTGCCGCCAGGTAGGCCGGACTGGCCACCAGCCGCAGCTGGCAGCGACCCAACGGCCGCGCATGCAGGGTGGAGTCGGCCAGCGGCCCGATCCGGATCGCCAGATCGGTGCGCCGTTCCAGCAGGTCGATGTAGCGCTCGGAGCTGTTCAACTCCAGCTGCACCTCCGGGTAGCGCGCGCGGTACCCGCCCACCAGCGGCGCGATCACGTGCAGCACGAACGGCATCGCCGCATCCACGCGCAGGCGTCCGGCCGGGCGCTCGCGGCGGGCGGCCATCTGTTCCTCGGCGGACTCCACCGCATCGATGATCGCCCGTGCATGGCGCAGGTAGGCCTCGCCCTCTGCGGTCAGGTGCAGGCGGCGGGTGGTACGGGTCAACAGGGTGGTGCCGAGCTTGTCTTCCAGCCGCCCCAGCGCCCGGCTCACGCCCGACGGCGTCTGCCCCAGCTGTTCGGCGGCAGCACTGATCGACCCGCTGTCGATCACCGCGAGGAAGGCCTGCATTTCATCGAGAGTGGTCTTCATGCCTCCATTATTGACTGGGCGGCAATAGTGATTGGCGTGAAGACCGGTTTTTCGGCAAAGGTGCGCCGCGCACACTGCGCGCCTTCCTTCCCTCCGGAGCCGGCCATGATCCGTGGCATTCCCCTCGCCCTGCTGGCGCTGACCCTCGGTGCCTTCGCCATCGGTACCACCGAGTTCGTCATCGTCGGCCTGATTCCCACCATTGCCGCCGACCTGCAGGTCAGCCTGCCCTCGGCCGGCCTGCTGGTCTCTCTGTATGCCCTCGGCGTGGCCATCGGTGCGCCGGTGCTGACCGCGCTCACCGGCCGCGTACCGCGCAAGTCGCTGCTGGTGGCGCTGATGGTGCTGTTCACCCTCGGCAACGTCATCGCCTTCCTGGCGCCGGGCTACACCTCGCTGATCGTCGCCCGAATCCTCACCGGCCTCGCCCACGGTGTGTTCTTCTCGATCGGTTCGATCATCGCCACCGCGGTGGTGCCGAAGGAGAAGGCCGCCAGCGCGATCGCCATCATGTTCACCGGCCTCACCGTGGCGCTGGTGACCGGGGTGCCGCTGGGCACCTTCATCGGCCAGCACCTGGGCTGGCGCGCCACCTTCCTGGCGGTGGCCGCTCTGGGCGTGATCGCCCTGCTCGGCGCGCTGCTGTTCGTGCCGCGCAGCGTGCCGCAGAGTGCGCCGGCCAGCTTCCGCCAGCAGCTGGCCGTACTCGCCCAACCCCGCCTGCTGCTGGTCTATGCGATGACCGCGCTGGGCTACGGCGGCACCTTCCTGGCCTTCACCTATCTGGCGCCGATCCTGCAGGACGTCACCGGTTTCTCCGCCAATGCGGTCAGCCTGGTGCTGCTGGTGTACGGCGTGTCGGTGGCAATCGGCAACCTGTGGGGCGGGCGCATGGCCGACCGCATGGGTCCGGTGCCCGCACTGAAGCGCATCTTCGCCCTGCTGGCCATCGTGCTGTTCGTGCTCACCTTCACCGCCTACAACACCTGGCTGATGCTGCTCACGGTGCTGGCACTGGGTGCGGTGGCGTTCGGCAACGTGCCCGGCCTGCAGGTCTACGTGGTCAAGCAGGCGCAGCGCTATGCGCCGCAGGCCACCGACGTGGCCTCGGGGCTGAACATCGCCGCCTTCAACATCGGCATCGCGCTGGGCGCCTCGCTCGGCGGGCTGGTGGTGGAGAACATCGGCCTGATGCACACGCCGTGGCTGGGCGCGCTGGTGGTGGTGGGCGCGTATGCATTGACCGTGCTCAGCGGCCGCCTGGACCGCCGCGACGGCATCGATGACCGCGCCGATGGCATCGCCGTGGCCGCGCATTGAGATAAGTCATGCCGTGCCGGCGCCCTGCCGGTACGGTGGTGCAATGCACCGTTGCCGGCACGCATGCGGCCACTGGCCTACCCTTTGCCGGATATTCGCATCCCTCCCCTTTGCTGGAGCTCCCCATGACTGTCCCCGCCTTCGGTCTCGGCACCTTCCGCCTCAAAGACCAGACCGTGATCGATTCCGTGCGCAATGCGCTGGATGTCGGCTACCGCGCCATCGATACCGCGCAGATCTACGGCAATGAAGCCGAGGTCGGCCAGGCCATCGCCGATTCCGGCGTGCCGCGCGAAGAGATCTACCTGACCACCAAGGTCTGGATCACCGAGTTCAAGCGCGAAGCGCTGCTGGCCAGCCTGCGTACCAGTCTGGAAAAGCTGCGTACCGATCATGTGGACCTGACGCTGATCCACTGGCCGTCGCCGAACGACAAGGTCGACGTGCCGATGGAGGAGTACCTGACCGCACTGGCCGAGGCCAAGGCACAGGGCCTGACGAAGCAGATAGGCATCTCCAACTTCACCATCGCACAGACCCGCAAGGCGATCGGCATCCTCGGTGCAGGCGCCATCGCCACCAACCAGATCGAGATCCATCCGTACCTGCAGAACCGCCTGCTGGTGAAGTTCCTGCAGGACAACGGCATCCACATCACCGCCTACATGAGCCTGGCCTATGGCGAGGTGATCAAGGACCCGGTGATCCAGGCCATTGCCGGCCGCCACCAGGCCACTCCGGCGCAGATCGCGCTGGCCTGGGCGCTGCAGCAGGGCTTCTCGGTGATCCCGTCGTCGACCAAGCGCGAAAACCTGTCGGGCAACCTGGAAGCAGCAGCGATCCGCCTGACCGACGAAGACATGGCGCAGATCGCCAAGCTGGACCGCGGCCATCGCCTGGCCAACCCGGAAGGTATCGCCCCGGCCTGGGATTGATCCCGCTGCGGTTACGGATCGGAATCGGTAGGTGCCGCCCTTGGTCGGCACCTACCGGACGGTCAGCGCTCGGCAACACCGCGCAACATATCCAGGACGCTCTCGATGTCCAGTGGCTTGCACAGAAAGCCAGCCGCGCCCAGCGCCTGCGCCCTGTCAATCACCTCTACCCGGGTGTCTGCGCTCATCACCAGAACGGGAGGCGCCGCAGGGTCCCTGACCAGCGCCTCCAGTACGTCCCATCCACTGCAACCTGGCATGTGCAGATCCAGCAGAACTACGTCGGGCGCCAGCGCCTTGATGACGGCCTGAGCATCGTGACCATCTTTCCGGAAGCTGAGGCGATGGCCTGCACACTGCAGCAGGTGCTGCACCACCTCGCGGTTGGTCTCCACGTCTTCGAACAGCAGGCAGTGCAGCGGACGAACCACCGCCGCGTGCAACTGGAAAAGCTCACCCAGGGAAGGAAGCGGCTCAGCCTCATCGGCCACGGCAGCAGCGAAGCACCACACGAATGAGGCGCCGCCGACATCGCTGCGGCCGACGCTGATCGTTCCGCCCATGGCATCGGAAATCAGCCGAACGATGTACAGCCCGAGCCCGACGCCCTGTTCGCAACGTGCTTCGCCCTGACTGACCTGCACGAAAGGCGAGAAAATCATGTCTCTCTGCGCTTCGTCGATGCCCGTCCCGGAGTCGCAGACCGAGATCCGCACCTGCCAGTCATCCACCGCTCGAACGGCGCCAACCGAGACCCTCGCCTCGCCCGCCATGGGACTGAACTTGATGGCATTGCAGAGAAGATTGGTCACCACCTGTTCGATGCGACCGCCATCTGCCAACAGCCATACGTCTGCTCTCCCCACATCCACCTGCAGTACCACGCCTTTGTCTGCAGCCGCAGGCATGCAGCTCGCCTGCGCCGCCTCGATGATGGAACGCAGCGAACAAGGATGTGGCCGCAGTTTCAGCTTGCCACCATCAATGCTGGCAACATCAAGTACATCATCAATGCGACGTCGGAGCGCCTGGGCCTGCCCTGCAACGGTGGCCAGTGCGTGTCGCTGGGCAGCACTTGCCGTATTGACCTCCAGAAGCTGGATGCCGCTGATGATGGCATTGAGCGGCGTGCGAAGCTCATGACTCATGGTGCCGACGAATCGCCCCTGCGCCTCACGCGACGCAATGGCACGCAACGCGATTTCGCGCATCGCTGCCACCAATGACGCCACGACCAGCGGCAACAGGATGGTCAGCGCCAGCGCATAGGCCAGATAGGCGGGCCGCGAGAACCAGTAGCCTTCGGGGGCTGCCCAAAGCAGCGCCACGGCCGTTACCGCGATTGCCGGCGCCATGGCCTTGCGTCCGTAAGCCACCGTCGCGGCGATGACGAGGAACGGCAGGATTGCATTGAGTGCCATCAACAGGATGAAGGCCGCGTGCACCTGGATGGCCACCATCGCCAGACTGAGCAGAAGGCCCGCCGCGTCGTACCACGTGTCGTGACGCGCCCTGCGAAGGTTTACAAAGAGTGCCCACGCTACAGATACCGCCAGAAGTACAACGGCGGCCGGCAGCACCCGCGCTGCCTCATCGGCCAGAACAGGCTGAGGGCCATCGATCCAAAGCCAGCACCACAGCACCGCAAGCGCCTGCAGCAGCACACGGAACCCACTGGCGCGCGGCTCCTGGAAGCATGACAGCAGTAGAGCCAGACGATGCATTTCCAGCACGCGCGCAGCATGCAGCAGCGCTGCCGGGGACGACATTGGAGAGGGCGTGTACGGATCATGCATGTCAGCGGCCCCCGGTCAGTGATTGACCTGTCGTGCGTCCCAGAAGGCGCTTTGCCGAGATTGCCAGCGCGCAGCCGCGCAGCCGCACGCTGCCGATGGCTTCGCCGGAGCGGAGAGCATCAGCCAGATTTTCGCAGGCATCGGCAATCCTGCAGCTGCCCAAGGCCGAGGTCACACTTTTCAAGGCATGCATGCGCGAAAGCTCCTGTTCCAGGCAACCCGGGGATTCATTCTCCGCAGCGCTCATCCAGCGCGAAATCGCCTCGTCCAGGTCAACGACAAACGATGAGAACTGGTCTGGCGCGGTCGCTGCAATCAGGTTGAGCATCGATCGCTCCCCGAGCTCAGGTCCGTCTGCAGGATGTCGCCGCGGCTCTACGCCTTGCGTTGAGTTCAAGCGTCGCATTGCTTTCCTCTGCTTGTCGCATTCAACACCTGAAGAGATGCGTTTCCGCGTTCCGCGACACCCAAACAGAGGCCTGAAGCGACAACGTGCGGAGCGTACGGACTACTGCATCCGTTGATGGATCTGCAGGAACAGCTGCGGAAACATGCTACCCAGTAGATGCCCGCCTGCAACCGCGAGCAGGATGGCGCCCACGATGGCAACACATCTGACCGGGAGTGACATTCGCTTCAGATCCATGGCATCCAGCATGGAAGCAACGATCGCGTAACGCCATCGGATTCCTTTCAAATTTTCCTGAGGTTCGACATGCTCGCCCTGACACTCTTTCTGCTGCTCTCGTGTGCGGTTCTGGTTCGAAAGCGACACGTGCGTAGCGGCGCCCTGCTCGCCGTAGCGCCACTGGCCATCCTGGCCAGCGCGAGCGCGCCCATCACGCAACTGCTGCTGGACCTGGCACAGGACGCGCCGCCAAGCACTGCAACAGCGCACCATCCACGCACGGCGATTGTCGTGCTGGGCGCTGGCATCGATCAGGACGCTCACGGCTCCAGGCCCGGCCTGGCTGGCTATAGCCGGTTGATGGCCGCAACGCAGCGCTACCTCGCCTGCGAACGCACCGGCGAATCCTGCGTGGTGCTGGTCAGCGGTGGCGCTACTGCGCCAGACAATGCCGCAGAAGCCAACGTCTACGCGCGTGAACTGATTGCGCTGGGCGTGCCTGCGGAACACATCATCCGCGAGCACGCCAGCGTGAACACCTGGCAGAACGCCAGCAACAGCAGCCGAATGATCCAGCGCGACAGTGTCCGGGTAGTGCTGGTGACCTCTGGCCTGCACCTAAGGCGAAGTCTGATCTACTTCCGGCACTTCGGTGTCGTGGCCGAGGGCTTGCCCAGTGATCGCCTCCGCGCCTCGCCGGGGTGGCTTCCCTCTGCGTACAACCTGCTGCTGATCGAAGTGATGCTGCACGAGTACATCGGCGTCCTGCGCTACCACGTTTACAACGGCATGGGTTGGAACGAGGAATCCATCAAGCTGGACAGTGTCACGCCTGCAGCAACCACCCACGCATCGCCGCACTGACCTCGTCCGGCTTCTCCATCGGGGCAAGGTGCCCGCAATCGGGCACCACCACCAGCTGCGAGTGCGGCACCAGGGCATGCATTTCCTCGCTTACTGCCAGCGGCGTGATGCGATCGTTGGCCCCGCAGATGATCAACAGCGGATCGCGGTAGCCAGCCAGCACGTCATGGCCGTCAGGGCGTTCCAGCGCGCTCTGGCGCAGGAACACTTCCGCGCCCAGGCGGGCGGTCATGTCGCGCACGCGCTGCACCAGCACGTAGTCATCCAGCCGCGAGGCGTCGATGTAGCTGCGCATCAGCGCATCGCCGAAGCCGTGGAACTTCCCCGGCAGGCGCACACTGGCGCGTTGGCTGCGGCGTTGTTCGGCACGTTCCGGTGAATCGGCGTGGATCGAGGTATCGACCAGCGCCAGCTGCAACACGCGTTCCGGCGCGATGCGCAGAATCTGCTGGGCGACGAAACCGCCCAGCGAGAAACCGGCCAGCGCGAAGCGCTCCGGCGCCTGCGCCAGCACATCCTCGGCCACGGCGTGCAGGGTCTCACCACGGGTCTGGTCGCCTACGGTGCAATCGGCAATGTCGGCCAGATCGGCCAACTGCGCGCGCCACAGCTCGCCATCGTTGAGCAGGCCGGGCAGCAGCAACAGGGGGGTACGGTCGGTCATGGGGGTATTGTCGCGCCGGTGCGGTGACGGCGCCATGCCAGCGACCGCGCCAAGCGCGGCGACGTGCCGCCGGATGAGCCAGGCGCGCCGGACCCACGCCCGCTTCTGGATACCCTGTGGGACGCGAGTCAGACCGATGCCGCGACGCATTCCTCGGCGTCGGAAGCAGGCGCCGTCGACGCCCCACGCTGGGGCCGCACCTCCTGGACGATCCGCCCCTGCTCCATCACGAGCACGCGGTCGGCGCTGTTTATGGTCTCCGGCCTATGGGCCACGATCACCTTGGTCAGCTCCATACGCTGCACGGCTTCGTTGACCAAGCGCTCGCGCATGACATCAAGATGGCTGGTGGCCTCATCCAGAAACAGAATCCGTGGCCGGCGGTAGAGGGCGCGGGCCAGAATCACTCGCTGCTTCTGACCGCCTGAGAGCGAGTTGCCCATGTCGCCGATAAGACCGTGGTAACCCATCGCCATCCCCGCGATGTCATCGTGCACCGCGGCCATTCGAGCAGCTTCCTCAATGCGCTGTTCATCGAAGCCACTGTCGAAGCCGCTGATGTTGTCGGCAATGCTCCCGGCAAACAACTGGTCATCCGGGATCGCATCAAGCTCGCTGACCCGGGCGAACAGCCGCATCGAAGCGATCTCGTGCAGCGCTTACTACATGCCCGGATCGCTCCAACGCATATCACTGCTGCAGCAGGTGGGTGCGCACCATCGTCTCCATCGCATACTGCGACTGACCCACGCGACCCGAACGCGGGTAATGTGGCTCGATCCGAGCCAGCAGTGCCTTCCATGGCACTACCTAGTCCACCTTGTAAAGGAGAATCTCGCGCCGAGTCTGCTTGCGCTTGCCCAGACCCTGCGTATCGCCAAATGTCAGCTGCATGGATGGCTTCTCAACGTGTGCCTCTATTGTCTCTCAGGCCGCCGGCCAGCGGACAGCACTACCGAAGTAGTTGTTCAGAGCATCCGTAGATGCAGGTCATGAGGACGACAAATCTCGCTCAGCCATCAGCGACCAATGGACTAAGAATAAGCAAATCTATAGATAAATAACGTTAGTCATCCCCCTCGACCTGTATATCGACCTTATCCCGAAAAATAACTGAAATTAAAGACAGGAGCAGAGCTGGAAGCCCCAAAAGAAGCACGAACGACAAAGGCGCACCGAACGACCATAGAGCGGCCGAAAACACGACAGCCGAAGCCCCAAGCAGCAGGAACGAGCACTTAATTTTCCCTATTAGCAGGTAACTTGCCGTCGAACACATCAGCGAGAATGCGGCAACAGAAACTCCGACCTCCTGAGGAACCTGCAAAGGCTCAGCACCCCGAAGCGCCGCCACCAGCATCAGCGCTGAGGCAGACGCCATTGCTACCAGGGAAATAAAATAGAACTTGCCATGCCGCCCATCAAATCCATCAGTAATCTTCATATCGACCCTCAAAGGATCGCAGGGCGAAAGCCCCGCGATCCAGCCAATGATTTACCAGCGCCAAGGATGTTCTGAACAGCTCCCTGCGAACTGTGCAGCAGTGCCCGCCACAGATTGCCGCTTCGGGGGACACTATTGAGTCGCGTAGTGGAATACATCATACGGCTGACATTTGGGGATGCGCAGGGCCTGGGCAAGCGCAAGCAGACCCGGCGCGAGATTCTCCTTTACGAGGTGGACTAGGTAGTGCCATGGAAGGCACTACCGGCCCGGATCGAGCCACATTACCCGCGTTCGGGTCGCGTGGGTCGGTCACCGTATGCGATGGAGACGATGCTGCGCATCCACCTGCTGCAGCAGTGATATGCGTTTGAGCGATTCGGGCATGTAGCAAGCGTTGCACGAGATTGATTCGATGCGGCTGTTCGAACGGCTCACCAGTCGTTCTCAGGTCAAGATGCCCTGCATAACTCGCGTGGACTCCATGCCAAGCGTCGAGAAGAGTCATGACGATTGCTCTGGTCCATCAACTGCCGCATTGAAACCAATACGGACTTGGCGTCCTTGCAGGAATCAGCCGCAGCTGCAGCTCAAGCGGCATCCTTGCAAAGTGATCATTTCGACGCGTGCTCTTCCCGAATCCGCTCGCGCCTGACGTCGGCACGCCTGGCTATCACAATGACAACCGCTCCTATGAACAAGAACGGCAAGGTCCGACCGTCTGCAGTTGCCGCCACCATAGCTAGGCAGCACACGCAGATGGCGAAGGTCTTTTCGTTGATACCTTGGATCCTCACAAATTTCCTCATTCCTGCAACATCGGGAAACATCTTCTTTCAATAAGGTCACGAAGGGTCGCCGCCACGCAGTGGCGCAATGGTAGCGTTGCTTCTTCGCTGAGTTGAAGAGCGAAATGCGTCAGTAGCCGCTTCTTTCCTTCTGGTGATTCAGTCACTCCTACGCAAGAGACACAGCAGGCACCCGGTACGCCGACATGCGTGGACCACTCGGACGTCACTGGCGTAGGGTATAAGCCATCGTTGTAGTCTATATTCAATCGTCGGAACGACTGACAGCAGCGCAATCATCAGCATGAGCTTGCTTTACGACGCCACCGATGTGATGACCGGGCTGACCGAGGTGCTGTGCTATGGCACGGCGGTGGTGGTGGAACCATTGCGTTGACCTGACTGTAGCGTCGAACTTGCTCGACTGCTTTTCGATGATGGCAGTCGAGCAAGCTCGACTCTACAAGAGCGGGGTGGGGACTTCGACCTGCTGCACCGGCAGAGTCACCATCATCACCGTCGGGTCGTCCGGATCGAGCTTGGTCTTGAAGCCCAGGCTCTGGCACATCGCCAGCATGGTGCTGTTCTCGCGCAGCACCTGACCTTCGACCACGTCCAGGCCCAGCCACTTGGCGTACTCGATCATGATCGCCATCAGCCGCCAGCCGATGCCGTGGCCCTTCAGGTCCGAGCGGATCAGGATGCCGTACTCACCGCGGTGGTAATCCGCATCGGCGTGCAGGCGCACCGCGCCGAGCATTTCGCCACTGCGCGGTTCGATCGCCACCAGTGCGATCGAGCGTGCATAGTCGAGCTGGGTCAGGCGCGCGATGAACTCGTGGCTGAAGTGCTTCACCGACTGGAAGAAGCGCAGGCGCAGATCCTCGTCGCTGACGCGGGCGAAGAACGCACGGAACAGCGCGTCATCCTCCGGCCGCACCGGGCGCACGAAGGCGCGGCCGCCATCGGACAGTTCGATGGTGCGCTCCCACTCCTTCGGGTACGGGAACACCGAGAAGCGCGGATGGCCACGGCCTTTGTGCAGGATGCGCGACGGCGCCACCGCCACGCGTGCGTCGAGGGCGAGGATGCCCTTGCCGTCGACCAGCAGCGGATTGATGTCCAGCGTACGCACTTCGGGGATGTCAGCGGCCAGCTGTGCCAGCTTGACCAGCGCCAATGCCAGTGCGCGCTCGTCGGCGGCAGGCACATCGCCATAGGCCTTGAGGATGCGCGAGGCACGGGTCTGGCCGATCAGCTCATGGGCCAGGCGCAGGTCCAGCGGCGGCAGCGCCAATGCCTTGTCATTGATCACTTCAACCGCGGTACCGCCACGGCCGACCACGATCACCGGGCCGAACGTCGCGTCATCGGCGATGCCGACAATCAGTTCGCGCGCCTTCGGGCGAACGATGGTCGGCTGCACCAGCAGGCCGTCGATGCGCGCATCCGGCCGCAGCTGGCGCGCGCGCGACAGGATCGCGTTGGCCGCGCTCTGCACCGCCGGCAGGGTGGACAGGTTCAGGCGCACGCCGTCCACTTCGGACTTGTGCGGGATGTCCGGTGACAGGATCTTCAGTGCCACGGTGGCACCACGTTCCAGCAGCGGCTGCGCCAGGTCCATCGCCTCATGCGCATCGCGCGCATGCATCACCGGCGCGGACGGAATGCCATAGGCCTTGAGCAGTTCATGCGTAGCCAGCGGGTCCAGCCACTGCTGGCCGTTGGCCAGCGCGGCATCGACCAGCGCGCGTGCGGCCGCCGCGTCGACATTGAAGTCCTGCGGCAGGCTGGGCGGCGTTTCCATCAGCGCGTTCTGCGCTTCGCGATAGCGCACCAGATGCTGGAAGCCGCGCACCGCTTCGGCCTCGGTCGGATAGGTCGGCACCCGTGCCGCGTTGAGCGTGGCGGTGGCCTGGTCATCGTTGCCCAGCCACACCGCGAATACCGGCTTGTCGCGATGGTGGCGCGGACGCAGGCCGAGCGTGCGGGTCAGCGCCTGCGCAGCGTCTGCAGACGAGGTGAATGCGGTGGGCACATTGACCACCATCACCGCGTCGTTCTCGTTGTCGGCCAGCAGCGCTTCAATGGCGGCGGCATAGCGGTCACCATCGGCGTCGACCACGATGTCGACCGGATTGCTGCGCGACCAGCCCTGCGGCAACACGGCGTCGAGTTTCTCGACCGTGCTGTCGGACAGGTTGGCCAGCGTGCCACGCAATGCAATGAGCTGATCCACGGCAAGGCGGCCGACACCGCCACCATTGCTGAGAATGGCCAGGCGACGACCGGGGAACGTCCCCAACCGGCCCAGCGATTCGGCAGCCGTGAACAGCTCGTCCAGCGCGCTGACGCGCAGCAGGCCGGCGCGGTTGAAGGCCGCACCGTACACGTCGTCGGTGCGGGCCAGGGCCTGCACATGGGTATCGCGGCTGCCCGGCTGCACGCGCTCGGCGCGGCCGGACTTCACCACCACCACCGGCTTGGCGCGGGCGGCGGCACGCGCGGCCGACATGAACTTGCGCGCATCCTTGATCTGCTCGACGTAGAGCAGGATGGCGCGGGTGCGGTAGTCGGTGGCGAAGTAGTCGAGCAGGTCACCGAAGTCGACGTCCATCGTGTCGCCCAGCGAGACCACCGCGGAAAACCCGACCGAGCGGGCCACGCCCCACTCCACCAGCGCGGCGGCAATGGCCGAGGATTCGGAGATCAACGCAAGATCACCGGCCTGCGGGAAGTGCGCGGCGATGCTGGCATTGAGCCGTGCGTGCGGTGCAATCACACCCAGGCAGTGTGGGCCGAGGATGCGCAGGCCATGCTTGCGCGCCACCGCCTCCACCTGCGCCGACAGCGAGCCCGGGCCTTCACCCAGGTGCGCGGTGAGGATGATTGCCGCCTGCACGCCGCGTTCGGCAGCGGTGCGCACCACCTGCGGCACGATCGACGCCGGCGCGGTGATCACCACCAGATCCGGCACCCAGTCCAGGTCCTTCAGCCGCTTCACGGTGCGGATGCCATCAATTTCGGCATGCCGCGGGTTGATCCACGCCACCTTGCCGGGGAAGCCGGTGCCGCGCAGGTTGCGCATCACCGCACGTCCGGCCGAGCGCTGACGCGGGCTGCCGCCGATCACCGCGACCGACTGCGGACGGAACACGGACTGCAGGTGGTAGGTACTCATGCGCCTACGGTAACCAAATTCCATGACGATGGGGTCAGATCCCTTTCCCCAGGAAAGGGATCTGACCCTTGCGTGACCCTTGCGTGCCGACCAAGGTCGGCAACTACCGGAGCACGCTGCTTCAGGGGTCCGAGCCCTTCGCTGCGCGAAGGGATCCGACCCAGTAAACGACCCCGGCCTACAACAGCGTGCCGTGCAGGATCATCGCGGCGATGCTGAAATAGATCACCAGTCCGGTCACGTCCACCAGCGTGGCCACGAACGGGGCCGAGGCACTGGCCGGGTCGAAGCCGAGCCGCTTCAGGATGAACGGCAGCATCGATCCGGACAGCGAGCCGAACGTGACGATGCCGACCAGCGCCGCACCGATGGTGATCGCCAGCAGGATCCAGTGCTCGCCGTAGTCATGCAGGCCACCCAGCTGCCAAATCACGATGCGCACGATGGCCAGGCAGCCGAGGATCGCGCCCAGCACCATGCCGGTGGGCACTTCGCGCAGGGCCACCTTCCACCAGTCGCGCAGGCGCAGCTCGCGCAGCGCCAGGCTGCGGATCAGCAGCGAGGTGGCCTGCGAACCGGAGTTGCCGCCCGAACTCATGATGAGCGGAATGAACAGGGTCAGCACCACCGCGCGCGCCAGTTCGTCCTCATAGTGCTGCATCGCGCTGGCGGTCAGCATCTCGCCCAGGAACAGCACGCTCAGCCAGCCGGCGCGCTTGCGCAGCATCTCAAAGAAGCCGATCTGCATGTACGGCTTGTCCAGTGCTTCCATGCCGCCAAACTTGTGCGCGTCCTCGGTGGATTCCTCGATCAGCGCATCCAGTACGTCATCGACGGTGACGATGCCGAGCATCTGCTGCTGCGCATCGACCACCGGGATCGCCAGCAGGTCGTGGCGACGGATCAGCCGTGCCACTTCTTCCTGGTCCATCAGTGCGTCCACCGTCACCGGTGGATTGACCTGAGCCACGTCCAGGATCGACTCCTCCGGCAGGCCGGTGATCAGCCGGCGCATGGTCACCACCTGCTGCAGCTGCTGGCTGGCCGGGTCCAGCACGTAGATCGCGTACACCGTTTCACGGGTGCGCTCGACCTGGCGGATGTGCTGCAGGGTCTGCGCCACGGTCCAGCTGGCGGGTACCGCCACGTACTCGGTGGTCATCAGCGCGCCGGCGGTGTTCGGCGGGTAGCTGAGCAGCTTCTGGATGGCCTGGCGGGCGTCGGTGCCCAGCAGCGGGATCAACCGCGCGCGTTCTTCCTCATCCAGCTCATGGACGATGTCGGTGGCGCGGTCGTCGGCCATCAAGCCGAGCAGGGCGGCAGCGCGCGCCGGCGGCAGCGCAGCCACCAGTTCGCCGCTGCGGTGCAGTTCCGGCGCTTCCAGCATTTTCACTGCACGCGGCAACGGCAGCGCAGCCAGCGTTTCCGCGGCGCGGGTCAGTTCCAGCGTGTTGAGGAATTCCACCGCATCGGCGGTGTTGAAGTTCGCCAGCGGCGCGGCCAGTGCGGCGGCATCGGCCACCGGGCGCAGCAATTGCTTCTGGTTCATCGGGTTTGCCTTGTGGGGGTGCGACCTCGCGCAACGCCAACGCAGGCAAACCGTCCCGATGTCAGGCGGTGGCCATCGCTGGCGTCGAACGAGGTCGACTTCTACTGTCGCTGGACATGGGTTGGGGACTCCGGGATGCGTGTGCCGACGGACGCGCCGCCAGCGGCGGGCAGTCTGGACCCGTGGACCATGCAGGTCAACCCGGTCCCGCCGCGGCAGCACCCTGCCCGCAGGTTGTTCTCGTGCATGCACAGGCCGGCGCGCATAATGGCGCGGTGGTGTTCGCCACGCTTTTCCCAACCCGAACGGACGCACAGCGGCTCCCCCGATGACCAGGTATTCCCATGCATAGCGGTGGTCTGGAACTGGCGCTGGTGCTGCTGCTGGCAGCGGTCATCGCCGTGCCGGTGTTCAAGAAGTTCGGCTTCGGCGCGGTGCTGGGCTACCTGGCGGCCGGTGTGGTGCTGGGCCCGGACGGGCTCGGCTTCGTGCAGGACGCCGACCGCATCCTCGGCGCCGCCGAGATCGGCGTGGTGATGCTGCTGTTCGTGATCGGCCTGGAGCTGTCGCCGGCACGCCTGAAGGTGATGCGGCGCTCGGTGTTCGGCGCCGGTGCGGCACAGGTGGCGCTGTCCGGGCTGGTGCTGGGCGGCCTGCTGCTGCTCGACCACTTCCAGTGGAAGAGCGCGCTGGTGGTAGGCGTGGCGCTGGCGCTGTCATCCACGGCGGTGGGCCTGCAGCTGCTGTCCGAGCACAAGGCGATCAACAGCGACCATGGCCGGCTCGGGTTCGCCATCCTGCTGTTCCAGGACCTGATCGCGATTCCGCTGCTGGCGGCCATCCCGCTGCTGGGCGGGGTCAAGAACGAGACCCTGCGCTGGGAAGATGCGGCCGTGGCGCTGGGTGCGCTGGCAGTGGTGATCCTGTGCGGACGACCGGTGCTGCGCAAGGTGTTCAGCATCATCGCGCGCACCCGCAGCCCGGAAGTATTCACTGCCACCGCCCTGCTGGTGGTGCTGGGCACCGCCTGGTTCATGCAGGAAGCCGGCCTCAGCCCCAGCCTCGGCGCGTTCCTGGCCGGCGTGCTGCTGTCCGATTCGGAGTTCCGGCATGAGCTGGAAGCGCAGATCGAGCCGTTCAAGGGGCTGCTGCTGGGCCTGTTCTTCATCGCGGTGGGCATGGGCATCGACCTGGACCGCATCGCCGCCGAGCCGTGGCTGATCGCCGCAGGTGTCGGCATCCTGCTGGTGGTCAAGTTCAGCCTGCTCTACGCGGTTGGACGTGTCGCCCGGCTCAGCTCGCGGCAATCGCTGCTGCTGGGCAGCGTGCTGTGGCTGGGCGGTGAGTTCGCCTTCGTGGTGTTCAACGAGGCACAGCGCGCGCACCTGCTGGGCAACGCCAACCACGACCGGCTGGTGGCGATCGTCGGCCTGTCGATGGCAATCACGCCGCTGTTGATGATCGCGCTGCTGAAACTGCTCGGCCAGGAGAAAGCCACTCCGCGCGAGCCGGCCGAGGCCGACAAGGTGGCGCCGGACAACCGGCCCAAGGTGCTGATCGCTGGCATGGGCCGCTTCGGCCAGGTGATCGCGCGCCTGCTGACCGCGCAGAAGGTGCCGTTCGTGGCGCTGGAGGCGAACCCGGATACCGTGGCCGACCTGCGCCGATTCGGCAACCAGCTGTATTACGGCGACCCGACCCGGCCGGAGATGCTGCGCGCGGCCGGGGGCGAGCACATCGATGTGTTCGTGATCACCGTGGATGACCCGGAAACCAACCTGCGCGCGGTGCGCATGGTGCGCCGGCTGTACCCGGACGCGACGGTGCTGGCGCGTGCACGCAACCGCCAGCATGCGTGGCGGTTGATGGACATGTCGGCCGAGCCGTTCCGCGAAGTGTTCGGCACCAGCCTGGAGATGAGCGGCCGCGTGCTGACCGCGCTGGGCGTGGCACCGGACGTGGCCGAGCGCCACGTGCAGCGCTTCCGCGAGCACGATGAGCAGCTGCTGCGCGACCAGTACCTGGTGTACGACGACGAGGCAGCGGTGATCCAGACCTCGCGCGACGCACGCAACGACCTGATGCATCTGTTCGAGGCCGACGCGGAAAGCGACGGCAAGTAGGCGTGCCGACCAACGGTCGGCACCCACCCGATCAATGGCGGACCCGGTAGTGCCGGCCGCTGGCCGGCAATCCCGTCATCCCGGAGATGTCATGAGGTAGCCGGCCAGCGGCCGGCACTACCCTTTTCCAGCGATCAACCGTTGTCGCGCAGGAACCGCGCCATCGACGAGACACCCGGCACGCGCGGTTCGAACTCGCCGGCCACGTCGATGAAGCCACGCATCACCGCGATCTCGCGCGGGCTGCGGTTGAGGCTGTCGCGCGCCTCGGGGTCGGCACCAGCGCGCAGGAGGCGCTGCACCAGCAGCGGCAGACCGTGCAGGGCCGCGAGGTGCAGCGGTCCGAAGCCGCGCGGATCACGCACCTCAAGGCTCACGTCTTCGTCCAGCAGGCGTTCCACTGCGGCCATCACCACCTGTTCGTCGCAGGCGGTGCCGGGCTCGGCGCGTGCGCCCAGCAGCAGCAGCAGCGGCGTGACCGAACCAGCCGCGGCCTGGTCCGGTTCGGCACCGGCCAGCAGCAGGGTGTCGAGCAGGGCGAGCAGGCGCGAGCGGTCGCGGGCACTGAAGCCATACAGCGCGGCACAGTGCAGTGGGCCCAGCTGCTGGGCGTCACCGGCGTGCACGTCGGCACCGGCGGTGAGCAGGCGGGCAACGATGTCCGGCAGGCCCAGCGCGGACGCCAGCATCAGCACGGTCACGCCGCCCGGCAGGCGGTGTTCCAGCTTGGCGCCAGCGTCGAGCAGGGCCGAGACGATGTCCACCTGGCGCATGCTGACCGCCGCCGACAGCGGCGTGGCACCACTGGCCGCTGCGTGCTGCGGATCGGCGCCACGCGCCAGCAACAGGTCGGTCACCGCCAGATGGCCACCACCGGCGGCACGCAGCAGCGCGGTGCAGCCCTGCGCATCAACCGCATCGACGGCGAAGCCCAGATCGATCAGGCGGCGTACCGCGTCGACGTCACCGGCCATTGCGGCGGCCGGCAGATCGGACTCGCGCAGGGTGCGACGCGGCAACGGCCACACCCGCCAGTCCAGCCAGTCGGCCAGGTCGCGGCGACCAATCGACAGCGCCACGCCCAGCGGCGTCTGGCCATCGGCGGCGCGTGCTTCCGGCGAGGCACCGTGCTGCACCAGCAGCTTCAGCGCGCCTTCGCGGGCCAATGCGGTGGCCAGATGCAATGCGGTCATGCCATGGCTGTCGCGCGCTTCGCGATCGACGCCCGCCTTCAGCAGCGCCTGCTGCAGGCGCAGCCAGCCCAGGCGCACCGCCAGCGACAACGGCGGATCACCGGCCGGCGAAGCCGCGAACGGATCGGCGCCACGCTCCAGCAATTCCAGCGCCAGCTGTTCCAGGCCACGGGCAGCCTGGTCGTGCTGCGCACAGGCCGCCAGGAAGCGCGCCAGGCCACCGCGTCCGGCCGGCGACAAGCCACGCTGCAACATCACCTGCAACGCCGGCACCGCATCAATGCCGCGCGACAGCAACGCGAACATGGGCGTATCGGAACAGGCGTCGCGCACGTAGGGATCGGCGCCGTGGCCCAGCAGCCAATCCACCGCGCGCGGCTCCAGCGCCAGCTCGGGGTCGAGCAGCAGGCCGCCCAGTTCTTCCGGCTGGCACAGCTTGGCCAGCGCGGCCATGCCTTCGGTGTTGCCGAAGCCCAGCGCCTCGCGCAGCAGGGTCAGCGGCGGGCGGTCCGGCAGCAGGCCGCTGGCACTGGCTGCTTCGCCACGCTCGGCCAGGCCGTCACTGACCGCGGCCGGCAACGGATAGGACGGATCCAGCAGGGCGACAATCGCCCAGCGCCCGGCTTCGGCAGCGTAGTCCACTGCACGGCGACCGACCGGATCGGTCGCGTCGGCGGCGATGCCCAGCTCCACCAGACGCTTGACCAGCAACGGCGAGACATCCTCTGCCATCACCGCCAGCTGCACTGCGTTGCGCCCTTCGCCGTCGACGGCAACCAGGTCCGGCTTGTGCGGCAGCAAGTGTTCGACCACCGCGGCACGCCCGGCACGGGCGGCTTCCAGCCAGGGCGTACGCCCCAGTGCATCGCGTGCTTCCAGGTTGGCACCGGCGGCCAGCAGCACGCCGATGATTTCAACGTGGCCGGCCAGCGCCGCCTCGTGCAGCGCGCTGCGGCGCTGGCGATCACGCGCGTCGGCACGCGCCTTGTGCTTGAGCAGCAGCTGCACGCCAGCCGGATCGTCGTCTTCGGTGGCGGCGGCGGCCAGCAGCACCGGGGTGCCCTCTGCCGGTTCGCTGCGCGCACCGCGTTCGAGCAGGAAGCGGGCCAGGCGCCAGTTGCCGACCTGGCAGGCCACGGCCAGCGGCGACCAGCCCTCGTTGTTCAACGCATCGACTTCGGCGGCGGCATCGCGCAGCAGCGCGGCCACGCCTGGGTCGGAACTGCGCGCGGCATGGTGCAGCGGGGTGTTGCCATCGCTGTCGGTGGCACGCGAATCGGCACCGTTGGCGAGCAGGGTCATCACGGCTTCGGGGCGGCCATGCCAGCTGTCGCGGGTGGCGGCCAGCAGCGGGGTCATGCCCCGGTGTGGCGCGTTCACGTCAACGCCGCGGGCAATCAGTTCGCGCAGCAGGCGCAGGTCCGGCAGCACCGCCGCCAGCACCGCCAGGCTGCGCTGGTCGCGCCAGCTCGGGTCGGGCAGCGCATACGGATCGGCGCCGGCCTGCAGCAGTTGCAGGCCGCGGTCGATGCGGCCGTGGCGGGCGGCTTCATACAGGGCCGGGGTCAGCTCCTGCGGAGCCATCGCCTCCAGCGGCGCGGTCTCGGCCGCGGCAGCGAACATCGGTTCGTGTTCTGCGCCGGACGTCGCCATCGGGCTCGGTCGCAACGACACCAGCGGCGCCGGCGCGACCCGCTGCAGCAGCAGGTGCAGCACGGGAGACACCACCACCACGGCCAGCGCAGCGGGCCAGCGCGCGCTCTCCGGCAGCAGTCCCGGCCAGGCCGGCAGCACCACCAGCGCGGCCAGCGCGATCAC
Organism: Stenotrophomonas sp. YJH_SMC_91; assembly: GCF_059368495.1. Taxonomy (NCBI): domain Bacteria; kingdom Pseudomonadati; phylum Pseudomonadota; class Gammaproteobacteria; order Lysobacterales; family Lysobacteraceae; genus Stenotrophomonas; species Stenotrophomonas sp. YJH_SMC_91. The sequence goes on along the minus strand of NZ_JCAFRT010000009.1, from coordinate 57,908 downwards.
CAGCGCCGCCACGCCGAGACCGCGCCAGGCGGTCAGGTCGCGACCGGCCAGCGCCTGCCAATGATGGGCCAGGCGGCCATCAAGCCGTTCGACATCGTTCCACAACGGCCAGGTGCGCCAGGCAGCGAGCAGGCCGGCACTGACCAGCACGCTCAGGCCCAGCACCGCCGCAAGGCTGCCACTGTCACGCAGCGCCGCCAGCGGCCAGGCCAGCAGCAGCGCCAGCAGCAGCGGTGCGGCCGCCCACAGTGCCAGCAGCGCCGGCAGGTCCTGGCGTGCAACCACCTTCAGCGGCAGCAGCGCACGGCTGCGCCGCCACCACGACACGCCCAGCGCGAACGCCGGTTGCGCCAGGGCGGCGAGGATGGCACCGGCAACGCCGCCTACGGCAGCACCCAGTGCCAGCACGGCGCCCACGGCGAAGGCGATCGACAGGGCGCGCGGACGGGAGACGTCAGTCATAGTGGCGCGGCATCAGGCTGGCCACCGACGGCGGCACCTGCAGGTAGAACCCGCGCTCGCTCATGTCACTGCGAACCTTGTCCGGGTCGGCCTGGGCCAGGCGACGCTGGGCATCCAGGGCCACATCCAGGACGAAGGTGAGCGCACCCAGCGAGGTGAGCAGCGGCGCAGGCAGCGCGCTGAAATCATCGCGTCGGGGAACGTAGACGTAGGTGTCAGGCTTGAGTTGGCTTTTATAGACGTAGGCGTGCATGTCCGCGGGACGATAACCCGGGAAGAGCCATGATTGTGTCGGAAAGCCGACACCGGGGAAAGCCGTCGGCCGACGATGGCGGCGTGATCGACGGCGTTTCCCCGACGGGGTTCAGCAATGTGGCGGCGGCGTTCAGGCAACGCCGCTGCCCTGCGGTCGCTTACTTGACCTTGGCGTAGGTGCCCTTCAGCGCCACGCCGGCGAGGATCGTACCGGCATAACATTCGTAGTTGGTGCTGCTCTTGAACTCGTTCTTCTTGTAGTAGCTGACGATGTCGACCACCGCGTTGGCACCGCGCGACTTGGCGCCGTCCTGCAGTGCGCGCAGCGCCGACAGCGCGACCCAGCGGCAGGCCTCGGCATCGCTCTTGTTGGCGGCGTTGGTCTTCTTGTTGGTCACGTCCTCGCCCAGGCGCTGCTGCACGCTGACCGGCTGGCCGGCCAGGTAGAAGCGCACGCTGCCGTCGATGCCGGCGTCCCGGGCGGCCTGCGAGGTGACCAGCTCCTGCAGGGACTGCTCAACGCGGGTGTCGCGGGCGGAGGCGGTGGAGGTCAGGGCCAGCAGTGCAGTGGCCGTGGCGATCATCAGGGTGCGGCGCATCGGAACATCTCCTTGTCGGGGGTGCGGGTGGGTTGAGGAAAAAGGCGGGATGGGACGGTGGATCATTCGCTCCAGCGGCGGAACACCAGCGAGGTGTTGATGCCGCCGAAGGCGAAGTTGTTGCTCATCACGTACTCGGCCTGCAATTCGCGGCCCTGCCCGGTGATGAAGTCGAGCTGGCCGCAGCGCGGGTCAACCTCGGCCAGGTTCAGCGTGGGGGCGAACCAGCCGGCACGCATCATCTCGATGCTCAGCCAGGCCTCGAACGCACCACAGGCACCGAGCATGTGGCCGACGTAGCTCTTCAGCGAGCTGATCGGTACGCGGCTGCCGAACACCTGCGCGGTGGCCTGGGTCTCGGCGATGTCGCCGTGATCGGTGGCGGTGCCGTGGGCGTTGACGTAGTCGATCTGCGCCGCCTCCAGGCCCGCATCCTCCAGCGCCAGGCGCATGGCCTGGGCCATGGTGTCGGCGCTGGGCTGGGTGACGTGCTGGCCGTCGCTGTTGGTGCCGTAGCCGACCACCTCGGCAAGGATGGTGGCACCGCGCGCCTGCGCGTGCTCCAGGTCTTCCAGGATCAGCGTGCAGGCACCCTCGCCCAGCACCAGGCCATCGCGGCCGGCATCGAACGGGCGCGGCGTGGTCTGCGGCGCGGCGTTGCGCACGCTGGTGGCGAACAGGGTGTCGAACACCGCCGCAGCGGTAGCGTCGAGCTGCTCGGCACCACCGGCGACCATCACCGTCTGCTTGCCGCTGCGGATCGCTTCATAGGCCGCGCCCACGCCCTGGCTGCCCGAGGTGCAGGCGCTGGAGGTGGTATAGACACGCCCGGACAGGCCGAAGAACACGCCGATGTTGACCGGCGCGGTGTGGCTCATCATCTTCAGGTAGGTGGTGGCGCTGATGCCTTCGGTGGTGAACTCGTTGAGCATGCGCCCGAACTCGCCGGTGGCTTCGTGGCTGCCCGACGAGGAACCATAGGCCACGCCGGTGCGACCGCTGCGCAGCACCGGGTGCTCGTGCAGGCCAGCTTCGCGCAGCGCCACTTCGGTGGCACGCACCGACATGATCGCGACCTTGCCCATGGAGCGGGTGGTCTTGCGGTTGTAGTTCGGCGGCAGCGCGAAGTCCTGCGCCGGCGCAGCCAGCTTGGTGTTCAGCCCGGCATAGACATCCCACTCGGGCATCGCGCGCACCGCGTTGCGGCAGCTGCGCAGGTGCGCCTCGATGGTCGGCCAGTCATGGCCGAGCGGACTGATCGCGGACGCACCGGTCACCACGACGCGACGATCGGTGGCCATCAGAGCATGCCCCCGTTCACCGAGATCACCTGGCGGGTGATGTAGCCGGCCGGTTCGGACAGCAGGAACGCCACCGTGGCCGCCACTTCGTCGGGACGGCCGACGCGGCCGGCGGGAATCAGCTTGAGCGCGTGTTCGATCACTTCATCGTTGAGCATTTCGGTCTCGATCAGGCCCGGGGCCACGCAGTTGACGGTGATCTGGCGGCTGGCCAGTTCCAGCGCCAGGGCCTTGGTGGCACCGATGATGCCGGCCTTGGCGGCACTGTAATTGACCTGCCCGCGGTTGCCGGCCAGTCCGGACACCGACGACAGGGTGACGATGCGGCCCGGCTTGCGCCGCCGCACCATCGGCATGATCAGCGGATGCAGCACGTTGTAGAAGCCATCCAGGTTGGTGTGGATGACCTGGTCCCAGTCTTCCGAAGAGAGCGCCGGGAAGGCGCCGTCGCGGGCGATGCCGGCATTGCAGACCACGCCGTAGTACGCGCCGTGCGCTTCGACATCGGCCTCCAGCGCGGCGCGTGCGGCCTCGCGGTCGGCCACGTCGAACATCAGTACGCGGGCCTGCTGGCCCAACGCGTGGATCTCGGCCACCACGGCCTGTGCCTCATCCAGGCGGCTGCGGCAATGCACCACCACGTCGAAGCCATCGCGCGCGATGCGCAGCGCGATGGCCCGGCCGATGCCCCGGCTGGCGCCGGTCACCAGCACGCTTCGATTCCCTGTCATGCCTGTCCACTCTCCAGATAGGCCATCGCATCGGCCGGTTCGAACACCGACACGTTGGCTGTAGCCCATTCGTCCTCGCCCGCCAGGATGCGGCAGGCGAACATCCCCAATCCATTGTCACCCAACAGCTCGCAGCGCGCCTGTACGCGCAGCCGCGAGCCGCTGGGGAAGCTGCAGCGCGTGCTGTTGTAGCGGCGGCTGCCGAGCAGGAAGCCCAGCTGCGGTGGCTTGCCCGCTGCACGCGCACGGCAGCCGGCCCAGGCCGCGATGGCCTGTGCCATGTATTCGATACCCACCCAGGCCGGCACTTCGTGGTTTTCCACGAACAGGCCGGCCTCGGGCACCACCAGTTCCGCCTCGATGGTGTCCTGGTCCCAGTGCGTGATGCGCTCCAGCAGGCACATGTCCTGGCGGTGCGGTACCACCTCTTCAATTGCATACAGCATCTTCATCGACGCTCCAGCGCCAGCACGGCATTGCTGCCGCCGAAGGCGAACGAATTGCTCAGCACCCGCCGCGGTGCCTGCGCCAGGCGGGTAGCTGGTGCGACCAGCGGCAGTGCCGGCAGCGCGGGGTCTGCCACGCCGTCCCACCAGTGCGGTGGCAGCTGCTGCTGCGGGTTCTCGGCCAGCACGATCCAGCACAATGCAGCTTCGATCGCGCCTGACGCACCCAGCGTATGGCCGGTCAGGGGCTTGGTCGAACTGGCCCGAATGCCGTTGCCCAGCACCTGCGAAACCGCCAGGCTTTCCATCGCATCGTTGTGCCCGGTGGCGGTGCCATGCAGGTTCACGTAGTCCACTTCATCGGCCGCCCAGCCGGCGCGCTGCAGCGCCTGCTGCAGTGCATCGATGGCACCCACGCCCTGCGGATCCGGCGCGGACATGTGGTGGGCGTCGGCCGATTCGCCCCACCCGGCCAGGCACACCGGGCCCGGCTCGCGGGTGAGCAGGAACAGCGCGGCGCCCTCGCCGATGTTGATACCGGCGCGGTGCTGCGAGAACGGATTGCAGCGCAGGGCCGACACCGATTCCAGCGCACTGAAACCGGCCACGGTGAAGCGGCACAGCGAGTCCGCGCCGCCTGCGATCACGGCGTCGACGATACCGGCTCGCAGCATGCGTGCAGCCGACATCAATGCCTTGGCACTGGACGAGCAGGCGGTGGACAGGGTCCACGCGGGCCCCTGAGCGCCGCTGCGCTGGCGCACGAACTGCGCGGCAGTACCCATTTCCTGCTGGGCGTAATCGAAGCCCTGCGGCCACTGGCCCTGTTCGGCGTGGGTGCGCAGGGCCTGCTCGGACTCACCAATGCCCGAGGTGCTGGTGCCCAGCACCACCGCCACGCGCTCGGCGCCATGGCGGGTGATCGCGGCGGCCACCGCCGGAGCGATCTGCGCCAGTGCCACGTCCAGCAGGGCGTTGTTGCGCCCGCGCAGGGCCACCGGCAGTTCCTCCAGCGCCGGCAGTGGCGTGCGTACTTCTCCCAGCGCCAGGGTGCGCCCCGGCAACAGGCTGTCGTTGTCACTGAGCCCGCCCGGCACGTCGGCGAACATCGCCGACGCGACAGCGGCGCGGCCATCGCCGAGCGCGCAGACCACGCCCAGGTCGTTCAGGTAGATCGGTGCACTCATCGGTCCTGTCCGGCCATGTCGATCGATTCGATGCGCAGCGCATAGCCTTCGGCACGGTTGTCCAGCTGCACGCTGCCATCGTCCAGGCGCTGCAGTTGCAGCCACACCGTGCCATCGCGCGACAGGCTGCGCTGCTGGCCGTCGTCGCTGACCTGCCAGTCGGCCGGCAGCGCGGCGGCGATGGCCGCGGTCGGCCACAGCGCGAACTGCAGGTCATCCAGCACACGCTCGGCACGTACCTGCGGCGGCAGCCACGGCGCGCGCTGCTGGGTCAGCTGCTGGCCGTCCCACTGCAGGCGCACGCCGGTCTGGCCCATCGCCTGCACCGCCAGCTGCACCTGCTGCGCGTCGGCTTCCAGCAGCGCGTCGAGGTCGCGCTCATGGCTGCCGAAGCGGAAATGCAGCTGCTGTTGCAGGGCCAGCGGCGCCGGCAGGCTGGCCGGCGACAGCCGCAGCGGCGGCAGCTCCACCTGGGGCTTGGGCATGCGCCCGGCACAGGCGGCCAGCAGCAGGCACAGCAGCAGGGCCGCAGTACGGAAGATCAGGCGCTGCACAATTCCTCCAGCACGCGCATGCGGCGACCACTTTCATCGGCCACATACGGATTCTTGGTGTCCCAGGCGTAACCGGCCAGGATGGAGCTGATCATGTCGCGCACTTCGGGCTGCTGCTGCGGGTGGTAGATGATCTTCTGGAAGCCGCCCTGGTACCAGCTTTCCACGAAGCGGCGGAAGGTCTTCACGCCGGCGCGCAGCGGGATCGAGAATTCAGCTTCCCAGTCGACGGTTTGGCCGGCATAACGGCGCTTGAGGCACTCGCTGGCCAGCTGCGCGGACTTGAAGGCAATGGTCACACCGGACGAGAACACCGGGTCGAGGAACTCGCCGGCGTTGCCCAGCAACGCGTAGCCGGGGCCCCACAGCGAGCTGACATTGGCCGAGTAACCCGTGATGCGGCGCACCGGCAGCACCGCCCATTCGGCATTGGCCAGCAGGCGGGTCAGGTTGGGGTCCTCGCCGACGATGGCCTGCAGCTTCTGCAGGTCGTCGCCTTCGTAGCGCTCGAAGAACGACGGCTCGGCGACCACGCCCAGCGAGCAGCAGCCGTTGGAGAATGGAATCGTCCAGTACCAGACGTCGATGTGTTCGGGATGGGTGGTGATCAGGATCTTGTTGCGGTCGAAGTCGGCTTCGGCCGGAATGTTGTCGCGCACGTGGCAGAAGATCGCGCCGCGCACCGGGAAATTGGATGGCGATTCCAGCTGCAGCAGGCGCGGCAGCAGGCGCGCGAAGCCCGATGCGTCGAGGATGAAATCGGCCTCGATGCGGTATTCGCTGCCATCCGGGCGGCGCACGTTCACCGCAGGCTGTTCACCGGGTTCGACCGACAGCACTTCATCACCGAAACGCAGCGTGGTTCCCATGCGCTCGGCGCCGCGTGCCAACACGTTGTCGAAGTCGGCGCGCTGCACCTGGTAGGTGGTACCCCAGCCCGGCGAGAACTTCTTCCGGAAGTCGAAGGCAGTACGCGCTTCACCGTGCACGAAGGCCGCGCCGTTCTTGTACTGGAAGCCGGCCTCGACCACATCCTGCAGCAGCCCGGCTGCTTCGATGTACTCCATGCTCTGTGGCAGCAGGCTTTCGCCGATGGAGAAGCGCGGGAACTGCTGGCGCTCCAGCATCAGCACCTGTCGGCCCTGCTGGCGCAGCATCGCCGCGGCCACGGAGCCGGCCGGGCCTGCGCCGATGATCAGGATTTCAGTGCGTTCGACAGCATCCACAGCAGTACTCATCGGGGCGTCCTTGTTGCTCGATCAGGGAAAGAAGAAAAGCGGAAGGCGGACTCAGGCCGGCGGCAGGTCATGCGGTGGCGGCCGGAACAGTGGCGAGATCAGCCAGACCAGGCCGATGCCGAACAGCAGGGTCAGGCCGAACGCGCGCAGCGCCGGGGTCTGCGACAGGCCCAGCAGGCCGAACGACAGCCAGGTGCTGGCCGCACCCACGCAGACCGCCAGCCATGCGCTGGCATCGCCACGGTGTTCGATCAGGAAGATGCCGTAGTCGATGCCCATGCCCAGCAGCAGCATCAGCGCCAGCACGTTGAACAGCTGCAGCGGCTGGCCGAACAGGCCCAGCAGGCCGAGGGTCAGTGCGCCGGCAATCAGGGTGGGGGCAAATACGCGCCAGGCCTGGCGGCGGTAGCGCAGCCACAGCGCACCGAACACCAGTGCGATGCCGACCAGCAGCAGCCCGCCCATCAGCTTGCGGTAGTGGCCCAGCAGCTTGGAGAAATCGGAGGTGCGGTCTACCCAGCGCACGCCGGGCAGGCCTTCGGCGGCACCCTGCAGCGTGGCCAGGGCATCGGCGCGCGACAGGTCATCGACCATCACCACGCTGATCATCTGCCCACCGACTTCACCCACCCACAGGTGGCGGAACGGCTGCGAGGCCGGCGAGGCAAGGAAGGCTTCGGCGGTGAGCGGCGCGGCGGCGAACTGCGGTCGCTGCAGCGGCTCGCCCACCGCCTCGGACACGGCCGACAGCACGCCGGGTTCCACCTTCGCGGTCAGCGCAGCATCGGCCTGCTGGCGTGCCGGTGATGGCAGCCAATCGCTGATCGCGCGATAGCCACCAATGCGCTTGTCGGTGGCCAATACACGCAGGCGCTCGGTCAGTGCTTCCTCGCGCTGCAGCAGCTGCGCCGCATCGGCGCCCTGCACCAGGTAGAACTGCGCCGGGCTGGGCATGCCCAGCAACTGGCTCAGGCGGATCTGCTGCGCCATCAACGCCGGCGGTGACGACTGCAGGCTGCGCAGGTCGTCGTTGCTCTGCAGGCGCACGATGCCGATGGCAGACAGTGCCAGCGCGGCCACCACGAAGACCGTCACCGCGCGGCGGCCATGCAGCCGCGGGAAACGCTCCAGCGTATTGCCCAGCCACTGCGAGAAGCGGGTCTGGCGGATCTCGCCACCGTCGAGCCACGGAAACCAGAAGATCACCGTAAGGAAAGCTGCGGCCAGGCCCACCACCGAGAACAGCGCCATCTGGCGCAGGCCGGGGAACGGGGCCAGGCCCAATGCCAGGTAGGCCAGCGCACTGGTCAGCAGGGCCAGCCACAGGCCGGGCAGCAGATGCCGCAGCAGTTTCCAGCGACGATCGGCCGGTTCGGCCTGGCGCGAGGCGAACCAGTGAATGCCGTAATCCTCGGCCACGCCCACCAGCGACGCACCAAACACCAGGGTCAGCACGTGCACCTTGCCGAACACCAGCACGGTCACCGCCAGCGCCACGCCACAGCCGATCAGCAGCGAGGCGGCGACCAGCAGGATCGGGCGCAGCGAGCGGAATGCCAGCCATACCAGCAGCAGCACCGCCGCCAGCGACCCCCAACCGATGGTGTTGATCTCCTGGTTGGCCTGCACCGCGGCGGCCTCGGCATGCAGCGGCACGCCGGCATGCAGGATTTCAAGCTCAGGCGCCGCCGCCGTGGCGGCCTGCCCGGCACGTTCCAGCAGGCCATCGAGGTGGCGCTCGCCATCCAGCTGGAACGCCGAGCCGGGCGTATCGAACTGCAGCACTGCCCAATGCCTGCCCTCGGCTTCAAGCAGGCCGTCATCGCCCAACCGCAGGCCCGAACCCTGCGCCTGCTGCTGCCACCACTGCGGCCACAGCGACAACGGATCCTGGCGCCATTCAGTCAATCGCGGCGCACCCATCGGGCCATACAGCGCAGCCAGCGCCTGCTCGGCCAACACGCCCGGTTCGCTGCCCAGCAACTGCTCGCGCTGGGCCGGTGTCAGCAGGCGGTCGCGGTACGGCGCGTAGAACGCGCGCGCCTCGTCAAACCAGCCTTCGATCGAGCCGCTGGGTACCAGCAAGGCATGGTCGGCATCCTTGGCCATGGCCGCCGCAAAGGCCACCTGCGCGCGCTTGGCAGCCGCGCTGTCCTTGCTGCCGAGCAGCACCACGACCTGCCGCGAACTGCCATCGGCAATGCGCCGGGTGACGTCGCTCAACAGGCGGTCGTGCGCATCCTGCGGCAGCAGGGCGAGGATGTCGGTGTCGATCCGCGATTGCTGGCTCCACAGCTGCCACTGCTGTGCGCCCAGCGCCAGCAGCACCAGCAGCCAGGCAATGCCCAGCCAGTGCCACCAGCGCCGCAACCGGTCCGGTGCGTTCGATGCCACGGCCTCACTCAAAGCGGCGGGCCTCGTCGGCATTGAGCGTGGCCGGCGCCTCGCTCAACGCGCTGAACTGGATCTGCGTGCGGTCCTTGTTGGCCTCGACGATCTCGACCTGGCGCACGTAGCGGTCGCCCTGCAGGGTCAGCGATTCGAAGGCCTTGGCCAGCATCGCCGACTTCGGCGTCAGGCGCAGCCGCCAGCCCTGCCCTTCACGGCTGGCCGCCACGTTGAACTGGCTGGACAGTGCCTGCACGTCGCCACTCATCAACGCGAACATGATCGCATTCACTGAACGCATCGCCGGCTGCTGCCGCGCGTCCAGTTCGACGCGGGTGCTGCCATCACGCTGCCGGCTTAGGATGCGGTCGGCGGTGACCACTACTTCCGAGGGGAACGGCTTGAGCGTGGTCCAGATCACGCCGTGCTGGCGCGCGACCACGAACCGGCCCTGCGAGCGCAGCGGGTTCCTGAAGCCACTCACCTGCTTTTCCTGAGTGAACTGGCCACGCAGCACATCCGGCCGCGCCACCGCCTGGGTAATCGCATCGATGGCGGGGTCGGCCGCCTGCACCAGTGGTGCGGCCACCAGCAGCAGCGCGCACAGCAGCGCACGCGCGAAACGGTTCGCTCGGTTCATGGCGCAGGCACTCCCAGGCGTTCCCACAGTACCGGCGGGCACTGGTACAGCATTTCCTTGCTGGCCGCGTCCACCGCGACCTGGATGGTCATCGCCCGGGTCAGCACCTGGCCGCTTTCCGCATCGAGGATTTCGTACTCGATCTTCAGCCGGTTCTCCCATTCCACGATGCGCGCGACCACGCGCAGCGCCTGGTTGAACAGCAGCGGGCGCACGTACTTCACCCGCGCGTCGACCACCGGCCACAGGTAGCCCGATTCGAGCATCTGCGGGTAGTCGTAGTCGTAGCGACCGAGCAGCGCGCAGCGCGCGATCTCGAAGTACTTGAAGTAGTTGCCATGCCAGACCACGTTCATCGGATCGCAGTCATGGAAGGCGGGGGTCAACGCAATCTCGCCAACCCGTTCAATGGCCTCATTCACCGGCATACAGCTCCCAACGTTGCGCGCGGATCTCCACCAGCAGTTCCCGCAGTTCGCGATCCAGCGCGCGGTCTTCCTCGACCAGGGCGATGCGTTGCCCCAGGTCGGCGTACATGTCGGCCAGACTGCCATGCAGCTGCGCATTCAGGCCAACCCGTTCACGCAGGGCCAGGCCCTGGCGCGCGGCGATCAGCATTGCCGCCACCACCTGTTCGGTCAGCTCGATCACGCGCAGGCAGTCGCGCGCGGCGATGGTGCCCATGCTGACCTTGTCCTGGTTGTGGCATTCGGTGGAACGCGAGAACACGCTGGCCGGCATGGTCTGCTTCAGCGCTTCGGCAGTCCAGGCCGACACACTGATCTGCAGTGCCTTCAGGCCATGGTTGATGGCCGCGCGCGGACCGGTGGCCGCCGACAGGTTGGCCGGCAGGCCATGGTTGTAACGGGCGTCCACCACCAGCGCCAGCTGCCGGTCGAGCAGATCGGCAACGTTGGCCACGGTGTTCTTCAGGGTGTCCATCGCCAGCGCGATGTGGCCCCCGTAGAAGTGGCCGCCATGCAGGATGCGCTCGCCGTCGGCGTCGATCAGCGGGTTGTCATTGGCGCTGTTCAGTTCGGTCTCGATCAGCTGGCGCAGGAACGGCAGGCTGTCCTCCAGCACGCCGATCACATGCGGTGCGCAGCGCAGCGAGTAGCGATCCTGCAGGCGCTGTTCGTTGCGCGGCGGGCGCTCGCTGTGCAGGTCGCTGCGCAGGCGCGCGGCGATGCGGCCCTGGCCCGGGTGCGGCTTGGCGGCGAACAGGGTTTCGTCGAAGTGGTGCGCGTTGCCGTCGCTGGCCAGCACGTTGAACGCGGTCAGGCGCGTAGCCATGCGTGCCAGGTAGTCGGCGCGCTGCCAGGCCAGGCAGGCCAGGCCGGTCATCACCGCGGTGCCGTTCATGATCGCCAGGCCTTCCTTCGGCCGCAGCTTCAGCGGGGTCATGCCGATCTTCGCCAGCACGTCCGCCGCCGGCTGCACGCGGCCGTCGTGCAGCACCTCGCGCTCGCCGCACAGCACCGCCGCCACGTAGGACAGCGGCGTCAGGTCACCGCTGGCACCGACCGAGCCTTCGGCCGGAATCATCGGCAGCACGTCGTGCTGCAGCAGCGTGGCCAGGCCTTCCAGCAGCGGCAGGCTTACACCGGACATGCCGCGCACCAGAGAGGCCAGGCGCGCCGCCAGCACCGCACGGGTCTCGACCGGGTCCAGGTAACGGCCCAGGCCGCAGCCATGGTAGGTGTACAGGTGGTGCGGCAGTTCAGCCACCAGCGCCGGTGGGATGTTCACCGTGCACGAATCGCCATAGCCGGTGGTCACACCGTAGATCACGCCGTCCTCGCGCAGCAGGCGGTCGAGGAAGTCGGCACCGCGCTGGATGTGCGCGCGGAACGCCGGCGCGTCGCTCAGTGCGGCCTCGCACTGGCGCTGGGCCAGGGCAACCACGTCTTCGATGGTCAACGGTGCATCGCCAAAGCGGCATGCGGGTACGGCGTCAGTCGTCATGCGGAGCCTGATCCCAGAAGGGGAAGAAATTGAACCAGTCCAACGGGGACTGGATGACCTGGAGTTCCAGCCAACGCGCGAAGCGCTGTGCCTGTTCGGCCAGTGCCGCATCGCGTGAGCCGCGCGGCAGCACGATGCGTTCGGCGAACTGTTCGAATGCCACGCGGTAGCCCTCGCCCTGGTGCAGGCAGGCCATGGTGTAGACCGGGCAGCCCAGTGCGGCGGCGAGCACATAGGCGCCGATCGGGAACGGGGCGCGGTGGCCAAGGAAATCGGCGGTGACGCTGCGTCCGCCCTGCACCGGCGTGCGGTCGCCGACGATGGCGACGAAGCCCCCCGCCGCGACGCGCTCGGCCAGCATCACTGCCGTGGCCGGGCCCATTTCGGTTACCTGCACCAGTTCCACCGCCGCCAGCGGGTCCAGCCGTTGCAGCAGGCGGTTGAAGCGCTGCGCATGCGCGGTGTGCACCAGCACGGTGATGCGGAACCCCGGCACCTGTTCGGCCAGCACCTGGCACAGTTCCAGGCAGCCGATGTGCGCGGTCAGGATCAGCCCGCCTTCGCGGCGCGCGATCTTGTCCAGCACCAGGTCGCGATGCAGGTGGATGCGTTCGGCCGGATAGCGCCCGCCCAGGCCGAGGATCTTGTCCAGCATCGTGTCGGCGAAGGCGAAGAAGTGGCGCAGGCTGTCGCGCCGGGTCGGCGCACGGCCCAGCACACCGCTGTGTGCCTGCAGGCGCTGGAGGTACTGCATGGAGGCCTGGCGGCCGACGCGGTTGCCCAGCCAGTGGCAGGCCACCACCGGCCACACGCACAGTCGGAACGGCCAGCGCCCGAACCAGCGGTGCACCCAGCACAGGAACAACACGCCGGCCACCGACGTCGATTCGCCGATGTCGGCCCAGTGCGGAGCGCCCTGCGCGGCCGCCATCTCAGCGCTGCCCCCGCAGGCGGCGCCACAGCAGGCGCGGCGCGCGCCAGAGCATGCCGAAGAACAGGCGGGTATGCATGCGGCTGATGCGCACGTTGTCACGCCACACATCGAAGTGCGACACGCCATCGGCGGGATAGGTCACCCGCGTGGCCAGGTGCTCGACCGGCAGCTGTCGCCAGTACAGGCGCACCATCACCTCGGTATCGAAATCCATGCGGCGGCCGATGGTCTCTTCACCGATCAGGCGCAGCACCGGCGGCAGCGGATACACGCGGAAGCCGCACATGGTGTCGCGCAGGTGCAGCGACAGCGTGTTGATCCAGACCCAGATATGGGTCGCGTAGCGTCCGTACAGGCGCGCCTTGGGAACACTGGCGTCGTAGGCCGGGATGCCGCAGATCACCGCACCCGGGTGCGCACGCGCCGCCTCGATGAAACGCGGCAGGTCGGCGGTATCGTGCTGGCCGTCGGCATCGATCTGCAGCACGTGGCTGTAGCCACGCGCAGCGGCCTCGGCAAAGCCGGCCAGCATCGCCCCACCCTTGCCCTGGTTGATGTCCAGGCGCAGCACGTCGACGCCCTGGCGCTGTGCCAGCGAACGCAGCACCGTCGCGCACGCTTCATGCGAGCCATCGTCGACCAGCAGGCACGGCAGGCCAGCGGCCTGCACGCCGTCGACCACCGCCGCGATGGCGTGCTCGTGGTCGTAGACGGGAATCACCACCAGTGGCGCGAACGCGGCACCGGCAACGGCCGGATCAGTCCGCATCGGCGAAAACCACCTTGCCGCTGGCATGCACACCGTGGCTGGAGGTGTAGCGGAAGGCCAGCACATTGCGCGTGGCATCCCAGTCCAGCTGCAGGGTCAGCTCATCGCCCGGGCGGGCCACGTGCTGGAACTTCACCGCATCCATGCGCAGGAATCCGGCCGGCATGCTGAACGCCTGGCGGCCAAAACGCACGGCCCAGTCCAGCTGCGCCACGCCGGGCAGGATCGCCGCCTGCGGGAAGTGGCCCTGGAACGGCCGCAGCGCCGGGTCGAGGGTCATGCGCAACGTAGCGCTGGCAGCATCGCGGTGAACCCAGACCGGCACCGGCATGAGCGGCTGGAACAGCGCCGCCAGTGCCGCCTGGGTGACCTTGCCCTGTGCATTGATCGGCAGCGCCTTCACCAGGCGCCAGCGGCGCGGCCGGGTGACCGCGTCATGCGCCTGTGCCAGGCGCGCGCCAAGGCGCTGGCCCAGCGCGCGGCGCGCGGCGTCACCGCCCTCCAGCAGCGCCAGGTTGGCCGGTACCACCACCGCTGCCAGCTGCTCACGCTGTCCTGGCAGGACCAGTACTCTCACATCGTCCACTTCGGTGTCTTCGCGCAGCGCGCGTTCCAGCGCATCCAGCGAAACGCGGCGCTCCTCGATCTTGACGATGCGGTCGGCACGGCCCAGCAGGCGGAAGCGGCCATCGGCCAACGCTTCCACGCGGTCCTGGGTGCGCCACCAGTCGAGGGTTTCCAGATGCGCCGAGGCGACGGCCAGGCAGCCATCCTCGATGCGCCATTGCACGCCTGGCAACGGCTGCCACGGCGGCAGGTCGGTATCCCAGCGGCGCCAGGCGATACCACCGGTTTCGCTGCTGCCGTAAACCTCGGTCGGTGCCACGCCCAGCCATTGCCGTACCTGGCGTGCGGCTTCTTCGGGCAGCGGGCCACCGGAGGAGAACACTGCGCGCAGGCGGCCGTGCAGGCTGGCCCAGTCGAGCTGCTCGGGCAGGCGCTTGAGGTGGGCTGGCGTCGCCACCAGCACCGTGTCGGTACCGGCCAGCGCGCCCACCAGGTCTTCGTGGAAGAACCGGCGCGGATGGATCAGGCGGCCGGCGGCCAGCGGCCACAGCACCCGGAACAGCAGGCCGTAGATGTGCTGGTGGGACACCGTGCCATGCACCTGCACGCCTTCCAGCTGCGCGCCGAACGCAGCCTGCAGCGCATCCACCTCGCGCGCCAGCTGGTCCATGCGCTTGTTGATCGCACTGGGCTGGCCCGTGCTGCCGGAGGTGAACACGCACAGCTCGCAGGCGCGCTCGTCCAGCACCTGCAGTTCGCCGTCCACGCCAACGGTGGGGGCAACCAGCGCTCGGTAGTCGGCGGAAACATCGCCGGCGAAACCGCTCACCTGTGGCTGCAGCGCCTGCAGCGTGGCCGGCAGGTTGTCGGCAGCCAGAAACACCCGCTTGCCGGCATGCCAGGCGCCGAACAGCGCAGCAGCGAAGGCCACCGCATCATCGAAGTACAGGGCCCAGTCACGGCCATCGGCAGCAGCAAAGGCCGCACGCCAGGCCAGCACCCGCTGGCGGAAGCGGGCATGGTCGATCACCTCGCCATCGCACACGCCGATGCTGCGCTGCGGCTGCGGGTCCACCAGCAGCCGGTCCAGGGCAATCCACTCAGCCATGCGCGTGCGCTGCCTTGACCCGACGCCGCACCAGCCACTCACCTGCAAACAACACGCCCATCATCACGTACGCCAACAATCCGTTGTAGAGCATCCAGACCCGGTCCGACGCGTAAAGCGCGGTCAGCAGGGCCAGGCTGCCGTTGAGAACGAAGAAGCCACACCACACCTGGGTGACGCGGCGGGTATAGGCCACCGCGAACGCCGGCAGGTCCGGCTCCTGCAACCGCGCCAGGCGTTCCACCAGCGGCGGGCCGAAGCGCAGGCTGGTGCCGAACACCGCCAGCATCACCATGTTGACCAGCGCCGGATACAGCTTCAGCGGCAGGGCCTGGTTCAGCACGGTGGCCAACACGGCCAGCAGGCCGGTTCCCGCGGCGGCGGCCCACCACAGCGGCTGGCGCGTACTCAGCGCACGCAGCAGGGCCAGGGTGAACAGCAGCAGCGACAGCCAGCGTGGCTCGAAACGGCCCATCGCCAGGTACACCAGCACCGGGTAGGCCAGCGAGATCGCAGCCACCACGACCGTGCGTGCGCGTGCCATGGCGGAGCCGCCGGCGCTGCGGTCAGGCGGCTGCCTGGTCCGGCAGCAACCCATGCACGACATCGACGATGTCCTGCACGGTGCGCACGGCCTTGAACGCTTCCGGCTGCAGATTGCGGCCCAGCAGCGGCTTGAGCTGCACGATCAGGTCGACCGCATCGATGCTGTCGATATCCAGGTCGTCGTACAGGCGTGCCTCGGGGGTGATCCGGGCGGTTTCGATCTCGAAGCTGTCGGTCAGGATGCTGACGATGCGTTCGAACAGTTCATTCTTGGTCATGGCAATTCCTGGCGCCGTTACGACTGGCGGGCGGCGACGAACTCGCCGAGCGCGCGCACGCTGGAGAAATGGCGACGGGTTTCTTCCGAATCGGCCGAGAGGCTGACACCGTACTTCTTCTGCAACGCCAGGCCCAACTCCAGCGCGTCGATCGAATCCAGGCCGAGGCCCTCGACGAACAGCGGCGCGGTCGGATCGATGTCCTCCGGCGTGATGTCCTCCAGCGAAAGGGAGGAAATGATCAATTCCTTGATCTCGTGCTCAAGTGCTTGCACGGGGCGGCTCTCCAGACAGGTCGAAATAACGAGAAAGGTGCTCGGTAACGCGGCGTGCCGCCAAGGCATCCCCCCTTGGCGAGTCGTCTTCGGCCAAGAAAGGCGCGATCGGGATATCTTCGCCGATCTGCAGCCGAACGTGAAAGCGACGTGAGGGGACACGATACCACTTCTGTCCCTTGGTCAGGGTTGGCGGGCTGCAGGTGATCCGCACCGGGGTGACGTCGATGCGGCCCCGTACGGCGATGTTGGCGGCCCCGCGCTGCAGGCGCGGCGGCTGCCCGGGCACGCTGCGGGTGCCCTCCGGGAAGATGACCAGGGTGCCGCCGGCATGCACCGCGGCCACGCAGTCATCGACCAGGCCGGCGCCATCGTCATTGGAGATGTAGCCGGCGGCCCGTACCGGACCGCGCATGAACGGGTTGCAGGCCACGGCCCGCTTGACCACGCAGTCGGCGTTGGGAAGCAGCGAGATCAGGCAGACCACGTCGATCAGGGTCGGGTGGTTGGCCAGCACCAGCAGGCCGTCACGCTGCAGGCGTTCACCGCCCTCGATCTCGTAGGTCATCACCCCCAGCCCGCGCATCAGCCGCAGATGGCTGGCGAACGCGACCTGGACCACGCGCCGGGCGCGCCGGCGACGGGCCACCGGGTCCCGCATCAGCAGCAGTACCGGCATCACCAGGACGCCGAGCAGCAGCCCGCCCAGGCCAAACGCAACAAAGCTCAGGCCGGTGCCAAACACCCGCCAGGCGTGGTCGAGGCGGCGCGGCAGCTCACTCACGGCGGCCCCAGCGCCAGCGCTGGCCATGGGCCACGTGCTCCAGCGCTGGCGCGCCGGACAACAGGAAGCGATGCAGGTCCAGCGCGTGCGGCAGCAGGCCGGGTACAGTGCTGGCCTGGCCGTCGGCCGGCTGCCACTGCAGCGCCAGCGTCGGCCGGCCCTCTGCTGGCGCGGTCAAACGCCAGCACCAGGCGAAGAACGGGTCGGGTTCGTCGGCGAACGTCGCGTAAACCTCCGGTAGCGGCGACTCGTAGACCACCACCCGTACCTCGCGGGCGCCATCGGCAAGCAGGGCGACGGCCTCCAGGCACGCGGCTTCGACCGTTGCCTGGCCAGCAGCCAATGCCAGGTAGTTGCCGCGATGGCCGCGGGCGATTGAATACAGCGCGGCGATCGCGTTGTGCACCGACAGGCCAAATCCGGTGGGCGACAACGGCTGGTCGCCGACCAGCGCCCCCAGCAGGTCCATCGAACGTGCGACGTCGCCATGGCGGCTGGCGAACACCAGCGGCACGTCGCTGTCGGCCCCCTGCCCGTCCTCGCACCAGCACGCGGTCTGGATCGCCATGCGGCCCAACCGCTCGATGCGACGGCGTTGCATTGCCGGAACCTCTGCCAGTGCCGGCGTATCCCCGCCGTGCGGCAGGTACGGCGCTTCGGCCCAGCCCAGCCACTGGCTACGCTCGCTCAGGCCGGGCGCCCACGCGGCCCAGTCGACGATGGAGAATTCAATCATTTAGCGTTGGTGCTTCAACGGGAGAACGATAGGCACGAGCCATTACGGCGACGCGCGGCGGCCCCCCATTCCTGCAGCCGTGCGTCCGTCCAGGACGTCGCCGGCTGCCCCCCTGGCTGCCGGAAAGGAGCGCACGCTAGCACGTCCCGCCCGGGGTGTGCAGGTTTCACATTCCCCAACACGGGGCCCGGCACCGGCGGGCCCCGCCTTCAACCCATCAGTGGTAACCGGTGTCGGCGTGCACCTTGCCGCGGAACACCCGGTACGACCACGCCGTATAGCCCAGGATGACCGGCAGCAGAATGACCAGCCCGACCAGGGTGAAGCCCAGCGAGGAGGCCGGCGCGGCGGCCTGCCACAGGGTCATCGACGGCGGCAGCAGGTACGGCCACATGCCCAGCACCAGGCCAAGGAAACCAAGCACGAACAGCGCCAGGCTGAGCAGGAACGGCGGCAGGTCGCGGCGCGGATGGGTCGCACTGCGCCACAGCGCGGCGGCCACCGCCAGGGTCAACAGCGGCACCGGCGACAGCCACCAGAAGTTGCCGTCGCTGAACCAGCGGGCCATCAGCCGCGAATCGAGGAACGGCAGCCAGCTGCTGACCAGGCCCATCGCTGCGATCACCGCCACCACCAGCGGCCGGGTCATCTGCCGTGCCAGCGCCTGCACGCGGCCTTCGGTCTTCAGGATCAGCCAGGTGCTGCCCAGCAGCGCGTAGCCGGCCACCAGCGCAGCACCGGTCAGCATCGCGAACGGGCTGAACCAGGCGAACGGCCCGCCCTGATAGACACCGTCCACCAGCGGGATGCCCTGCACCAGGGTGCCGAGGATCACGCCCTGGGCAAACGTGGCCAGCAGCGAACCGAGGCCGAACGCCACGCTCCACAGCCGGCGCGATCGATGCGCCTTGAAGCGGAACTCGAAGGCCACGCCGCGGAACACCAGCGCCACCACCAGCAGCAGCACCGGCAGGTACAGCGCCGACAGCAGCACCGCATAGGCCTTCGGGAACGCCGCCAGCAGGCCGGCGCCACCCAGCACCAGCCAGGTCTCGTTGCCGTCCCAGATCGGCGCGGCGGTGTTCATCATCAGGTCCAGCTGTTCCTCGTCCTCGGCGAACGGGGCGAGGATGCCGATGCCGAGCACGAAACCGTCCAGCACCACGTACATCAGCACGCCGAAGCCGATCACCGCGAACCACGCCACCGGCAGCCAGGTCATCAGGTCCATGTCAGCGCTCCTCCAGCGGTTCGTCGGCTGCCGACAGCGGGCGTGCCGGGGTGTGGCTGCCGTGGTCCAGCGATGGCCCATCATCGTGCGGACGCGGTCCGTGGCGCAGGATCTTCACCAGGTACCAGATGCCCCAGCCGAACACGAAGGCATAGCCGACCACGTAGACACCCAGCGACAGCGCGGTCATCCACGCGCTCTGCGGGCCGACCGCATCAGCGGTGCGCAGCACGCCATACACCACCCACGGCTGGCGGCCCATCTCGGTGACGAACCACCCGGACAGCAGCGCGATGAAGCCGCTGGGCAGCATCCAGTTCCAGCCGCGCAGCAGCCACGGCGAATCCAGCAGCTTCCTGCGCCACAACTGGAACGCCGACACCCAGGCCAGCAGCAGCATCAGCGTGCCCAGCCCGACCATGATCCGGAAGGCGAAGAACACCGGCGTCACCGGCGGCCGCTCGCTGGACGGTACCGAAGTGAGCGGGTCGAAGGTGCCGTCCAGGCTGTGGGTGAGGATCACGCTGCCCAGCTTCGGGATGGCAACTTCGAAATCATTGCGCTCTTCCTTCTCGTTCGGCAGCGCGAACACCACCAGCGGTACGCCCTCGCCTTCCTTGGTTTCATGCCAGTGCGCTTCCATCGCCGCGATCTTCATCGGCTGGTGCTTGAGCGTGTTCAGGCCATGCATGTCGCCGACGAAAATCTGCACCGGCACGGTCAGTGCCGCGAACGCCACCGCTGCGATCAACATGCGCCGGCCCGCTTCCACGTGCGTGCCCTTGCGCAGGTACCACGCGCCCACGCCACCGATCACGAAACAGGTGGTGATGAACGAACCCAGCGCCATGTGCGCCAGCCGGTACGGGAACGAAGGATTGAACACCACCTGCCACCAGTCCACCGGATGCACCACGCCGTTGACCATCTCGTAGCCGGCCGGCGTATGCAGCCAGCTGTTGGACGACAGGATCCAGAACGTGGAGAACAGCGTGCCCAGCGCCACCATGCAGGTGGACAGGAAATGCAGGCGCGGCGAGACGCGGCCCCAGCCGAACATCATCACGCCGAGGAAGCTGGCTTCCAGGAAGAACGCGGTCAGCACTTCGTAGGTCAGCAGCGGGCCGATGACCGTGCCGGCCACCTCGCTCAGCCGTGGCCAGTTGGTTCCGAACTGGAAGGCCATGACGATGCCGCTGACCACGCCCATGCCGAACGACACCGCGAAGATCTTCTGCCAGAAGAAATACAGCTCGCGCCACACGGGCAGCTTGGTGCGCAGCCAGCGCCATTCGATGAAGGCCAGCCAGCTGGCCGTGCCAATGGTGAAGGCGGGGAACAGCACATGGAAACTGATGACGAACCCGAACTGGATCCGGGACAACAACAACGCGTCCAAGGGACGCCTCCTGCCTGTGACCGGTGGGATACCGGACCACTTTAGGAGGATTTCGTTAAGACGGGATGCGACCGGGTGACGCGCTGCTTCACTTTGTCGCAGGTGAAGCTGGGTGACAGGATGAATGGGCTACAGGGGCTTCAGCAAGGTCAAGGGCGGCTCCTTGGCGATTCGCAGGGCCCGGGGTACCAGTGCAGTCAAGCAGGCCGCCATCACCAGCACGACAGCGCTCGATATCGAGAACCACGGTGAACCTGTGCTGCCGTCCTGCGGCGACCCTACCCACTGCAACGACAACGCGCCGAGCAGGGTGCCCAGCGTGGTGAACAGTGAAACCTCGAACATGATTTCGGCAAAGATCACGGACCTGCGAGCACCCAATGTCCGTCGGACCCCAATGGAGTGCCGGCGCCGATCAAGCCACGCGCCCACAACTCCGGAAACGCCGGCCATCAGCACACCGAGAACAACGGCGGTCATGACCGCGAGCACGGTCGTAGCGAAGCGATCAGCTTTGACGTAGGCGTCGCGATAACCCGCCAGCGTCTCGACACCGGCTGGATGCATGATCCGATAAGGCCGCTGCAGCGCATCGGCGGTGCGATCAAGCGATGAACGATCAACCTCCGACCTCCACTTCGCCAGATAATAGCGACTGGCGCCCATGGGAAGGCCCGGGAGCAGCACCCACTGCGAGTCCCGCTCATTGCCGCCTGGCGCCGGTCCAGCAACAGACGCAAATACGCCCACGATGACCCGGCTGCTGCCGGGGCCGAAATACAGGTGGCGGCCAACAGCATTCCCCGTTCCGAACAGATGGGCAGCCAGCGATTCACTGATCAGCACCACCGGAGCGCCTTCAACCATGTCCTCCTCCATGGCATCGCGCCCCAGGACGATTCCCGCGCCCAGCATCGCCAGCAAGCCAGAGCTTGCAGTTACAACGGGAACGCGATCACATCCAGCAACGTCTGCCGTGCCCGCGTTCATCGAATGCACCATGGCCGACTCACTGGTGCATACGCCGTATCGATGGGCTCTTCCCCCGAACGGAACAGCGTCGCTCACAACCGTGTCCTGAACACCGGGCAGCCGGATCGCGGACAGGTCTGCCCGCAGCACTGCCGCATCCGCGCCTTCTTCGACATCAGAGACTCTGACCACACCAATCGATGCTGCCTCCCGGATGCTCCCGGCGTTCAATCTGGCGAAGCTGTCCAGCGCAGATTGCAGTGCGAACGCACATGCCAGGCTTGCAAGCGCTGCCTGCACTGCAAGCAGTGCGGCGCTTCCCAAATGTCGTCGGGTCTCCCTCATCGATTCGAACATTTCAGGCAGCCCCCTTCGCGAAGGCACTCGACAGGGAGCTGACCCTGCAGATTTCAAACGACGGGACCAATGAACAGAGCAACGTCGTGACGACTCCCAGGCCAGCGGCCATCAGCATTGCCCCAGCATGCATCGCCGTTATCGCGCTGGGCAGAACGTCTCCCGCAGCAACCACCCGGATTCCCAGCGTGTAGGTGACGACAGCGAGCACACTGCTTGCGGCTCCCGCCGCGATGGATTCCCACATGAGCTGGATGAACACGTCCCGACGTCGCGCTCCCAGTGCACGTCGTATCGCGAGCTCCCGCCGACGGCGCCCCAGACTGAAGCTCAGCAGCGCCGCCGCGTTGACGATGCACACACCGAGAAGGATCAGTGACAGCCGAAGCTGCATCCTGGCCCGCTCCGGAACCAATCCCAGCCTATCCAGCCACTCCATCAACGGCCAAAGTGCCACCTGCTGGGTGCCTGGTTCGATCCGAAGGCCCTTTGCCTGTGCATAGGCATCCAGATTCGCCCGGTAGGCGGCGACATCGTCCGCGGTGGGCAGCCACGCCCACAATTGGAGCCATGACACGTTGGCTCCTGCAGGGTCCGTGTCCTGGTCACCCCCCCAGATCGCCGTCCCATCCACAACAGTCAGCCTGTCCGCGATTGCGGTCTCAACTGGCAGGTAGATCTCGTCAGGTTCCACAAACGGCCGGCGTGTGAGATCTCCCTGAAACATCGGTACCGGATGCCAATCCTCCGCGACACCCACAACAGTGTAGGTGCGCCTGCCCAGTTCCAACCGATGACCAACACAGTCCTGCGCACACTCGCGCTCGGCGAGCGCACGCGACAGGACCACTATCCGACTCGCAGCATGCCCCTCCTCGGCGGTCCATGCCCGCCCTTGAACAACGGCGATGCCAAGGACACTGAAGACTTCAGAGGTGGCGAACCTCGCACGCAGCCTTGCGCTGGCGGCTCCCGGCCGGGAGAGCGTCACCGCCCCGCCCGCCATGGCGGCCTGCTTCCACGACCTCCCCTGGCCCAGAAGCGCCTTCGCATCCGGCCAGGTCAGTGCCTGTCCCGGATCCGGGGAACCCCTGCGCAGTGCGTCTGGACGCGCGTCAAGGTACGGGCGGAACAATGCCGAGCTCCTGCCTGGCGCGGGATCCGACGATGCCTGGAGAACAATGGAGAGCATCACGGTCGTGATCCCCACCCCCGCACCCAGCATGAGAGCGATTGCCAGATGAGTGCCGATCCGTTGCTTGAATCGGGCAAGCGAAAGCTGGATGTAGTAGAGCATCATCCAATTGCATCCGGCGTTGGATTACTGGCGCACCTGTCCATGTGATTCTCACTCCATACCCGTGGAAGCTGATGGTTGAGAGTCTCTGATTGTGAAACTCCGACTCAAGCGGAGGCATGGAGTTTGCAACTTTCCTCAGGAAACACACGTAGCTCGCGGACCCTGAATAGAGCGACTGCCACTGATGACGAGGCCGACGTGACGGAGTCTGACGGGAAAGGCCAACTGCCGACGTGGAGACAACGCCCGACGCTTGGATATCTGATCGGAAGTTGGAGGAAGAAGCGTCCCAAAGCAGTTGCGGGCGTCAATGTTCTTCTAGACCCAGAAGTACCAGGCCGCTGCAGCCAGCAGCGCGCCAAACAACAGCACCTGCACCACCACATAGCCCACGCCACTGTCGCGTGACTCAGCGGCAATGCGCTTCTGCAGCGCCTCACTCACATCCGGCGTTTCTTCCCGCTGCACCTGCTCACGCAACGCCTGCGCCAGCGCGCGCTTTTCCGCATCGCGAGGGTCGGTCGGTCGGTTCACAGCAGTTCTCCGGCGGCGGCACGCCGCGTCAGTTCCTGCTTCAGGACCTGGCGCGCACGGTGAAGGTGGCTCTTGATGGTACCGCGCGCCAGCCCGGTCACCTGCTCGATTTCGGCCAGATCGAAATCCTCCAGGTAGTGCAGGCCGACGATCAGGCGCTGCGGTGCACTCAGCCGTTCCAGCGCCGCGCCGAGCTGGCGCCCTGCCTGCAGCGCCTCGCTCAACTCAACCGGGCCCGGGCCTTCATCGCCGACACCCAGTTCCTCCGGCACCTCCACGGCCACCATCCATTGCGCCTCCAGCCGCCGCCGGCGCAGGTGCTGCAGCGCCGTGGTGTAAGCGACCCGGGATACCCAGGTGCGCAGCGAGCATTCAAAACGAAACCGGTGCAGCTGGCGGAACACCGCAAGGAAATTTTCCTGCAGCAGGTCGGCCACCTGATCACGATCGCCCACCATGCGCCCGATCACATGCGCGCAGGTGCGTTGATGGGTCTCGACCAGCTGCGAAAACGCCACCTGCGAGCCATCGATGATGGCCCGCACCAGGGCCTGGTCCGCGTCCAGCGGTCCGATGGGTGCCTCCGTCTTCGCGTCGTGGCGGCGACGGCCCCGCAGTGCCGACAGTGCGTCGTCGAGCAGGCTCATCTACGGGGCGCCCCCTGTGCCCGTGGCACGCCTGCCTCAGCCCTTGCGCGCAGCAGGACGGGTGAAGTGCCAGGCCAGCAGCTGGCCCAGGCCGGCACTGCCGACCAGTGCGGCGGCGGCGCCGAAGGTCAGGTCACGGGCACCCATCGCTTCCAGCAGGGCCATGGCCAGCGCCAGGCAGACCAGGCTGATGCCCCAGCGCAGCGCGCCCTGGCGGCGGCGCTCTTCTTCCAGCACGGCCAGCGAGCGGATCACTTCCTCGGGCACGTGCGGGGCCACCAGCTTGCTGCGCGCGCGGGCATCGGCAATGGCGTGGATCGCGTAGGCGATGCAGATGAAGAGGGTGATCGGGATCAGTTCCTGCATGGTCGGGCTCCTGTTCGGTGGATGATGCGGGTTCAGGAGAATGGATGCGCGAGGCCGGCCAGCGGTTGCACTACTTTGCCAATCCCGCTGCCATGACCTGTGGCCCCTGCCCCCGGCCCTTGCGGCTGCTACGCTTGGCCGGTTTTCCTCTACTGGTGCCGTCCGCCCATGTCCCGAGTGCTGCCCCTGTCCCTCCTGCTGTCGGCCGTGCTGGCCGCACCGGCCGCGCATGCCGCGCCGACGCCGATCACCATCGAACAGGCCATGGCCGACCCGGACTGGATCGGTCCGCCGGTCGAGAAGGCCTGGTGGTCGTGGAACAGCCAGCAGGTGGAGTACCAGCTCAAGCGCAACGGCAGCCCGGTGCGCGATACCTTCCGCCAGCCGGTGGCCGGTGGCGTGGCCGCGCAGGTGGCCGATGACCAGCGCGGCACCCTGGACGTGGCCGAGCCGGTCTACGACCGCAGCCGCAGCCGCAGTGCCTTCGTGCGCAATGGCGACGTGTTCGTGCGCGACCTGCGCAGCGGCGCGCTGACGCAGCTGACCCGCAGCAACGAGCGCGCGGGCAACGTGAACTTCGCCGCCGACAATGGCGTGATCTGGCGCGTCGGCCAGAACTGGTTCCACTGGACCGCCGCCAGCGGCGTGCAGCAGGTGGCCAGCCTGAAGGCCGAAAAGGATCCGCGTACACCGCCGAAGGCCGACGTGCTGCGCGACCAGCAGCTGCGCACGCTGGAAACCCTTCGCCGCGACCGTGACCAGCGCGAAGCACTGAAGGACCAGGACCAGCGCTGGCGCCAGGCCGACCCGACCCGCGCGCCGGGCCCGGTGTACCTGGGCGCCGACGTGGAGATCGCCGACAGCGTGCTGTCGCCTGACCTGACCCACCTGGTCGTGGTGACCAAGCCGAAGGACTTCGATGACGGCCGTGGCGGCAAGATGCCGCTGTACGTGACCGAGTCGGGCTACGAGGAAACCGAGGACACCCGCACCCGCGTCGGCCGTAACGGCTTCGAGCCGCACACGCTGTGGTACGTGGACGTGCGCACCGGCAAGGCCGAGAAGGTTTCGCTGGCCGGCCTGCCGGGCATCAGCACCGATCCGCTGGCCGAGCTGCGCCGCAAGGCCGGCAAGGACGCGCTGAAGGGCGAGCGCAGCCTGCAGGTGATGAGCGACTTCATGGGCGGTGGCATCCGCTGGAGCCCTGATGGCCAGCAGGCCGCGGTGATGCTGCGTGCCAACGACAACAAGGACCGCTGGATCATCAGCGTCAACGCTGCCGACGGCCGCGTGCAGAACCGCCATCGCCTGACCGACAACGCCTGGATCAACTGGGGCTTCAATGATTTCGGCTGGATGGCCGATGGCCGCACGCTGTGGCTGCTGTCGGAGGAATCGGGCTTCTCGCACCTGTATACCCAGTCCGGTACGGGCAAGCCGCAGGCGCTCACCAGCGGCAAGTGGGAAACCTCGGCGCCGGTGCTGTCGGCCGACGGCAAGGGTTTCTACTTCCTGTGCAACCAGCAGGCGCCGCATGACTACGAAGTCTGCGCGGTCGACACCGGCAGCCGCCAGGTGCGCGAGCTGACCAGCCTCAACGGCGTGGAAGACTTCTCGCTGTCGCCGGACGGCCAGCAGCTGCTGGTGCGCTACTCCGGCGCCTACCTGCCGGCGCAGCTGGCCGTGGTACCGAGCACCGGCGCAGGCCAGGCCCGCGTGCTGACCGACACCCGCACTGCCGAGTTCAAGGCGCGCCAGTGGATCCAGCCGAAGCTGGTGGCGGTGCCGTCCAAGCATGGCGCCGGCGTGGTCTGGGCCAAGTACTACGAGCCCGAAAACAAGGAACCGGGGAAGAAGTACCCGATCGTGATGTTCGTGCACGGCGCCGGCTACCTGCAGAACGTGCACCAGCGCTACCCGGCCTACTTCCGCGAGCAGATGTTCCACAACCTGCTGGTGCAGAAGGGCTACATCGTGCTGGACATGGATTACCGCGGCAGCGAGGGCTACGGCCGCGACTGGCGTACGGCGATCTATCGCAACATGGGCCACCCGGAACTGGAAGACTACAAGGACGGCCTGGACTGGCTGGTCGACACCCAGCAGGGTGACCGCGACCATGCCGGCATCTACGGTGGTTCCTACGGCGGCTTCATGACCTTCATGGCCCTGTTCCGCTCGCCGGGCACGTTCAAGGCCGGCGCCGCGCTGCGCCCGGTGGTGGACTGGCACCAGTACAACCATGGCTATACCAGCAACATCCTCAATACCCCGGACATCGATCCGGAGGCGTACCGCGTGTCCTCGCCGATCGAATACGCGCAGAACCTGCAGGACAACCTGCTGATCGCCCACGGCATGATGGATGACAACGTGTTCTTCCAGGACTCGGTGAACCTGACCCAGCGCCTGATCGAACTGCACAAGGACAACTGGTCGATCGCACCGTACCCGCTGGAGCGCCACGGCTATGTGCGCGCCGATTCCTGGCTGGACCAGTACAAGCGCATCCTCAAGCTGTTCGAGCAGAACCTGAAGTGAGCAACGCCGCGGCCACGGTCCACATCGTGGCCGCGGTCATCCTGGATGACCGCGGCCGGGCGCTGGTGGTGCGCAAGCACGGCGCCAGCCGCTTCATCCAACCGGGCGGCAAGCCCGAACCCGGCGAAGCGCCGCTGCAGGCGCTGGCCCGCGAACTGGACGAAGAACTCGGTGTGCAGCTGTGCGCCGAAACCGCCATCGCGCTGGGCACCTTCGAGGATTGGGCGGTGAACGAACCCGGCCATCGGGTGCAGGCACAGGCCTGGTGGGTGCGGGTGGACGGCACGCCACAGGCATGTGCCGAGATCGCCGAACTGGCCTGGGTGCCACTGCAGCCGCCGCATGGCCAGCCCTTGGCACCGTTGAGCGAACACCATATCCTGCCGGCCGTCGCCACCCGGGTGACGGCCCGCTGATCGCGCGGGCACCGATTGCAAGGACACCGGATGTCAATGTCGATCCCGCCGATTCCCTCGCTGGTCCAGCCGACCTATCACGCCTGGGTGCGCCCGATCGCACACGCTTCGTTCTGGCTGTCGCTGCTGCTCACGGTGTACTTCGTGATGCAGGGGCTGCTGCTGTGGCCGCTGCACAACCTTCCGATCTGGCATCTGGTTGAGAGGGAAGTACAAGACCAGCACCTGCACAGCCTGACCTGGCTGTTGGCGCATCCGGTGGCCGCGTCGATGATTGCCGCGCTGCTGTGCCTGGCCTCGACGCTGGCCAGCTGGGGCCTGCTGCGCGAGCGCAGCTGGGGCCTGTGGAGCTTTGTGGTGATCCTGCTGCTGAGCGCATTGGCCAACTTTGCGATCGCCGGCTGGTTGGACGTGTTCATGCGTGACGTCATCCCGTTTCTCTCCGACGACGCCGTCCTGCAGCAGGAACTCCATCTGAAACGCTGGTTGATCACGCTGACCGTGGTGGCCATGTCATTGGTGCTCCTCGGCCTGCAGGGCTGGCTGGCCTGGCGCCTGTTGCGGCCGGACCTCCGCTCGCGCTTCCACTGAGCCCCCCCCTTTCCCGCACGACAAGGACCGTCGCTTGCGCTTGCCGACCCTTCTCCCCGCATTGCTGCTGTTGACTGCGCTGCCTGCCAGCGCCGACGCGCTGCAATGTGGCGAATACCGCAGCGCCGATGGCGGCATGGCGCTGGTGTTCACCAGTCCCGGCAGCGGCTACCACCACGATGATGGCAGCGAGCCGCAGCCGCTGTGGGTTGATCGCGGTGCGGCACAGACGCGGTTGGTCATGCTCGACGATGGCGTGGCGCAGCCGATCCGGATCAGCGCCGATGGGCAGCGCATCGAGCACGACGGGGTGGTGCTCTACATCCTGCGCCAGCCCCGCGCCTGCGCCAGCGAGCCCAGCGCGATGGACGGCAGCTGCCGCGCCGCCGGCAGTCACTGCGTTGCACGGCTGCCCACGGCCTCACCCGGCCAGGCCCAGCGTGCGTGCAGCGAAGGCGTTGGCGCGGGCTGCTCGGCGCTGCTGCGCCAGCTTCGCGATGGAACAACCGTAGCCGGCAGCGATGACACCAGCCCCGCGCGCTTCGAACGCCCGCCCATCTGCCGCGAACACACGCCCGGCCATGACCCGCAGGCCTGCGAGACGCTGACCGGCGATGCGCTGGCCGCCGCCATGCAGAAGGTCGGTGAACGCCTGCAACAGGAAGACGAAGACATGCCGGATTCACCGCTTCCGGCCGCTGCACGCGATCGCCTGCAGCAGTTGTGCCTGCAGCAACGTGGTGGCCGCTTCTGCGTCGAAGTAGCCGCACAGCAGCTGATCGCGCTGGAGCCCGCATTGGCGGTGCAGGCGCTGCAGGTGGTCTGCGATGCCGGCCGCGCCAGCGCCTGCGAACGCATCGCACCGCTGCGCGGTCCCGGCGCCGACCTGCGCCTCGTCCCGGCCCAGCAGGTGCCCTGCGGCCGCTACCAGGCCGATGGAGGCGTGATCGACAGGCTCGACTTCGGCGATGGCACCCGGGCCCGCCTGCAGAACGGCGCCATCCACATGCAGCAGAACGGCGAAACCCTTGTGCTGCGCCAGCTCGGCAACGGCGATCTGCTCGGCATGGATGCGCAGACCGCCTACCAGCGTTACCAGCCCGTGCCCGGCACGGCAGAATGTACGCCCCCGCGCGAGGGCCCTGGTTCGCCGTAGCGCCTGGAGTTTCCCGTTCGATCGTCAAGGAGACGACATGCATTCACCCGCACCGCGCCAGCGCTGGCTGGCCTGGGCGTTGCTGCTGGCCGCACCGATGGCCGCCGCACAGTCACCACAATGCGGCCTGTTCAAGGCCGACGAAGGCAGCAGCACGCTGCGCATCAGCTCACCCAACCGTGGCGAGCAGAAGCACTTCGGCAGTGCGCCGTCTCCGGTCGCGTTCCAGCAGATCGACGGAAAGCTGCAACTGGTGAACCTGGAACATGGCCTGCCCAGCGCGCTGCAGGTGCGCGACCGTGGCCGCACGGTCGAGGTGGATGGCACGACCTACATCCTGCTGGCCCCCGAACAGTGCGCCGCAGCAACCACGCCGGCTGAAGGCAGCTGCCTGGCCAATGCCGTGGCCTGCCTGGACAACCGTCACGAAGCCACTCCGGCCACGCTGGAAGCAGGGTGTCGGGAAGGCGTGCCCGGCATGTGCCTGCAACTGGCTGATCGTTGGCATGAGGAGGCTAAACCTGTCGTCGAAGCCGATCCTGTCCAGCAGAAGGCGGCCCTCGACGCCGCCCTGTCCGGTATCAAGCTCCCCGCTGCCTGTGACAACGGTGGCTTCGAACAGGAAACCCCGGCATGTGCCGCCGCGCTCGAGGCCGACCCCGCAGTGCAGGCGCAGCTGGTCAAGGCCGCGATGACGGCAGCCATGACCGAAGCCATGGTGACGATGACGGCGCCGACCGTGCCGGTGATCATTCCGGCTGAGCGGCGGCAACAGTTGTTGCGGCTGTGCCGCGAGGTAGCGCATGGCGGCTTCTGCGAGCGGGTGGCCGAACTGTCCTGGGACGCGGGAGATCCCCTGCTGGCGGTGCAGGCGCTGGCTGCGGCCTGCACACCGGGCAACGACACCGCCACCTGCGAGCGTCTGCCGGCGTTGCAGGCGCTGGGCGCATCATTGCGACCGCAACCGGCAACGGCCCTGCCCTGCGGCAACTACCGGGCCGATGGCGGTCTGATGGACACGCTGGACTTCGGTGACAACGGCCTGGTCGGCGTTGGCTGGAACAGCCATCTCCGCGCCCGCGTCGAAGAGGGCGACATCCGCATCCGCCACGACAGGGGCGGCGACTTCGTGCTGCGTCCGCTGCCTGGCGGCCAACTGCTGGGCCTGGATACCTGGACCCGCTTCCAGGTGTTCACCCCCACTGGCGATGGCCCGGGCCGCTGCAGTGCACCGAAGCAGTACACCGTGCTGCCGCTACCCCAGGATTGCCCGCAGGCGCTCGCTACCGGCGGGGCGGAAGCCTGCTGCGCGCAGGGCAAGCTGCAGGGCTGCAACGTACTCGGCAACCGCCTTGCGCTGTCCGGGCACTGGCTGCAGGCCGCCGAGCACTACACCACGGTCTGCCGCGCCGGCGTCCGCGAGGGCTGCGAGAACCTGGTCACGGCCCAGGGCAACGATGCCGAGGTGGATGCACATGCACTGCTGGACCGGCTGTGCAAGGCCGACCGCAGTGGCCTGCACGTGGCCTGCGACGTGCTCGGCACCCAGAACTGGGAACTGATCGATCTGGGCCGCGCGCTGCAGAAGGCGGCCGATGACGCGGCATCAGACGACACCCCGCCGCCACGCCATTCCAACCGCAAGCGCTGAGCCGGCCAGGGCCTGTCCGCAGCTTCGGGCGGGCCCTGCGGTAAAGTACGCGCCATGAACGAATTCGAGCGCGTGCGCGCCTACCTCACCGACCTGCAGGACCGCATCTGTGCGGCGATCGAGGCCGTCGATGGCCGGGCCCGCTTCCAGGAAGACCTGTGGCAGCGTGCCGAGGGCGGCGGTGGGCGCACCCGCGTGCTGCGCGACGGCGCGGTGTTCGAGCAGGCCGGTATCGGCTTTTCCGATGTGTCCGGCAGCCGCCTGCCGCCGTCGGCCTCGGCCAACCGCCCGGAACTGGCCGGCGCCTCCTGGCGCGCCACCGGCGTGTCGCTGGTGTTCCACCCGCTCAACCCCTACGTGCCGACCACCCATGCCAACGTGCGCTTCTTCCAGGCGCAGCGCGATGGTGAAGTGGTGGCCAGCTGGTTCGGCGGCGGCTTCGACCTGACCCCGTTCTATCCGTTCGACGAGGACGTGCAGCACTGGCACCAGGTGGCACGCGATCTGTGTGCGCCGTTCGGCGACGAACGCTATGCCGCGCACAAGCGCTGGTGTGATGAGTACTTCTTCCTGCGCCACCGCAATGAAACGCGCGGCGTCGGCGGGCTGTTCTTCGACGACCTGCACGGCGACTTCGAGCGCGACTTCGCTTATCTGCGTGCGGTCGGCGATGGTTTCCTCGACGCCTACCTGCCGATCGTGCAGCAGCGCAAGGACGCCATCTATGGCGAGCGCGAACGCGAGTTCCAGCTGTACCGCCGCGGCCGCTACGTGGAGTTCAACCTGGTCTACGACCGCGGCACCCTGTTCGGGCTGCAGAGCGGTGGCCGCAGCGAAAGCATCCTGATGAGCCTGCCGCCCCGGGTACGCTGGGAGTACGGCTTCACCCCGGAAGCGGGCAGCGCCGAGGCGCGCCTGGCCGACTATCTGGTGCCGCGCGACTGGCTGTGATCTTCCGGCGCCACGCCTGACCCGTGGCGCCCTCTCCTGCCTGTGGTGCGCCCCGCACCGGACAGGCCCTGCTCACTTCCTTCAAGGATGACCCCATGCCCGCTGCTGTTTCCCCCCGCCCTCGCGCTGCGGGCTGGCGCTCCCTGCTGTTGCTTGCATTGGCCTCGGCCAGCCTGCCGGCCGCCGCTCAGTCGATGGCCTGCGGCACCTACAAGGACAGCAACGGCAACACCACGCTGACCCTGGAGAGCGAAGGCCACGGCTTCCTGTCCGGCCCCTACCAGGCCACCGAGGAGCTGCGCATCGCCCGCCAGGAAGACGTGCTCGGTACCGGCAACCTGTCCACGGGCCAGCTGGAAAACTGGTACTTCTCGGACAACGACCGCACGATCAGCACGCCCTATCGCGAGTTCACCCGTGAGCACGCCGCCGCCTGCAAGACGATGCCGCAGCCCGTCGAGGGCGGTTGCGTGATGAACACCTCCGAGTGCCTGGAGGCGCTGCCAGAGGCCGCACCCGTGAAACTGCACGCCTGGTGCGCCGAGGGCGTGGGCGCAGCCTGCATGCGCCTGCTGGAGACCTACCAGCAGCAGGCCAAGGACGCAGCGCCCGGAAAGGAAGAACCGCCGATTCCCGAGATCTGCAGGGAGGAGCTGCCCTCGTTCGACGCCGAGGGTTGCATGACGGCAGCCAAGGAGATTGCCTCGGAAATGATGGGCAAGGCCCTGCTCGGCCTGCAGCATTCCGTGGATGCGCCTCTGCCACCTGCACAGCTTGATGAACTGATCGACCTTTGCCGCGTGCAACAGGGCGAAACGTTCTGCGCCGACACCGCCGAAACCTTGTGGAGCAGTGGCCGCCTGCAGGAGGCCCGCGATGCGCTGCAGCGATCCTGTGCACAGCGCGCGGATGCCCCGGCCTGCGGTCCGGCCAAAGACCTTGCCGTTCTCGCCAGCGCCCCCGCGGCAGCGCTCACGCCGGTGCCGGCCGCCGCACTGCCCTGTGGCAGCTTTGAAGCCGAGCGCAGCGTGCTGTCGCAGCTGCGTTTCCTCGAGGGTGGTGTGGTTGAGGCCGGTGGCCGCGAACAGCCACTGCGGGCAAGCCTGCGCGATGGCCGCATCCTCATCCACCGCGATATCGGCAGCGACTTCGTGCTGCAGCTGCTGCAGAACGGCAACCTGGTCGGTATCGACAGCGGCAATCGTTTCGCCTATTACGAGCGCAAACCGGCGGCCGGCACTACCCGCTGCACACCGTGAATGATGCGCTGTAGCGCCGAGCCCATGCTCGGTGCTGCACGATCAGGTGCCCTTCCGCGGAAGGATGGTGATGTGCCCGGTCGTCTCCAGCAGGGCGATCTGCACATCCTCGATCCGCAGGCCACCCTGCTGGCGCAACGCAGCATCGAAATCGGCCCGGCTGATCAGTTCGCGGCGAAGAACACCCTCCAAAAGCCGGCCATCGCGCGCGATTACGGTAGGTTCTCCTTCGATCATCCGCTCCATGCGTCGATTCCGGGTGGTCAGCCAGCCCACCCCATAGTTGAGCAGGATGAGGGTCGCGGCCAGCAGCAGGCCGCCGCCCAGCGAGGTATCGGTGCCCAGCAGCGCGTTCTGCACCGCATTGCCCAGCAGCACGATCAACAGCACGTCGAAGGGCGTGATCTGCCCTAGAGCCCGCTTGCCGCCAAGCCGGACCATGCCCAGCACCACGACATAGACCACCACCGCGCGCAGGATGAACTCCCACCACGGCATCGCCAGTGCGAACAGATCGGGCATCGCGGGTTCCCCTGCTGGACGGTGGCCCAGCCTAGCACCTGGGGTCAGATCCCTTTGCCCAGCGGGCAAAGGGATCTGACCCCATCCGAGATGTTCCGGCGGCACAAATAAAAAGCCCCGCTGACCAGGGGGAGGTCAACGGGGCCGGGGAACGGGCACTTGGGGAGGAGTCCCCGTTCCGAGATCTGCTCCAGGGGATGGGAGAGATCCACAACAGGCGTTGCGCCTGTCGAGAGTTATAGAAGCACTCCGAACACTAACGGTTCGTGAAGGGGCCCAATTTAATGAACCTCGATCAGGACAACATTCATGATCGAGTCAGAAACCTCTGACGAATGAACGAATTCACGTCGTTTTCGGCCTGAAATACCCTCAGTGCGCTTCGTCCCAGTTGTTGCCGACGCCGGTATCGACCACCAGCGGCACCCGCAGTTTGGCCGCTTGCGACATGCGCTCGACCACCTGCAAACGCAAGTCTTCAACGAAACTGCTTTCGGTTTCGAACACCAGTTCATCGTGCACCTGCAGGATCATCCGTGCCGGTGCGCCGCTGTCACGCAGCCACTGGTCCACGTCCACCATCGCGCGTTTGATGATGTCGGCGGCGGTGCCCTGCATCGGCGCGTTGATCGCCGCGCGTTCGGCACCGGCGCGCAGGCCCTGGTTACGTGCATGAATGTCGTTCAGGTACAGGCGACGACCAAACAGGGTTTCCACATAGCCCTGGTCGCGGGCCTGCTGGCGCATCCGCTCCATGAAATCGCGCACGCCCGGGTAGCGGCTGAAGTACAGCGCCACGTAGTCCTGCGCCTGGCCACGGTCGATGCCCAGGTTGCGGGCCAGGCCGAAGGCGCTCATGCCGTACATCAGCCCGAAGTTGATCGCCTTGGCGGCGCGGCGCTCGTTCGGGGTCACTTCCTCCAGCGTGCGCCCGAACACCTCGGCGGCGGTGGCACGGTGCACGTCGGCGCCCTGCTCGAAGGCACGCACCAGGCCCGGGTCCTCGGACAGGTGGGCCATGATCCGCAGTTCGATCTGCGAATAGTCGGCCGCCAGCAGCTGGAAGCCCTCCGGCGCCACGAACGCGCGGCGGATGCGACGGCCGTCCTCGGTGCGGATCGGGATGTTCTGCAGGTTCGGGTCCGACGAGGACAGGCGGCCGGTGGCGGCTCCGGACTGGTGATAGCTGGTATGCACGCGGCCGGTATCCGGGTTGACCATCTCCGGCAGCTTGTCGGTGTAGGTGCTGCGCAGCTTGGCCAGCCCGCGGTACTCCAGGATC
The DNA here is from genome assembly GCF_059368495.1 of Stenotrophomonas sp. YJH_SMC_91. Taxonomy (NCBI): domain Bacteria; kingdom Pseudomonadati; phylum Pseudomonadota; class Gammaproteobacteria; order Lysobacterales; family Lysobacteraceae; genus Stenotrophomonas; species Stenotrophomonas sp. YJH_SMC_91. Next base: position 22,970 of record NZ_JCAFRT010000009.1, on the reverse strand, counting down.
ACGCGCGGCAGCTCGTGCTGGTCGGCAATCGCCTCCAGCGCCTCTTCATTGGTGCTGGGCTGGCCCTTGGGGGTCTTCACCACCGCCGGCAGCTTCAACTCGTCGAACAGCACCGCCTGCAGCTGCTTGGGCGAATCCAGGTTGAAGCTGCGCCCGGCCAGCTCGGTGGCTTTCTGCTGCGCGGCCAGCATGCGCGAAGACAGGTCCTGGCTCTGCCGGCGCAGTTCGTCGGTGTCGACCCGCACGCCGTTGGCTTCGATGCTGGCCAGCACCGGCACCAGCGGCATCTCGATGCCGCGGTAAACGCTGTCCAGCGCCGGCTCGGCCAGCAGCTGCGGCTGCAGCGCGTGGTGCAGGCGCAGGGTGATGTCGGCGTCCTCGGCGGCGTAGCGGCTGGCCTCGTCGATGCCCACCTGCGAGAACGGAATCTGCTTGGCGCCCTTGCCGGCCACGTCCTCGAACTTGATGGTGCTGTAGCCCAGGTAGCGCAGCGCCAGCGAATCCATGTCGTGGCGGGTGGCGGTGGAATTGAGCACGAAGCTCTCGAGCATGGTGTCGTCGTGGTAGCCCTGCACCTGCACGCCGTGGCGTCGCAGCACGTGCAGGTCGTACTTGCCGTGCTGGCCCAGCTTCTTCTTCGCCGGGTCCTGCAGCACCGAGCGCAGTGCGTCCAGCACCTGCTGCATCGGCAGCTGGGCCGGCGCACCCGGGTAATCGTGGCCGACCGGAATATACGCCGCCCTGCCCGGCTCGACGGCCAGGCTGATGCCCACCAGCCGCGCACGCATCGCGTCCAGCGCATCGGTTTCGGTATCGAAGCTGATCAGGTCGGCCTGCTGCAGGCGTTCGACCCAGGCCTGCAGCTGCTCGGCGCTCAGCACGGTCTCGTATTCACCCGGCGCGGACAGTGCCGGATCCAGCGTGCCGGCGGCGGGCGCCTCGACGCTGCCACGCGCGAAGCCGGCCGCAGTGCCGCGCAGGCTCGGGGTCGCCTCGCTGGCGGCCACCGGTGCCGGCACCGGCGCACCCAGCTCCTTCAGCGCCTGGGTGAAGCCGTAGCGCGCATACAGCTCGGTCAGCTCCGGCACGTCCTGCTCGCGCAGGGCCAGCGTGGTCGGGCTGGCGTCCAGCGCCAGGTCGGTGCGGATGGTCACCAGCTCGCGGTTCAGCGGCAGGCGCTCCAGCGCCGCGCGCAGGTTTTCGCCGATCTTGCCCTTCATGGTCGGCGCGGCCGCCATCACCCCATCCAGGTGCTGGTACTCGGCCAGCCACTTGGCGGCGGTCTTCGGCCCGCACTTCTCCACGCCCGGCACGTTGTCGACGGTGTCGCCCATCAGCGCCAGCAGGTCGATGATCTGGTCGGCGCGCACGCCGAATTTCTCCATCACCGCCGCATCCGAATCCATGCGGCTTCCGGTCATGGTGTTGACCAGCTCGATGCCCGGGCGCACCAGCTGGGCGAAGTCCTTGTCGCCGGTGGAAATGGTCACCTTCAGGTCCTGCGCCAGGCCCTGGAGGGCCAGCGTGCCGATCACATCGTCGGCTTCCACGCCGGGGACGCGCAGGATGCTGATGCCCAGCGCCTCGACGATGCGGCACATCGGCTCGACCTGGCTGCGCAGCTCATCGGGCATCGGCGGGCGGTTGGCCTTGTACTGGTCGTACAGGTCATCGCGGAAGGTCTTGCCGGGCGCATCGACCACGAACGCGACGTAGGCCGGGCGTTCCTTCAGCGTCGAACGCAGCATGTTGACCACGCCGAACAGTGCGCCAGTGGGTTCACCCTGTGCATTGGACAGGGGCGGCAGCGCGTGGAACGCGCGGTACAGGTAACTGGACCCGTCGATCAGGACTAATCTGCTCATGGGCCGATTCTACGCGCCCGTGCCTGCACCGCGACGACACGGCACGCACCTGGCGATGGGGCATAATCAGGGCTCTCTCCAGGCAAAGGCCCCCGCCGATGAAGACCCTGATGCTGGCTTCCCTGCTCCTGCTCGCTGGCTGCGCCAGCATGGGTGGCGCAGGTGCTCCCCCGGTGGACGTCAAGGGCGCCGATGTCTCCAAGCGCACCATGGACAACGGCGATGTCATCGAGGAATACCGTGTGTCCGGCCAGCTGCGCATGGTCAAGGTGACGCCATCGCGCGGTGCTCCGTTCTACATGTACGACAAGAACGGCGATGGCCGTTTCGACAACGACAAGGACGGTGTGTCGCCGGTGTACTGGAAGCTGTACAGCTGGTGATGTGACCGGGGTCGGATCCCTCTCCACAGGAAAGGGCTCTGACCCCTCAAGGCCATCGGCACGGCCCATCCACGCATGGCGTGGATCTACCGGGACAACGAACGTGGATCCACGCCATGCGTGGGTGACCGCCTATCAGTAGATCCACGCCATGCGTGGATCCGCCCCCCGATCCCCGACAAAAAACAACGCCGGCGCGCATCCTGCGGCCGGCGTCGGGTCCCCTCCCCGGGAACGCTTGAATCAGTGGTGTGGATCAGCGGATGACCAGCACCGGCAGCGTGCTGCGTGCCAGCACTTCGGCGGTCTGGCTGCCCAGCAGCACGCGGGTCACGCCACGGCGGCCGTGCGAGGTCATCACGATCAGGTCGCTGTTGCGCTCGCCGGCGGTCTCGATGATGCCGTCAGCCGCGTAGCGGTCCAGCACGTGCACCGGATTGGCGGTGATGCCCTGCTCGGCCGCCTTGGCCAGCGCCGGCTGCAGCACCTTCTGCGCACCTTCCTCGCGGTCGGCCTTGTACTCGGGGCTGTTCATGTAGCCCACGCTCCAGCCCATGGCATCGTACATGCCGACGGCCCATGGCTCGGAAACAGTCACGATATCGACCTCGGCATTGAGGTCCTTGGCCAGCTCCAGGCCCTTGGCCAGGCCCTTGTCGGCCAGCTCGGATCCGTCGGTGGCAATCAGGATGCGCTTGTACATGGTGGGGCTCCGTAGCGATCTGCCAGATGGGAACGACACCATTGCACACCGGATGTGCAGGCCGTGCCTTGAGCAGAATCAATCCGGCGCCGCGCATTGGCGTGTGCGCACCGCCCGCTTGCACGCACCGGTCGGGCGGCGCATGCTCGGCGGGCGGCGCACTGCCGCGCCCAAGGACGACCGACATGCAGGACAACAAGCCGCCCGTCTGGAGTTCCCAGAAGTCCATCATGGTCGCCGCGATCATCGCCTTGGCGGTGCTGTTCGGCGGCTACCAGATCGGCAAGGACATGGCGCTGCGCGACAACGCCCGGCAGTCAGCCGGCCGATAACCTGCTGCCGTAGAGTCGAGCTTGCTCGACTCTACAGCGCCCCTACCTTCAGGCGATCTGCACCACGCGTGCGTTCTGGCACAGCGGATAGCTGCCCACGAATCCGGCAATCGCATCACGCATCGCTTCGAACGATCCGCCGTACATGTACAGCGCGGTTTCGGTCGGGCCCTGCCACCAGCTGCAGATCTCGCCCAGGCCGTCGATGTTCTCCGACAGCTGTTCGAACACGTGGTTGGAATCGCACTGCTCGTAGACTTCGTCCGGCAGGTTCAGGCCATCCAGGTAGATGCCCAGCCCCTCGGTCACGCCGAAGCTGCGGTCGGCTTCACCCGCGCCCTGCAGCTGCGAACCCTTCGGTGCACCCAGCTGTTCCAGCAGGTCGATCAGCTTCGGCACGCCGGCCGCATCGACCAGGGTAACTTCGATATCACCGTATTCGACCTCGCCGAGATCGGACATCGCGGTGCCGCCGCCAGTCAGCTCGCCCACCTGGGCCGCCTGCAGCAGCGCATCGAGCGGATCTTCGAACAGTTCGTGGCGATGCTCCGGCTGCAGCCGGGCGTTCAACTTCACGGTGACGTGCAGCGTGGGTTCGGTCATGGGGGCGTTCCTGGAGGATGTCAGGCCCCATTGTAGAGTCGAAGGGAGCGGCAGGAGCCGCTGCCAACGTCGCTTGCGACCGCCCAAAGGGTGCCGGTCAGGACGACCGGCATAGCCATGCTCGACTGCATTTTGCTCGTCCCAGTAGAGCCACGCCTATGCTCGGCTGCCCCGCTGTGACCAACGCCACTCCCGCTGCCTGCGAGCCACGCGATAATGCGCGTCGCAAGGACACCATTCCAACAGGGGGAATACATGAAGTCGATCATTGGTCTTTCGCTGCTGCTGCTCCTCACCGGCTGCGGCATCCGCACCGAAGTGGTGCGCGTGAACGTGCCCGATATCCGGGTGAATCCCGAAGAGGGTCCGGTAGTGGTGGTGGGGCCGGTGCGCGACGTCCGTCCGGTCTATTACCCGGAAGTTGCGGCAGCCGACCGTGCGAAGAACATTGCCGGGGTGGTTCGTCAAGGCAACGGCGTCCTTGTCTCCATCGAGTCCACCACAGCGGCGGACAAGACACGCGCAATCATGATCCAGGCATTGCGAAACATGGGCTATCGCACCGCCGATCAGTGCGAAACCTCATGTACGCAACTGGAGGCCTCGCTCACCGATTTCTCGGTCAAGATGCCGGCGAACTTCTTCCGGATGGTGTCATCCACACAACAGATGCTGGCCGACATTTCGGTGCAGGTCGTTGCGCGGAAGGAAGGCCAGACCCGTACCTTCACCGCCACCGGGCATGGCGCGAACATCTTCCAGGTGCCATCACGCGAGAACTGGGAAATCGCACTGGAGCGCGCGGTAAAGAGTTTCACCAGCAGCCTGCAGCAGTCGATGTCCGAACAGGATGCGACGGCCGGTTCAAAGGCGCAGGACTGACGCTCTGTCTTTCTGGTAGACCCGAGCCATGTTCGGCTGCCTTTCCCGCCAGAAGCAGCCGAGCATGGGCTCGGCTCTACACCACCAACGCTCAACGCAGGAACGGCGCCACCTTGCGCTTCAGCAACTCCACCAGCACCGGGTCCATGTAGTCGTAGTCATCCGGGATATCCAGGCAGATCACCCGCTTGTCCTTCAGCCACGGCTTGTAGCGGCTGGACAGCCGGTTGCGGTGAGCACGCTCCATCACGAACACGATATCGGCCCACTGCAGCAGCTCGGGGCTGAGCACTTCCTCGGCATCGGCCAGCAGCCCGGCCGATGCGGTTTCGATGCCCGGCCACTCGGCGAACACTTGCTCGGCCGTCGGGCTGCGCAGGCGGTTCTGGCTGCAGAGGAAGAGCACGTTGCGGGTCATGGCTGCAGCGTATCGGGGTCGGATCCCTTTTCCAACGGAAAGGGGCTCTGACCCCATACGTGTAACGTCCAACCGCTTTTGTAGAGCCGGGCCTATGCTCGGCTGTTCTTCCCCGCCAACAGCAGCCGAGCATGGCTCGGCTCTACAGGGATCCCGCCCCCCGACGGTGATCAGATCACCGTCAGGTTGGCGTAGGCCATCACCAGCCACTTGCTGCCGGCGTCGGCAAACTCGACCTGCACGCGGGCGTGGGCGCCGCTGCCTTCGTAGTCGGTCACCATGCCTTCGCCGAACTTGGGATGGGTGACCAGCGCGCCGAGCTTGACCGGCGGCGCCTCGATCGAGGCATGGCCCATCACCCGGCTGGCACCCATCGAGGCCGGCCGCGAGACCTGTACCTTCGGGCGCACTTCGTGCAGCAGTTCGCGCGGGATCTCGCGCAGGAAGCGCGACGGCAGGCTGTAGTTGTCCTGGCCGTGGATGCGGCGCGACTCGGCATAGCTCAGCACCAGCTTCTGGCGCGCGCGGGTGATGCCGACGTAGGCCAGGCGGCGCTCTTCCTCCAGCCGCCCGCTTTCCTCCAGCGAACGTGCGCTGGGGAACAGGCCGTCTTCCATGCCCGCCAGGAACACCAGCGGGAATTCCAGGCCCTTGGCCGAATGCAGGGTCATCAGCTGCACGCCGTCCTCGCCGGCCTGCGCCTGGCCTTCACCGGCCTCCAGCGCGGCGTAGGCCAGGAACGCGACCAGCTCGTCCATGTCCTCGCCCACTTCCTCGATGTCGTCGGCGCGGCGCACGAAGCGCGAAGCGACCGAGACCAGTTCGTCGAGGTTGTCGGTGCGCGATTCCGAATCCAGCGAATTGCGGCTTTCCTTGCTCCAGTGCTCGCGCAGCTGCGAGCGGGCCAGCACGTGGTCCACGCGCTCGGCGAGGGTCATGTGCACGGTCTGCGCCTGCAGCTCGTTGACCAGCCCCAGGAAGCCGGCCAGTGCATTGCGCGCGCGTGCGGCCAGCGCGTTGCCCTGGGTGACCAGCATCGTTGCTTCCCACAGCGAGATGCCCTGCGCGCGCGCCTCGCGGCGCACTTCGTCCAGCGTGCGGTCGCCGATGCCCCGGGTAGGCGTGTTGACCGCGCGCTCGAAGGCGGCGTCATCGTTGCGGTTGGACAGCAGGCGCAGGTAAGCCAGCGCGTCCTTGATTTCGGCCCGTTCGAAGAAGCGCATGCCGCCGTACACGCGATAGGGCACCTGTTCGCTCAGCAGCGCCTCTTCAAGCGCGCGCGACTGTGCGTTGCTGCGGTAGAGCACGGCCACTTCGGTGTAGCTGCCACCATCGCGTACCCACTGGCGGGCACGCTCGACGATGTAGCGCGCCTCGTCCATCTCGTTGTACGCCGCGTACAGGTCGATCGGTTCTCCGTCGCCACTGTCGGTCCACAGCTGCTTGCCGATGCGATCCGGGTTGTGCGCGATCACCGCATTGGCAGCGCCGAGGATGTTGGCAGTGGAGCGATAGTTCTGTTCCAGGCGGATGGTCTGCGCACCTGGGAAATCACGCAGGAAGCCCTGCACGTTCTCGACCTTGGCGCCGCGCCAGCCGTAGATGGCCTGGTCATCGTCGCCGACCACGAACACGTGGCCGGAATCGCCGGCCAGCACGCGCACGAAGGCGTACTGGATGGCATTGGTATCCTGGAACTCGTCCACCAGGATCTCGCGGAAGCGGGCACGGTAGTGCGACAGCAGCGCCGGGTTGTCGCGCAGCAGTTCATGCGCGCGCAGCAGCAGCTCGGCGAAGTCGACCAGGCCGGCGCGGTCGCAGCGTGCCTGGTATTCGATATAGGCCTGGCGCATGGTTTCCAGCCACGCATCATGCGGCTCGGGCTGGATGTGCTGCGGGCGACGGCCCTCGTCCTTCTGCGCGTTGATCCACCACGCGATCTGCTTGGCCGGGTACTTGCCGTCGTCCAGCTCCAGCGCCTGCACCACGCGCTTGACCAGCCGCAGCTGGTCGTCCGAGTCCATCACCTGGAAGCCTTCAGGCAGCTTCGCGTCCTGCCAGTGCAGGCGCAGCAGGCGGTTGGCCAGGCCGTGGAAGGTACCGATCCACATGCCACGGCTGCCGTTGGGCAGCTGGGCGTCGATGCGGTGGCGCATTTCGCCGGCCGCCTTGTTGGTGAAGGTCACCGCGAAAATGCCGTGGGTCGGCACGCCTTCGACTTCATGCAGCCAGGCGATGCGGTGGGTGAGTACGCGGGTCTTGCCGGAACCGGCACCGGCCAGCACCAGGTGGTGGCCGGGGGGAGCGGAGACGGCTTCGCGCTGGGCCGGGTTCAGGCCATCAAGCAGGTGGGAGACATCCATGCCCCCATTTTACGGCATCGCCGTCGCGGCTCCTGCGACCACCTGGGTGGCCAGTGCCTGCGCCTGCTGACGCAGTTCAGGCACCGCCAGACTTTCCCACAGGCTGCCGATGCGCAGGCTGCCGAGCACGCCCAGCCGCGCCTGCGGTTGGCCACCGGCGGCACACAGGCGATCGCCCGGCACCGTGCTGTCCAGGCCCAGCCCATGCGGGCCGGGGCGGGCCAGGCCATCGGCCTGCAGCTGCTGCAGCAGCAGGTTGCGCAGCGCACTGGCGCGGGTTTCCACGCCGGTAGCGTTGATCACGCCGCTGATCGTCCACTGCTGTTCATTGCCGGTGGCATCGCGACCCGACAGCCGCAGGGCATCGCCTTCGCGGCCGACGCGTTGCAGGCGGGACCGGTGAACACGCAGTTGGCCGCTTTCGATCAGCGCCTGCAGCTGTGCGTCGACCTCTTCGGCGATGCGGTGGCGATGCACGTCCCAGTAGCGCACCACATGGCGCAGGAAGCGGCGCTGGTCGGCCGCGTCGAGGCTGCACCACAGCGCCTGCCCGTGCGGACGGATGCGGTCCATCACGCCCTGCCACGGCAGGCCGTCGGCCTGTGCCTGGCGTGCGAACCCACGCAACGCGCGCAGGCGCTGGCGCAGGTTCATCGGCAGCAGCGTGGCCGGGTCGAACCTGGGCAGGCCACCATGCGCATGCGGCAACGGCAGCAGGCCGTGGCGCGAGATCACATGCAGCGGGCCGGTGTGGCCGGCGGCGACCAATGCCAACACGGTGTCGGCCATGCTCAGGCCGGAGCCTACGATGGCCACGGCCTGCTCGCCGGCCAGGGTGCGTACGCCGTCGTAGTCCCAGGCCTCGATCACGTCATCGGCGGGCAGTGCCTCGGCACCGGCCACCGGCAGCGGCCGCATGCTGTTGCCGGTGGCCAGCACCGCCTGCGCGGCGTGCAGCGTGCTGCCATCGCCGAGTGTCAGCTGGTAGCCATGGTCATCCGGCTGCAGGCCCAGCACCGGCTGCGCGATCACTTGCAGCTGTGCCGGGCTGGTCGCAGCGGCCTCCTGCAGGCGCTGCTGCAGGTAGGCAGCAAAGTAGTGGCGGCACACATAGCGCTCGCCCAGCACCTCGCGCGCCTCGCCCGGGTAGGCATTGGCGGCCATCAGGTAGTCGAGGAAATCGCCGGGCTGGTCGGCAAACGCACTCATCTTCGCCGCCGGCACGTTCAGCAGATGCTCCGGCCATGGCGTGGCATAGGCGATGCCCTGCGCCAGCTGCGAGGCGGGTTCGAAGATGGCCAGCGCCAGCGGCGCCTTGGCCTGGCGCAACACCTGGATCGCCACCAGCACCCCGGCCGCACCACCACCGATGATTGCCAGGTCCAGTTCGCCATTACGCGGTGAATCAGTCATGTGCCGATTGTAGGCCATCGGCGATGACGGGCCGGATTGCCGGAATGGGCGGCCGGCATTGCTTCACATCAACGCATCGGCCAGCCGTGCAATACCTTCGCGGCTGCGCCGCCACGTGGGACGGCTGCGCCACTGCTGCAGGTCCAGCTGCCGCGACTCGCGCAGGTAGCCGTCCTCGATCGCGCACAGCTGCTGGACCAGCGCGCGGTCGTAGCAGATCAGGCCGATCTCGGCATTCAGCGCGAACGAGCGGATATCCATGTTGATGGAGCCGAGCACGGCGATGTCCTCATCCACGCTCATGTGCTTGGCGTGCAGGAACTGCGGCTCGTACAGCGCGATGCGCACGCCACAGCGCAGCAGTTCATCGTAGTAGGCCTCCTGCGCCCACGACGTCAGCCGCTGGTTGTTGCTGGCAGACAGGATCAGCTGCACCTGCACGCCGGACAATGCGGCGATACGCAGCGCACTCAGTGTGGCTTCGTCAGGCACGAAGTACGGGGTGACCATCACCAGCCGGCGTCGCGCCAGGTGGATCAGCGCGGCTACCGCGTCGCGCGCGTTGCTGTACGGGTAGGCCGGGCCGCTGGGCAGCAGCTGGGTGGCGATGTCGTCGCCGCATTCGGGCACATCGGTGATCACATCCAGGCGCTGGCCGGTCTCCATGTACCAGTCGCTGGCGAATACGGCTTCCAGGTGCGCCACCGCCGGGCCGCGGACGCGCGCCACCAGTTCGCGGTTCGGGTGGCCCGGCACGAACTGCGGGCCCGCCAGGTTCTGCGAACCGACATAGGCCACTTCGTTGTCGATCACCGCGATCTTGCGGTGGTTGCGCAGGTCCATGCGTCCGCTGCGACGCCAGCGCAGGCCACCGGGCAGCATCGCGCGCACTTCGATGTCGCGCGCCTGCAGGCGCTTGCGATAGGCGCGCAGGCCACGCTTGGCGCCCACCGCATCGAGCAGCACGCGGCACTGCACGCCACGCGCGGCGGCACGCTGCAAGGCCTCGACAATGGCCTCGCCGACCGCGTCGTCGAACATCAGGTAGTACAGCAGGTGCACGCGGTCTTCGGCCTGGTCGATGTCGGCGATCAGCGTGTGCAGCGACTCGTCGTAGTCGGTCAGCAGATCGACGGCGTTGCCGTGTACCGGCATGAAATCGCCCTGGCGCTGCACCAACGGCACGATCTCGGCGCTGGCGGTGTCGGGCTGTGGGGTCCAGCGCAGGCGATGCTGCAGCGCCTGCTCCTCGCGGATCACCTGCGAGGCCTCGGCCTGGCGGCGGATGCGCTCGCGCGACAGCCACGGGTGGCCGAACAGCAGGTACAGCGGCAGGCCCAGCAGCGGTACGAAGCCGACCAGCAGCAGCCAGCTGCGCGCCGCGCCGGGCGTGGTGCGGGTGGGAATCCAGCACAGCGCGACCAGCCGGATCAGCCAGTCGATCAGCAGCAGGTAGGAACCCAGCAACCACTCGAACAGCATCGTGTCGCCCGTCGGGAGGTGATGGGCCATTCTGCCCACCGGCCTTTGTAGAGTCGAGCCGCGCTCGACTGCGTTGAAGCAGCGTGCCAACCAAGGTTGGCACCTACCGGGGGCGGGGACCGCGTGTCGACCAAGGTCGACACCTACCGAGCACGGGGACAGCGTGCCAACCAAAGTTGGCACCTACCGGGGGGTGGAGGGAGTGTGCCGACCAACGGCCGGCACCCACAGGCACCCACCACGGGAACATCGGGCATGAAAAAACCCGCCACAAGGGCGGGTTTCTTCGCGGGGACCAGCAATCCTTGCGGATTACTTGATCTTGCCTTCCTTGTACAGGACGTGCTTGCGCACGACCGGATCGTACTTCAGGAATTCCATCTTCCCCGGGGTGTTCTTCTTGTTCTTGTCGGTCGTGTAGAAGTGGCCGGTACCGGCCGAGGAAATCATACGGACCTTATCGCGCTTGCCTGCCATGATGCTTTACTCCTCAGACCTTTTCGCCGCGCGCACGCAGCTCAGCCAGAACGGAATCAATGCCGTTCTTGTCGATGGTGCGCAGTGCATGCGCGGAAACACGAAGCTTGACCCAGCGGTTCTCGCTGGCCACCCAGAAACGGCGCTCGTGCAGATTCGGCAGGAAACGACGACGGGTCTTGTTGTTGGCGTGCGAGACGTTGTTACCCGTCTGCACTCGCTTGCCGGAAACCTGGCATACGCGGGACATTGCGCACCTCGATAGTAGTAGTTGTCAGCCCGTAGCCCGGGAGACGGCGGCCTCGATGGTTGCCCACCACACGTCAAGAGAATCAAAGGGTTACGCTGGCGTTGGGCGGCCGGGGACGTGCTCCCGGGGGCGCCGCCCGGTAGAAAACCGGACACAGCGAGCCGCGCATTATGCACGGGTTCAAGCACTTGCGCAAGTTACCCACAGGCTGCGGCTGAACCGGCAGGGCCGGGAGCCCGCCAACCGGCATACTGCTCCGGTTCACTGCGGAGCTTTCCATGCGGCTGCTGGCCCTGACCTACGGAACCGAAGGCGATACGCGTCCGCTGGCCATGCTCTGCCATGGGCTGATCGGCGCAGGCCACGAGGTGGCACTGCTTGCCGATGGCGGCACCCTGGGCAGCGCGCAGGCACTGGATGTGCCCCATGCGGCTCTTGAAGGTGACATCCATGACGAAGTGGTCGCGCTGGTCTCGCGTGGCAACGGTGTTGCCGCCGCCAGTAGCGGGCTGGCACGGATGGCGCTGCAGCATGTCAGCGGCTGGATGCGCCAGGCAGATGCCGCTGCCGAAGGCTGCGATGCGATTCTGACCGGTGGCCTGGCGGCCTTTGTCGGCATGAGCGTGGGCGAACGCCGCGGACTGCCGGTCATCGGCACCGGCATGATCCCGCTGACCCCGACGCGGGCCTTCCGCTCTCCGTTCCTGCCACCGGGACGCTCGCCGGGCTGGTTGAACCGCGCCAGCTATGGGCTGGTCAACGGCCTGATCTGGCGCCAGTTCCGTCGGCCGATCAACGCAGCCCGCAAGCAGCTGGGGCAATCGCCGCGCCGCTCGCTGTGGCCCGGCCTGCCGATGCTCTATGGCATCTCGCCGCAGCTGCTGCCGCCACCGGCGGATTGGCCGGCCGACCACATCGTCTGTGGCCAATGGCGCCTTCCCGATGCGCCCTGGATACCCCAGGCCGATCTGCAGGCCTTCCTCGATGCCGGCTCGGCGCCGGTGTATCTGGGCTTCGGCAGCATGACCGGCTTTGATCGCGAGCGCGTGTTGCCGGCCCTGCTGCAGGCGCTGGCGCCACGCCGGGTGCTGCTGTTTCCTGGCTGGGTGGGACTGCCTGCGATGCGCTTGCCCGATTCGGTCTTCGTACTGGGGCCGACTCCACACGAAGCGCTGTTCCCGCGTTGCGCATTCGCCATCCATCACGGTGGCAGCGGCACCACGCATTCGGCCTGCCGCGCCGGTGTTCCTTCGCTGGTGATGCCGTTCGCCGCCGATCAGTTCTTCTGGGCTGATCGTCTGTATCGGTTGGGCGTGGCACCGGCACCGTTGTCACCGAAGCGGCTGGACGCAGCAACGCTGGCGGCAGCCATCACCTTCGTTGAAACCGACGCAACACGCGCACGCGCGGCGGCCCTGGGCGTGGCGATGCGCCATGAGGACGGGGTGGCCTGTGGCGTTGCAATGATCGAGCGATGGTTGCGGCCGGTGTGACAGCGGCCAGGCCTCAGCGCAGGTGCGGAATCACCTGCGCCAGCAGGTGCGCATCCTTCAACGCGCCATGCAGGCCGCGCTGGCTGGGAATGCGCAGGCGCTGCAGCACATCATCCAGCTTGTTGCCCTGACCCGGCCAGCGTCCCCGCGCAAGCTTCAGGCTGCAGGTGATGCGGCAGTGCTGGGCCAGCGTGCCGGGGATGCCGGACAGGCGCAGCTCGTTGTCCAGGAAGCCCACATCGAAGGTAGCGTTGTGCGCGACCATCTCGCTGCCGCGCAGGAACTCCAGCAGTTCGGCCGCCTTGCTGGAGAACAGCGGCTTGCCCACCAGCATCGCATCGCTGATGCCGTGCACGCGCTGTGCGCCCCAATCCACCTTGCGCTGCGGCTGCAGGTAGGTGTGGAACTGGCGGCCGGTGAGCTGGCCATCGATCAGTTCGACGGCACCGATTTCGATCACCCGGTGCCCCAGGCGGTGGGAGATGCCGGTGGTTTCGGTATCCAGTGCGACGATGCGGCTCATCAGGGTGTGCGTTCTCCAGTACGTGCACGCCGATTCTCGCACGCGGCCGATGCACTCACCCCAACGCTTCCACCACCCAATCGATGAACACCCGCAGCCGCTGGCTCATGTGCCGGTTCGGCGGGAACATCACATGCATCGGCATCGGCGGCAGCTGCCAGTCCTGCAACACCGGCAGCAGCTCGCCGCGCGCCACGTGCGGTTCGGCCATGTAGCTGGGCAGCGCCACCACGCCCAACCCCGCCAACGCAGCGGCCAGATAGGCATTTCCATCATCGAAGCCGACCGTATAGCGGCCCTGCACCTCAACGCGCTCATCGCCGCGCTGTGCGCTGAACACCCGCGCCCGGCCACTGCGCGGGCTGAGGAAGCCGATCATGTGGTGGTCGGGTCCTTCCAGCGCGCGCGGGTCGGTCGGCAGGCCGAAGCGCTGCACATAGCCCGGACTGGCGTGGAAACCGATCGGCAGCGCGCCGAGCGGTCGCGCCACCAGTGCCGGGTCGGCCGGGGTGCCACCCCGGATCACGCAATCGACGTTGTCTGCGATGACGTCGACCTCGCGGTCGCTGACGCCGATGTCCAGCTGGATCTCCGGGTAGCGCGCCTGGAAATCCGGCAACGCCGGCACCAGCCGCAACCGCGCGTACGGCCCGGGCACATCCACGCGCAGCCGCCCGCGTGGCTGGGTGGCCGCGTCACCCAGCCCGCCCTCCACTTCTTCCAGCTCGGCCAGCAGGCGGGCGATGCGCGGGTAGTAGGCCGCGCCGTCGGCGGTGACGCTGACCCGGCGCGTGGTGCGGTTGAGCAGGCGCAGCCGCAGGTGTGCCTCCAGCTGCTGCACCAGCTGGGTGACCGTGGTGCGGCTGATCTGCAGCGTGTGCGCGGCGCGGGTGAAGCTGCCGGTTTCCACGACCCGGGCAAACGCCCGCATCGCCTCGAAACGGTCCATGGCGGGCCATGATTGTTTGGAATTGGCAATCAATCTAGGCTGATCATCGCGGTTTATCCAGACAGCACTGGCGCGGAGGATGGCGTTCTCTCCCACGGGATCTTCCCCATGTCACAGCGTGATGTCGTTTTCCCCGCCGGCCGCCAGGCCCTGTACGAGCGCAACCGCTACTCGCCGGCGATCCGATCCAACGGCTTCCTGTTCGTCTCCGGCCAGGTCGGCAGCCGCGAGGACGGCTCACCCGAGCCGGATTTCGAAATCCAAGTGCGCCGCGCGTTCGAGAATCTCAATGCGGTGCTGGCCGCCGCCGGCTGCACGTTCGATGACGTGATCGATGTGACTGTATTTCTGGTCGATCCGGAAGAGAACTTCGAGAAGGCCTGGGCGATCGTGCCCGAGTACTGGGGCGAGGCGCCGCACCCGACCCTGACCGGTATTGGCGTGACCTGGCTGTATGGGTTCCAGTTCGAGATCAAGGTGATCGCGAAGCTGCCTGCAGACCGGTAGTGCCGGCCGCTGGCCGGCAGCAAGGTGTCGGGGTCAGAGCCCTTTCCGGCGGAAAGGGATCCGACCCCGCGCCCGGCCCACCTGAACGGGAGATTCCGACGTATTCCCGAAGCGGCCATTGATATTGTATCCGGCGAAAACCGCTTGCTAGCCTCCCTTCCATGCGCCGGATCACCCGCCAACTGCGTACGTACCTGATGATGCTGCTGATGGCGGCATTCGTGGTCGTGCCGGTGGCCGACGCGCTGGCCTGCACGGTAGAACCGCACGCCAGCACGGTGCACGTGGAGTCCGCACCGGATGCCGATGGCGATACCGACGGCAAGCATGTTGGTGCCTGTGGCCACAACCACTGCCACCACTCCAACCTGAGCCTGCCGGCCAGTACCCTCGCCGCCTTCGGTGCGCCACTGCCGGCGCGCTGGATGAATGCCGGCGACGCGGCGACCTATGCGGTCGCCCAGGATGAATTGACGCGTCCCCCCCGGGCGTGAGTTGAGCGCGTCCCGCGATTGCGGGCTCCCGTTTCACTCACAACCGGAATCCTCCTATGTCGATCCTGACACCTCGGTCGCCGCGCGCGGCCGGGCTGGTCGTCGCCGTGTTGCTGGGCCTGGCCCCGGCGGCATCGGTGATGGCGCAAGCCGCCCCTTCCTACGACGCCCTGCTTGAACGCCTGGACCAGCTGCCCGGCACCCGCGTGGGTGCGGCGCTGGCCGAGGCCGCCGACGCGCGCGCCGACCAGGCCCGTGCATTGCCCAACCCTTCCCTCTCCTACTCAGCTGAAAATGCCTGGGGCACCGGCTCCTATGGCGGCATGGGCAAGGCCGATACCGTGCTCACCTTGTCCCAGCCGCTGGAGGTCTGGGGCCAGCGTGGCGCGCGCGTCCGTGCGGCCCGGGCCGAAGCCCAGGCGGCCAACCTGCGTGGTGCCCAAAGCCGCAGCGACGTGGCCAGCCAGCTGGCGGTGGTCTACGCACAGGCGGAAAGTGCACTGCGCCGCTACACCCTGGCCGAAGAAGCACTGACCCTCACCCGCGCTGACGCCAACGCCGTCAACGCGTTGGTCAAGCAGGGCCGCGAACCGCAGCTGCGTGCGGTGCAGGCGCAGAGCGAGGTGGCCAACGCCAGCGCCGCGCTGGATGAAGCGCAGGCGTTCCGCGATGCCGCGCTGGCCCGCCTGGCCGGTGCTGCACTGCTGGATGCACCGGTGCAGTCGATCAACGACAGCCTGCTCGACCGTGCGCCGCCGCTACCGCGTGGCGCCACCGACGTGGCACTGGCGGTGCGCATCGCCGAAGCCGAAGCCGATGCGGCGGGCAAGCTGGTCGAGCTGGAGCGCAAGCGTGCCCTGCCCGACCTAAGTGTCACCGCCGCGCAGACCCGCTTCCGCGAAGGCGGCGAGCGTGCCTACAACCTCGGGGTCAGCCTCAGCATCCCGCTGTTCGACCGCAACCGCGGTGGCATCCGCGCCGCCAATGCCGACCAGCGCGCGGCCGAAGCGCGCCTGGACCAGCAGCGCCGCGACAGCGAGGCCGAGCGCCTCTCTGCGGTGGCCGGGTTGAAGGCCGCCAGCAGCCGTACCCGCGCCGCCGATGAAAGCGTGGTCGCCGCCGAAGAGGCGTATCGCCTGGCCCGCATTGGCTTCGACGCCGGACGCATCTCGCAGCTGGAACTGCGCAGCACGCGCAGCGCCCTCATCGCCGCCCGCGGCACCGCCGTGGATGCGCGCCTGTCGCGCGTCGCCGCGGAAATCGATCTTGCCCGCCTGGAAGGGCGCGCACCCTTTGTGGAGGCTCCATGACTCTCTCCCGTACTTTCCCGCTGATCGGCGGCGTACTGCTGACCGTCCTGCTGGCTGGCTGCGCCGGCAACGCGCAGACGCCTGCCAATGAAAACCCCGCTGCGGCCAAGGCCGGCACCGACGATGGCCACGGCCATGCCGCCGGCAGCAAGGAAGCCAAGGCAGAAACCGCGAAGGCACCTGCTGACGCCGACGAAGGCGTGGTGCAGCTGACCCCGGAGCAGATCAAGGCCTCCGGTATCGAAGTGGTCGCGATCGGTCGCGGTGGCGGTGGCTCCACGCGCCTGTCCGGCCGGGTCGAACCGTCGGTCGGTGCACGCGCCTCGGTGGCGTCGACCGTGACCGGCCGCGTCGAACGCGTTCTGGTCGCACCGGGCACCGCGGTGAAGCAGAACCAGGCACTGGCGATCGTGGTCAGCGGCGAAGCGGCGGTGTTCCGCGCCAATGCGCTGGCCGCAGCGGCCGAAGCCGAAGCCGCGCGGCTGGCCTATGGCCGCGACAAGGCGCTGGTCGACCAGGGCGTGGTCGCCCGCCAGGAGATGGAAGCCTCCCGTGCACGTTCGCTGGCGGCACAGGCCCAGGCTGCTGCCGCGCAGGCCCAGGCCGCCGCCAACGGTGCGCCCGATGCCAGCGGTCGCGTGCGCATCACCAGCCCGGTGGCCGGCATCGTCGGCAACGTGCAGGTCACCCCGGGCGGCGTGGTCGCCGCCGGCAGCGCGGTGGCCGACGTCGCCGACCCGACGATGAACGAGCTGGTGTTCACCGCACCGCCGGCGCTGGCCGCGCAGGTCACGCCCGGCATGAAGCTGGAAGTCAGCGTGCCGGGTGGCAGCTTCACCGCCACCGTCACCGGTTCGGCCGCCGATGTGCGCCAGCAGGGCGGCGTCGCGGTCATCCGTGCCACGCCGGTGGATGCCTCGTTGCCGCCGGCAGGTTCGCCGGTATCGGCGGTGGTGGTCACCGAAGGCCAGGACGACTCGCTCAGCGTCCCGGCCGATGCAGTGCAGAACGTCGATGGCAGCAGCGCGGTGTTCGTCGCCGTCGAAGGCGGCTTCAAGGCGCAGCCGGTGCTGGCCGGCCGTCGCGCTGGTGAACGCATCGAGATCCTCGGTGGCCTGACCGGCAGCGAGCGCATCGTTGGCAGCAACGCCTTCCTGCTCAAGGCCGAGCTGGCCAAGGGCGAAGCCGAGCACGGCCACTGAGGAGGCGACCATGTTCAAGCTGATCATTGAAACAGCGGTGCGCCACCGCTGGCTGGTGGTGTTCATGGCGGCGCTGATCGCCGCGGTGGGCCTGTTCCAGCTGGGCAAGCTGCCGATCGACGCGGTGCCGGACATCACCAACCGCCAGGTGCAGATCAACACGGTGGCACCGGCGCTGACCCCGGAGCAGATCGAGCGGCAGGTGACCTACCCGCTGGAAACCGCGCTGGCCGGCATCCCCGGCCTGACCACCACGCGTTCACTGTCGCGCAATGGCTTCTCGCAGGTCACCGCGATCTTCACCGATGCGACCGACATCTACTTCGCGCGCCAGCAGGTGGCCGAACGCATGCGCGAGGCATCTGAAGACCTGCCCGATGGCGCGTCGCCGATGCTGTCGCCGGTTACCACCGGCCTCGGCGAAGTGCTGATGTGGACCGTGGACTTCACCACGTTCGATCCGGCCAAGCTGGCCAAGCCGGGTGAAGCCGGCTGGCAGGCCGGCGAGGTCTACCGCACGCCGGAAGGCAATCTGCTGTGCACGCCGGAAGAACGTGCGACCTACCTGCGCACCGTGCAGGACTGGATCATCGCGCCGCAGATGCGTTCCAGCCCGGGGCTGGCCGGCGTCGATACGGTCGGTGGCTACGTCAAGGAATATGGCGTGCATCCGGACAGCGCCCGGCTGGCCGCGCACGGCCTCGGCCTGGCCGATCTGGTCACCGCCCTGCAGCGTTCCAACGTGCAGGCCGGTGCCGGTTTCGTGCAGCGCGCCGGCGAAGGACTGGTGGTGCGTGCCGATGGCCTGGCGCTGACCACCGAGGATCTGGCACAGGCCCCGGTGGCGACCCGCAATGGCGTGGTGGTGCGCGTGGCCGATGTGGCCGAGGTCGAGCTGAGCCGCGCGCCGCGCCTGGGTGCGGCCAGCCGCAACGGCCATGAAGCCGTACTGGGTACCGCGCTGATGATTGCCGGCGGCAACAGCCGCACCGTGGCGCAGGCCGCTGCGGCGCGCCTGGAACAGGTGAACAAATCGCTGCCGGCCGACATTGTGGCCGCGCCGGTGCTGGACCGCAGCGTGCTGGTCAATTCCACCATCAAGACCGTGGCCAGGAACCTCACCGAGGGCGCGCTGCTGGTGGTGGTGGTGCTGTTCCTGCTGCTGGGCAACCTGCGTGCAGCGACGATCACCGCGCTGGTGATTCCGCTGTCGTTCCTGTTCGCAGTAATCGGCATGAACCGCTTCGGGATCAGCGGCAACCTGATGAGCCTGGGTGCGCTGGACTTTGGCATCCTGGTGGACGGTGCGGTGATCGTGGTCGAATCGACCCTGCTGATGCTGGGCCAGCGCCGCGCCGAACTGGGCCGTGCGTTGACCGCGATGGAGCGGCTGCGCGTGGCTGCCGATTCGGCGATGAAGATGGCGCGTCCAGCTGCGTTCGGACAGTTGATCATCCTGCTGGTGTTCGCGCCGATCCTCACGCTGGAAGGTGTGGAGGGCAAGACGTTCCACCCGATGGCAGCGACCTTCATGCTGGCCCTGGTCGGTGCCTTCCTGTTCTCCTTCACCTTCGTGCCGGCGATGGCCGCGCTGCTGGTGCGCGAGCCGAAGGTAAAGGACGGCGATACGCATGCCGAAGATGGCGAGCACGAGACCAGGCTGATCCGCGTGCTGCGTGCGCGCATCGAACCGGTGGTGCGCAAGGCCGTGGCACATCCGCGCACGGTGCTGGCAGCTGCGGTGATGATGGTGGTGGTGGGCATCGGCGCGTTCTCGCTGCTGGGCCGCGAGTTCATGCCGACGCTGGACGAAGGCAACGTGGCGATGCAGGCCCTGCGCGTGCCGTCGACCTCACTGGAGCAGTCGCTGGCGATGCAGCTCGCGCTGGAGAAAGCGATCGCCAAGCAGCCGGAAGTGGAAACCGTATTCTCGCGTACCGGTACCGCCGAGGCGGCCATCGACCCGATGCCGACCAACATCTCCGACAGCGTGATCGTGCTGAAGCCGCGCAAGGACTGGCCCGATCCGAAGCTGGCCAAGGACGCACTGGTGGCGCGCTTCGAAAAGCTGGCCGGGCAGCAGCTGGGCAACAGCTTCGAGTTCAGCCAGCCGATCGAACTGCGCTTCAACGAGCTGATTTCCGGCGTGCGTACCGACCTGGCGGTGATGATCTTCGGCGATGACTTCAGCCAGCTGCAGAAGGTGGCCGACCAGGTGGCGCTGAAGCTGCGTGCGGTGAACGGCGCGGCCGACGTGCGGGTGGAACAGATCTCCGGCCTGCCTACGCTCAACGTGGCGATCGACCACGTGGCGGCGGCGCAGTACGGCCTGACTGCCGCAGACGTCAGTGATGCACTGTCCACCGGCATTGGCGGCACGGCGGCCGGCAAGATCTTCGAAGGTGATCGCCGCTTCAACGTGGTGGTGCGCCTGGACGATGCCTCGCGCAACGATCCGGACCAGCTGGCCTCGCTGCCGATCGCCACGCCTTCGGGGCTGGTGATTCCGCTGTCGTCAGTGGCGCGCATCACGGTGAGCGAAGGGCCGAACCAGATCAGCCGCAACAACGGCAGCCGCCGCGTGGTGGTGCAGGCCAACGTGCGCGGTCGCGATCTGGGCGGCTTCGTCGGCGAGGCGCAGGCAGCGGTGGCCGACGTGGCACTGCCGCCGGGTGCCTACCTGACCTGGGGTGGCCAGTTCGAGAACCTGCAGCGCGCGGAGAAGCGGCTGGCGACGGTAGTGCCGGTGGTGTTCCTGCTGATCGGTAGCCTGCTGTTCATGGCCCTGCGCAGCGGCAAGGAAGCCATTCTGGTGTTCAGCTGCGTGCCGTTGGCGCTGGTCGGCGGCATCCTCGCGCTGCTGCTGCGGGGCATGCCGTTCTCGGTGTCGGCGGCGGTCGGCTTCATCGCCGTCTCCGGCGTGGCCACCTTGAACGGCCTGGTGCTGATGCAGGCGATCCGCGAACGCCTGGATGCCGGTGACCTGCCGCTGCAGGCAGCGATCAACGGTGCCTCCAGCCGCATCCGCGCGGTGCTGACCACGGCGCTGGTGGCGATCGTCGGCTTCATTCCGATGGCGATTGCCAGCGGTTCCGGTGCGGAAGTGCAGAAGCCGTTGGCGACGGTGGTGATCGGTGGCCTGATCACCGCCACCGTGCTGACCCTGCTGGTGCTGCCGACCTTTGCTGCACGAGTGGCCAAGCCGCGGGCGGTGGGGTGAGCTGAGAGGGGGTCGGAGCCCTTTCCTTGGGAAAGGGATCCGACCCCGTGACCGGGTCGGATTGCCGGCCAGCGGCCGGCACTACCCGGTAGCGGTCAGGCCTTCTTGCGCTCGGCGATGTAGGCTTGGATCTGCTGTTCCAGCACCGGCAGCGGCACCGAGCCCTGCTTGAGCAGGGTGTCGTGGAAGCCCTTGATGTCGAACTTGTCGCCCAGTTCCTTCTCGGCCTGCGCGCGCAGGCGCACGATGGCGATCTCGCCCAGCTTGTAGCTCAGTGCCTGGCCCGGCCAGGAGATGTAGCGGTCCACTTCGGTGGTCACTTCATGCTCGCTCAGCGCGGTGTGGTCACGCAGGTAGGCCAGCGCCTGCTCGCGGGTCCAGCCCTTGCTGTGCACGCCGGTGTCGATCACCAGGCGCGCGGCGCGCCACATCTCATAGGTCAGGCGGCCGAAATCCTCGTACGGGGTTTCGTAGATGCCCATCTCCACGCCCAGCTTCTCGCAGTACAGCGCCCAGCCTTCGCCATAGGCGGAGATGTAGGCGTTGCGGCGGAACTCGGGCAGGTTCTTCTGTTCGGCGGCGATCGCGCCCTGCAGCGCGTGGCCCGGATCGGACTCATGCAGCGTCAGTGCCGGCAGGTTGTACAGCGGGCGCGACGGCAGGTTGTAGGTATTGAGCCAGTAGGTGCCCATGCCACCACGGCCGGCGGTCCAGAACGGCGCGATATCCGGCGGCACCGGCACGATGGTGAAGCGCGCGCGCGGCAGCGTCATGTACTTGCCGAGCTGGCCGTCCGCCCGCTTGGAGATCCACGCGGCACGCGACAGCAGCTCTTCCGGCGTCTTGGCATAGAACTGCGGATCGGTACGCAGGAAGGTCAGGAACTCGGCGAAGCTGCCCTTGAACTTCACCTGCTTGATGATGTCGTTCATTTCCTTCTGGATGCGTGCGACTTCATCCAGGCCGATGCGATGGATCTCGTCCGGCGACAGGTCCAGCGTGGTGTATTCGTGGATCTGCTGCTTGTAGTACGCCTTGCCATCAGGCATCGCTTCGGCGGCCAGGGTGGTGCGCGCCTGCGGCACGTACTCGTTGACGAAGAAGGTGCGCAGCTGCTGGAACGCCGGCACCACCTTGCCGCTGATCGCTTCACGCGCCTGCGCCTGCAGCCTAGCCTGCTCGGCGGCCGGGATGGTGGTGGGCAGCTTCTTGAACGGCGCGTACAGCGGCGACTCGGTGGGATCCATCAGCTCGGCGACGGTGGCGATGGAGACCTCGCGGCCATCGAGCACGGCACGCGGCACGCTGAAGCCACGCTTCAGGCCGGCACGCATGTTCTCGGTCTGCTGGCCGAAGTAACGCGGCACATCGTTCAGCCGTGCGATGTAGTTCTGGTAGTCCTGCACGGTCTTCATCTCGCGCCGGGCCATGAAGGATAGGTTGGACCAGAACGAGGAGTCGGCGTTGAACGGCATCTCGTAGCCGCGCAGGCGCGTCTCTTCGGCCAGGTTGAACACCTGGTCGTGGTAGATCGCGTAGTTGACCTGGTTGTCGGGCGACAGGGTCTTCGGGTCGATCTTCTTCAGCGCGGCGAGGGTCTCGTCCCACACCTTCAGGCGCGCCTGCTGCGCGGCCGGGCCGACATCGGGCATGCGGGTGGCATTGGCCGGCGCGTCTTCGTCCTCGCTGGCCTCACCGCCGCCCTGCTGGCGCCACTTCCATTCCTTCTCGTACAGCGCGCGGAAGGCGGCATCGGCGGGCGATTCGGTGGCCACGCTGGCCGGTGCGGCGGTGGCAGGCGGCGCGGCAAGGGCCACGGCGGGGGCGGACAGGGCAATCAGCAGGGCAACGGCAAGACGGGTTTTCACGAGCACAGGTTCCCGGGAAGGCAGACCCCGATGATGGCACCGCCCACGGCCCACGGCATGGGACGAAGGTCCTGCCTGCAGCGCAGGCAGGACCGGGAACCGGCCGCAGGCCGGGGCCCCAGCGCCGGGGGCGCGTGGTAGAGCCGACTGTCAGTCGGCTGCTCTTCCGCCACATGCAGCAAACCCCGCGCTCCGCGCGAAAGTCGACTGACAGTCGACTCTACCCACGGCAG